>JBAVXA010000096.1:0-7387 GCA_049698095.1 Burkholderiales bacterium
CGCAAGATTCAGGAATTGGGGTTGGATAAAAGCGAAAGCGATAAAGATTAGGTCGCAGCAAACGGCCGGGCACAGCAACGCAGGCGCTTTGCCTTTCGCCTCCCTGCCTTTATCGCGTCAAGCAGCAACAGCGCAGCATGCGCACAACGCATGAGAATTTGTTCATTGCATATCAATTGCGCATCCTGCGCAACCGCCGGCCGCCTCACGCGTTTTTTCCGCATCCCGCCGGTTTAAAAACCCTCTGCGCCGAAGCGGGATAGCGTGCAAGTTTGTTTTCCGGACGACGCGGCCTGACGACAAATTCCCCGCCGCAGTTCGGGCAGACGCCGTGCAGAATGTTATCAACGCAGTCGGCGCAAAACGTACACTCAAACGAACAAATGCGCGCCTTGGTCGATGACGCCGGCAAATCCTTGTCGCAGCATTCGCAGCTGGGTCTGAGTTGCAGCATGTCAGCGCCGAATGCCGTTTTCCAGGGTAAACACCTGCGGTTTCAGCGCGGCCATCGGCGCGCTGAGTTTTGCCAGTTCCGCCGCCGGGCCATGCACTTCAAGACGCGTAATGTCGGAGATCTTCAACGCTTGCTGCAATAACGCACCGACGTTTTCCAGATGCGCCAATAATGCCGGAGCATCGGCATAACCTTCGCGGCAGTGCGCGATATCGCCGTCAAAACAAAATCCGTAATACAAACATTTCGGTTCGCTTTTGGTTTTCTCCACAAATGCCTCGGTCAACGTTTTGAATTCAGCCAGCTTGCCCGGATGAACTTTGAAATACGGCGCGAGGGAACAACAGGTATCTTGCGTTGCCATTGGATTCTCCTTGTTTATCGAATGTTGCATGAAGAGTTATAGCCCAAATTAAATGCGGTGAGGAAGCATTTGATACCGCATCGCGACAAAAAATAATACAATATAATCAAATAGTTAATGAATCATTTTGAACGAATCCAAATTCCATGCAGTCGTAAGGATGGCTGAGGGCTTGTCGTTCTTTTTTTTAACTTGGAGATATTATGAAATTAGCCTTAAAATCCATGATCGTAAGCGCCACGCTGTTGGCATCCACCCTTTCGATCTCCGCGCACGCGGCCGACATTGTCGAAACCGCCGTATCGGCAGGTTCGTTCAACACCCTCGTCACGGCGATCAAAGCAGCAGGCCTGACGGAAACCCTGAAAGGCAAAGGACCCTTCACCGTGTTCGCGCCAACCGATGCGGCCTTCGCGAAGATTCCTAAAGCCTCGCTCGATGCGTTACTCGCCGACAAGACCAAACTGGCGTCGGTGTTGACCTATCATGTGGTGCCCGGAAAAGTCATGGCGGCGGATGTGAAAAGCGGTGCCGTGAAATCCGTGCAAGGCTCGAGCATCGCCGTCAACGCAGAAGGCGGCGCGGTGAAAGTCGATGCCGCCAGCGTGGTGAAGGCCGATGTCGAAGCCAGTAACGGCGTCATCCACGCCATCGATACTGTCATCATGCCGAAGTAATTTTGGTATTTCGACGTACGAAAAAAATGCCCCGCTTGCGGGGCATTTTTATTCTTTAGTTCTTAAGATACAGATATTGAATGGCGATAATCGACCCAAAGCTGAGGTACGTTGGCTTGGTAAGCGGACGTTCGACAAAATGCGAATCCACGATTGAAGACTGACCAGTGCGGCGGTCAAGGAAGATCGCGGCCTCTGGCATTTATTTGAGCAATTTTTTCTACTTCTATGCGGCATTCGCGGTGGTTTCTGAAATGAACTCCTTACCTAAGCTCAAATCGTGCGTATACATGAAACGAGGTCCATTCGCGGCGAGCCGTAAGAAATGTACACGAAATGCCAATTTTCCGAAAAGTCGAATTTGTACAGTTGTATATGGCGCGTTCCCCTCGTGGCATATTCCATGAAAAGGTTTATAGGACGAGGCTAGGAGCCTTTCGACTTTGAAGCAGGCCGCGGATGTATTACATTCAAGCATCACGGCTCGAAGTTCTTGAAACTGGAGGGCTTCGTCATAAATCGCCTCCCCTAGATGCAAGGTGAGAAATTCAAAAGCGATTTTTAGCGGAATCAATGGGTTCGCTAACTCGCTCTTGGATAAGTCCGGGTCGGCTTTTTCTGGAGTCCACGAAATAACATCGAGACCTGGATATATCTCAACCTTCGAATTCGGTTCCGAGTTTTCGAGTTTGTATAATGCTTGGGAGATATCAAGCGACGACACTCCTTGTTTTTGCAGTATTTTCGAAACCGTGTTCCGGGTGGTGTCAGTTGGTTGTATCAGCGATCCATCGTCGGCTCTTCTCGGATGAATTCGAACTTCTCCATTCTCAAGATAGGCAGGCTCTTTTCCAGTTCCGCCATGGATAATGAACGGCTGCCCCTTTTCGAGCTTGAGAGCTAGAGAAGAATTTACCTCGCTCAGCTGGTTGGCTGCTAAACGAATTGTTGGGTCAGACCGGATACATGCTTCAATCTCAGAACCTAAATGAGAATTGCAGTCTTTGCAGAGAATGCTGCTGGTAAGTACGCCACCAATTGAATTGGGGATGATATGTTCGATTGAAAGCGGCTTCGTTTTTAGGCAAAGAATGCAACGACTTCCTATCCATTCGATGTTCATTCCAATTGATATTCTATTGAAAGTAAGGGCTGAACTCGAGCCGTCTGTCGCCGCTTTATGTGCGACGTCCGATCGAACAATGAAGCCGGCTCCATATTGGATATGTTCATAAGCGCCGCGCAGTAATCGTTGCTTTGACACGTTTGCGCTCAAGTTCGTTTAGGAACCAACCAACCAAAAAACCAAGCGCGATCAGCCAGAGTGGTGACACTGAAATTAGCGCCAGCCCCGCAGATAAGATGCCCGCAGTTGCCATTCCATAGAAAAACCAGTCGCCCTGTTTGCACTTATGGGTAGACAACCCTCCGGTATCGCCAAGAACAGAAGCTCCTGCGGCCGCAAGTGTTCTGAAACTGTCATCAGGGTCAAGCCTCTCAGCTTCAACTTCCCTGCGAGTCACGCGCTCTAACAGTACGGGATTAATCGTGCCGTCCTCCATCGCTTCTTTGTTCAGGAAGCTCCTATACTCAGCGGCTGCAATGGGAAGAAGCTTGGCGTATGTTTCCTCATCAAAGGCGAGCCTGCCTACTGCTACCAAATTCCTGTGAGCCTGAAGCAAAGTAACGTATTCTTCCTCGGTAGTCGCTCCCATATGTAAGGCAGAAATCTCGTCGCGAAATGCTCGCCAATCTCCACCTTGGCTCATTCTCTCCTGCAGCGATGCAATTTCTACTTTCATTGTATCCTCACTATTGAGTAACCAGTTATCGTAGTTTTTCCCTTTGGACATAATTCTAATTTTCTTGGCTCATGAGGCCAAATAATAATTCACCGGAACTAGCGGCCAGGATTGATGAATCTCACGGAACATCTCGATGTTATGTAAGCCCTCAATTCATTTTTGTTCATGTTAGTTCTCGATTCGAATATGAAATGATAATACGGATCGAATGTCCGCTACAGAGGCAATATGTATCCGGCAGCTAATGACCGATCTGCGCCATTCAAATCAAAATATTCTGGCGACATAATATGTACGAACTGCCTGAGCAACTTCCCCCATTACCGGCGTTTGATCTGATCGCCGCTCCAGCTTGCGCAGTCTTTTTGGTTTCGACATTACCTTTGCCGTCGGCAAAGATCATTCTTCGCCCAAGAAGCCTATACGAGATTTTTGCCTATACAGCAATTTCCGCCATCACCGGCGCGTGATCGGACGGGCGCTCTAACTTCCTCGGAGTCTTGTCGATGACGCAGGATGTGCATTGCGTGGCGAGCGACTCGCTTAGCAGAATGTGATCGATGCGCAAACCGAAGTTGCGGCGGAAGCCCATCATGCGGTAATCCCACCAGCTGAAGCTTTTTTCCGGCTGTTCGAACAGGCGAAACGAGTCTTTCAATCCCATCCCGATCATTTCGCGGAATTTTTCCCGCTCGGGTTCGCTGACCAGCACCTGCCCGACCCACGCTGCGGGATCATGCACATCGCGGTCTTCGGGGGCGATGTTGTAGTCGCCGAGCAGGGCAAGATGTTTGTGCTGCGCGAGTTCATTTTTGAGCCAATTGTTGAGCGCGGTCAACCAGGTGAGTTTGTACTGATATTTTTCTGAGCCAACTGTCTGGCCATTCGGAATATAAGCGCAGATGACGCGCACATCGTTAAAGGTTGCCGACAGCACGCGCTTTTGTTCGTCGTCGAAGCCCGGAATGCCGACGACAATATTTTGCGCGGGGATTTTCGATAGCAGCGCAACGCCGTTGTAGGTTTTTTGCCCTGCGTGGACGATGTGATAACCCGCGGCTTCGAGTTCTTCGCGCGGGAACTTATGATCTTCGGTTTTGGTTTCCTGCAGGCACAGCACATCGGGTTGATGCGCAGTCAGCCAATCGATAACGTGCGGCAGGCGGACTTTGAGGGAATTGACGTTCCAGGTGGCGAGTTTCATGCCGTCATTTTAGCAGCTTGCAGCGGGGCTTTTGCCGCCTGTGATTTTGCGTTGTCGGCGTCGGGCGTGCTTGTCGTGGCTATTGCCCAACTGCCGTGAGCGGCTCGCGAAGCTGTTCTGCACGCCGCCTGAGGTGAAAATCAGTTTGCGCCGGATTTTTCGCGTGCGGGTTTTTTGTCCTGCTCGGCCTTGGCTTTTTCTGCGGCGGCATTTTCCTGCGCGATTTTATCCTGCGTCGCTTTTTCGGCGACTGCCTTCTCGGAGGCGGCTTTTTCGACAGACGGCGCCTTGGGATTGGTTTGCGGGTAGCCAGCCGCGTCCAGCGAGGCGTTCCACGAAGATTCTTCGAACCCCTTCAGTGGGGTGGTCTGGCCGAGAATCAAAGTCGGGACTTCCAGTCCGCCTACGAGCTTTTTCAAGGCGACTGAATCTTCAGCGGACGTTTCGGGATTTTTTTGCGTAAACGGGATGCCGCGTTTGGATAATACTGCGCGAGCCTTGTTGCATGGATCGCCGCAGTCAGACACGTATAAGGTCGCAGGAAATTTGCGTGACGCTTCTTTCAGCGCGAAATTATCCTGACCTTCAATCACATTACCGCCGATTTTCTTGCGCTCGATGCTTCTGACGTCGCCCGGTGGAGGCTGGTCGGAATAATGTACGCCGCCGGATTTGTCGGTCCATTTGTAAAGCTCGGCCTGCGCGCTCACCGAAAACGCCAGCATAAGAATCAAAAGTGTGACTTTTCTCACATTAAGCCTCTGTTTTTCAACAATAATTCACTTAACGCTCACTATGCGGAATCGGCCGACAAAATTCAAGCAATTGTTTGATGTAAGCGCCTGCTCACAGTATTACGGGGTCTTTATGCCGCCATGCCATTGTGGCGAAGCAATGCGTCGATGCTCGGCTCGCGTCCGCGAAATGCTTTGAACGATTCGATCGCCGGGCGGCTGCCGCCCATGCTGAGAATTTCGCGGCGAAATTTGTCGCCGGTTTTTTCGTCGAGCACGCCGTTTTCTTCAAACGCAGCGTAGGCATCGGCGGATAAAACTTCCGCCCATTTGTAGCTGTAATAGCCGGCGGCATAACCGCCGCCGAAGATATGCGAAAACTGGTTGGCGAAGCGGTTGAAGTCGGGCGGGAACACGACCGCGACATGGCTGCGGACTTCTTCGAGCAACTGTTGCATGGTCTCGCGTTTCGGCTGGTAGTCATAATGCAGGCGCAAGTCATACAGGGAAAATTCCAGTTGGCGCAGGGTCTGCATACCGCTCTGGAAATTTTTTGCCGCGATCATTTTATCGAACAATTCTTTCGGCAACGTCGCACCGGTGTCGACGTGTCTGGTCATGTGTTTCAGGACTTCCCATTCCCAGCAGAAATTTTCCATGAATTGGCTGGGTAATTCGACGGCGTCCCATTCCACGCCGTTAATGCCGGATACGCCGAGCTCTTCGATCTGCGTGAGCAGGTGGTGCAGGCCGTGGCCGAACTCATGGAACAGCGTAATCACTTCATCGTGCGTGAACACTGCCGGCTTGCCGCCGACCGGCGCGGAAAAATTACACGTGAGATAGGCGACGGGAATCTGAATGCCGTGCGGCTTTTTGCGCCGCGTGATGGCATCGTCCATCCACGCGCCGCCGCGCTTGGTGCTGCGCGCATAAAGGTCGAGATAAAACTGGCCGATGGGTTTTTCGTCAAGATTCAGAATCTCGAAAAACTTCACGTCGCTGTTCCACACCGGCGCTTGCGCCACGCGAATATTGACGGCGTAAATCGTCTCGACCACTTTGAACATGCCGGGCAGCACCACGGTCTCAGGGAAATATTGTTTCACTTCCTGCTCGGAAAACGCATAGCGCTGTTCGCGCAGCTTTTCCGACGCGTAGGCTATATCCCACGATTCGAGCTTGTCGATGTTCAATTGTTCGCGTGCGAACGCCTGCAATTCCTGCACGTCCTTGTCCGCGTAAGGCCTTGCTTTTATTGCAATTTCTTCAATAAAATCAATTACTTGTGTTGGCCGCTTGGCCATCTTGGTAGCGAGCGAATACTCGGCAAAATTATGATAACCGAGCATTCCAGCGAGTTCGCTGCGCAACGCGAGAATCTGCTCGATGATCGGCGAGTTGTCCCATTCGGGCTTGCCGAACTCGGACGCACGCGTGACATACGCGCGATAAAGTTTCTCACGCAGGCCGCGATTATGCGCGTATTGCATGACCGGCATATAGCTTGGATAGTGCAGCGTTATTTTGTAGCCGGTCTGATTATCCTTTTGCGCTTCTTCCGCCATGCCCTGCAATACATCATCCGGCACGCCGGCGAGTTCATCCTTGTTTTCGATCAGCAAGGAAAAGGCATTGGTAGCGTCGAGCACATTGTCCTGAAACTTTGCGCCCAGATCGGCGAGTTTCTCCTGCAGTTCGGCAAACCGCGGCTTCTGGTCAGGGGGCAGATCGGCACCGCCGAGGCGAAAATCGCGCAAATCGTTTTCGATAATCTTTTTCTGCGGCTTCGACATCGCATGAAATGCGTCGCTCGCTGCCAGCGACTTGAAGCGCGCAAACAGTTTTTCGTTTTGCGACACCTCGGAGGAATATTCCGTGACCTTGGGCAAGTTGGCGTTGTACGCGTCGCGCAGCTGCGGGCTGTTCATGACCGAGTTGAGGTGGGATACCGCGCCCCACAGGCGATGTAATTTTTCCGCCGCGTCGTCCAGCGGCGTAACAAAATTCTGCCAGGTCGGTTGCGCGGTGTCGGCCAATAATTTTTGTATCAACGCCCGATTTTCAGCTAACTGCTCGTCGACGGCAGGGGCGACGTGTTCGGGTTTTATGTCGGTAAAGCGCGGCAGGCCGGAAAAATCGAGCAATG
>JBAVXA010000097.1:0-4634 GCA_049698095.1 Burkholderiales bacterium
CCGCGCTGACCGAGGCGCGCTTGCAGGCGTTGCAGGCGCGCATCCGTCCGCATTTCCTGTTTAACAGTATCAACGCCGTGCTGAGTCTGGTGCGCAAGGAACCGCAGCGTGCCGAGCGCGCGCTGGAAGACATGGCGGAATTATTCCGCGTATTGATGGCCGACAACAAACAACTGACGCGCCTGGATGACGAAGTGCGCCTGTGCCGCCAATATCTGGATCTCGAACAACTGCGTCTCGGCGAGCGGCTGCAGGTCGCATGGCATGTGGAAAAAATGCCCGGTGACGCGTTGGTGCCGCCGCTGATTCTGCAACCGCTGCTGGAAAACGCGGTTTATCACGGCATCGAGCCGCTGAGCGAGCCGGGCGAAATCAACCTGAATATTTTTCGCAACAAAGACGACCAGGTCATCATTGTCCTGCGCAACCCGTACTCACAGCAAGGTTCGCATCACAGCGGAAACAAAATGGCCATGGGCAATATTCGCGAGCGTCTGTCGCTGCATTTCGACGCCGAGGCCAGCCTGAAAACGCAGGTGACGGGTAACAGCTATCAGGCGACCATCACCTTGCCGTATACCCGACAAAAATAACCATACTATATATATGAGCGAAACCAGCATCCTGATTGTCGACGACGAAGCCCCGGCGCGTAACCGCATGCGCGATTTGCTCGACGACTGTCGCGGCCTGTTTGCGCATGTTGTAGCGGGCGAGGCTGCCAACGGCGCCGCCGCGCTGGCGATTTTGCAAAACCAGCCGATAGACATCATGCTGCTCGACATCCGCATGCCCGGCATGGACGGCATCGAAGTCGCGCGCCACGCGCAAAATCTGGCCACGCCGCCGGCGATAATTTTTGCGACAGCCTTCGAAGAGCACGCGCTGAAAGCGTTTGAAGTAAACGCAATCGACTATTTGCTCAAGCCGATCCGCAAAGAACGTTTGCTCGCTGCGCTGCAGAAAACCCTTGTCGCCAAACCGCTGAAACCCGAGGCGCTGCAGCAGGCGGCGCTAAAAGCGCGCAGTCATCTGTCCATTGCCGAACGCGGCAAGATTCTGCTGATACCGTTGCAGGATATTTTGTTTTTGCGCGCCGAACAAAAATACATTACCGTCAAAACTGCTGCGCGCGAATATCTGCTGGAAGAATCGCTGTCCGCGCTGGAAAATGAATTCAGCGACAGCTTCACGCGCGTGCACCGCAGCGTGCTGGTAGCCAATCGACACATTAACGGATTCGAGCGCGTGAAGCCGGATGAAGGCGAAGCACACTGGGTCGTGATGCTCAAAGGCGCCGACGAGCGAATCGCCGTAAGCCGTCGCTTGCAGCATATCGTGAAACAGTTTTCGAGTTGACGGGCCGTATAATAACTTATTGATTATATTGATTATTTTAGTTAAGCCGCGATTGAACCAGCCGCGCTGCGAACTTGTCTTTATACTATCCGTATGCAATCGCCACCCAAACTATTCGTCGGCCTCGGACTCGCGCTGATACTCATCGCGGCGTTTACCTTGACGCTGTCGAAAAAAATCGATGCGCCCAAGGCGGCGGAATTCGTTTCCATCAAAGGCGAAAAAACTTCGCTGGAAAAACTCAAAGGCAAAGTCGTGCTGGTGAATTTCTGGGCGACCAATTGCCCCGGCTGCATTGCCGAGATGCCGGCACTGATCGAAACGCATAACAAATACCAGCCGCAAGGCTTGGAAACCATCGCCGTCGCCATGAGCTACGACCCGCCAAATTACGTGTTGGCGTATGCGGAAAAAAACAAACTTCCGTTTTTTGTCACCCTCGATGTCAGCGGCGAGCACGCGCGCGATTTCAATGACGTCAAGCTCACACCGACCACCTACATCATCGACAAACAGGGCCACATTATCCAGCGCGTCGTCGGCGAACTGGATTTCCCCAAGCTGCATGCGCTGATCGAGAAAGAACTGAAAGGCTGAAGGCGCAGCAAAGTGGCGAAAACCTGGCAACAAAAACTTTCCCCGAACATTCAACCTAAGCGTGTCGTGCTGGACAAACCTTTCGCTGGTATTGCGCAAGGCAAGACCTTGTTCATCGGCACGCCTATGCTGGTAAAGGAATTCATCGACACGATTCCTTACGGCTGCAGCATTGATCCAGCCGAAATGCGCAAACGTTTTGCGCGTGCCTATCAGGCCGACGCCATGTGTCCCATATCAACGGGAATTTTTTTGCGCATTGTCGCCGAAGCCGCCTGGGATGAAATCCAGCAGGGAAAAAAGATCGATCAGGTCACGCCGTTCTGGCGCATCATCGACGTCCATTCGCCGCTGGCGAAGAAACTTGCGTGCGGCAGCAGTTTTATCCAGCGCATGCGCACCAATGAAAATATTCCCAGTCTGCATTAAGCAAACTCATTGAGAAGTTTGTCCGCAAGAAGCCGACAAAAAAGCCGCCCTCGGGCGGCTTTTTGTTTCAGACGAAGAAATTACAAGGTACTGCGATATTGCTGGTGCAGGGTGTCCATGCGCGATACTTGTCCGCCGCTGAACACGTACATGCAAGCATCGTCGGTGTAATCCATAAAGTTGGTGATTGGATCGAGGCCGGGGTATTTCCGCGCGGAGCAGCTGTCGCGGCCGGTCGGGCAGCCGTAGGCGGCGGAGCGTTCGGCCGGCGTGTCGTTCACGTTGTCGTTCGCGTTGGTGCAGCCGCCCTGGAAGGTGTGATAAAGCCCGAGCCAGTGGCCGATTTCATGCGTCGCAGTATCGCCGAGGTTGTAAGGCGTTGCGCTGCCGCCGGGCAAAGATGCGGTGAGAACCACCACGCCGTCGCGCTTCGGATTAGCGGCGTAGTCGGTGGGGAACGTCGCCCAGCCGAGCAAGCCTTGGCCGATGTTGGCCAGATAAATATTCAGCGTGCCCGGGCCGCCTGTACGCAAAGCATTTTTGGCTTGCGTCTCGGCGGTCGAGTTCGGCGTCATGGTGTACCAGCTTGTGTTGACCGTGCGGGTAGTGCCGGCCAAACGGAAAGTGAAGGGAGAACCAATGCCGCCGGTGCCGCCGCCGTACGCGGCATTCAGCACGCTGATCTGCTGCGTAATCATCGAATCGGGAATATTACCGCCTGCGACCGTTATGTTGGCGCTGATGACATGCACATAGACCGGAATGCTGACTGAACCGATCGCGCGATCAGCCGACCCTGGGTTGGCCTGCCTGAAATCGGAGAGCATTTTATCGTGTTGGGCTTTTTCCGCGTCGCTCACATGGCGCGTCGAACAGCGCGCGCCGCTGTCGATAAATTCCTTTTTGTTGGCGTAGGTCTTGCCGTGGAAATGAAACGCGCCGCTGTAGTCGGGATCGGTCTCGCCGATTTGCGCCTTGAGTTCTGCCAGCCGGTTATTGGATTGCGCGTTAACGTTTAACGACAGCAAACCGAACATCAATATCGTTATTTGAATCAGACGAGTAATTTTCATACAAATCCCCCTTATAAAAATAGTGTGCGACGATTTTGGGAGCCGCTTACCTCCAGCTCGTGGCCAAATCTTCGCACGCTGAATATTGGCAAACTACCAGACAAACAAGTTTACACAAGTGATTATTTAACTATTTGATTATATTCAACTAATTAACCTACACCAGTTTGAGTCGGAGGTGAAATAATCGGTGAATCCTTCGCTGCTCTCAGGATGGCACGCAGCATTGATTTATTCGTTAACGCCTCCCGCGCAAAATCGCTTCCCGATCATTTCGTGGACAAGGCGGAAAATCCTGTCGTCCTGGCGATAGCGCAGAATCAGCTTCAGCCGTTCAGAAAACAGCAAACAACTAACCACCACGCACCGGCGGCAACACAATCTTTTCGCTCTTGCACTGCCTGCGCTCATTAAAGCCGCATGCGCGCGGGGTCAAATTCCTATCCATGCAAATCCTGACCTCGCGCAGCGTCCGGTCCTTGCAGGTCAACGCGATCATGCTGTCATCCAGCTGAGGATTCACCGCCAGAAAATCCCGCTTCAAATCCATCGGACTGGTCATGACGTATTTTGTCGGCGCCTGATACTTCGCCGGTATCGCTATTGAATCCTTCGCCGTGCGCGCAGCTTCAAAATATTGTGTCTGATTAAGCCCGCTACACGTCCCGTGTTTTTCCCATTCATGCTGAATGAGTTTTTTGCTCGGCATCATATCAAGGCTGTCGAACACCAAATCCGCCGCGACGGTCCTCGGCTGGGAGGTGGCGCAATCCTGCGGCCAACCCTTATCGAATTGCGGCCACAGCCCGTGCACCACAAAACTGAAACGCCGACCGGCGCCGCATTGCTCCGGCTGCGCCTCGACGCTTTGCGTTGCGCAAAACGAAGGCGACCAAGACAGCGCCAAAACATAATAGGCGAAATCGCCGGCAACGCTCTGCTTGTGCTCCTGCTGTCCCTTGTGACGCTGCCGCGCCTGCGCCTCGTCGCCGACAAATGCGAAGGCCGCATAAAAAACCATCGCGCCGACAACCATCTTCGTTGTCATTGATGCCTTGTTCATATTCCTCATCGCGTTACCCTCCCTGTTTTTGTGCCGGATTGTTTGGCTAAATAATAGTATCGCAACTTCGTCCCGAAATCTTTGCCGGCAAAGACTGAAGAGCCATCGTCTCG
>JBAVXA010000098.1:0-19683 GCA_049698095.1 Burkholderiales bacterium
TCGCCAAGCAACAGGCGCGTGCTATGGCGGAATCGGCTTATCGTCCGCCATTGCCGGCGAATGAAATTCCCGTCGTCGGCAAGACCGGGTTGGGCACGATTAAAATGATGCTGGTTAATATGCGCGATGGCGGATTTATTTCCGACCACGACTTTTTGATTTCATCGCGCATAGCCGAAATTATGTGCGGCGGTGAAATCGAGGGCGGCAGCCTGGTGAACGAAAAATGGCTGCTCGACATGGAGCGAAAATATTTTATCGACCTGGGCAAAAACCCCAAAACTCAGGCGCGCATTGGCGCGATGCTGGAATCCGGCAAACCGTTACGCAATTAATTCGGAGAAAAATCATGAGCAAACAGATTCAGGACGCCTATATAGTCGCCGCAGTTCGTACCCCGGTTGGCAAGGCGCCGCGCGGCATGTTCCGCAATACACGACCCGACGATTTGCTGGCATTCGTTTTGCGCGGTGCGCTGGCGAAAGTGCCCAGCCTCGATCCCAAATCCATCGGCGACGTGATCGTCGGTTGCGCGATTCCCGAAGCCGAACAAGGCATGAATGTCGCGCGCATCGGCCTGCTGCTGGCGGGCATTCCCAATACCGTTCCCGGCGTGACGGTGAATCGCTTTTGCGCGTCGGGGCTTACCGCCGTAGCGATGGCGGCAGACCGGATACGCACCGGTGCAGAAGACGTGATGATCGCTGCGGGAACCGAGACCATGAGCCTGATTCCGATGGGCGGGCATAAACTCGCCATCAACCATTCTGTGTTCACCAAAGAAGAGAATTACGGCATGGCGTACGGCATGGGATTGACGGCAGAGAAAGTTGCCGACAAATGGAAAGTCAGCCGTGAAGCACAGGACGAATTCGCCCTGGAAAGCCACAGGAGAGCCATCGCTGCGACGGCGGCCGGCCATTTCAAGGAAGAAATTCTGCCCTACGAAATCGATGAAGCTTTCCCTGACGTGAACAGCGGCCTAATCGTGCATAAAAAGCGCATTGCCGACAGCGACGAAGGACCGCGTGCGGATTCCAGCCTCGAAGGCCTGGCAAAGCTGCGGCCGGTTTTCGCCGCCAAGGGCAGCGTCACTGCCGGCAACAGTTCGCAAACGAGCGATGGCGCCGGTGCGGTCATCCTGGTGAGCGAAAAAGCGTTAAAGCAGTACGGTTTGACGCCGTTGGCAAAGTTCGTCGGCTTTTCGGCCGCAGGCGTGCCGCCCGAAATCATGGGTATCGGCCCGGCAGCGGCGATACCCAAAGTTTTGGCCCAGACCGGATTGAAATTATCCGACATGGGCTGGATCGAGTTGAACGAAGCGTTTGCCGCGCAATCGCTGGCGGTGATACAGGAGCTGGACATGAATCCGGCGGTGATCAATCCGCTCGGCGGGGCAATTGCGTTAGGCCATCCGCTGGGCGCAACGGGTGCGGTGCGGGCAGCAACAGTGGTGCATAATTTGCGCCGCACCAAACAGAAGTACGGCATGGTGACGATGTGTATCGGGACCGGCATGGGGGCAGCGGGAATTTTTGAAGCGGTTTGAAATTCGTTCAAGGAGAAATCGGCATGAAAAAAATTATTTCGACATTAGTTGCTCTGGTGTTTTTGGCGGCGACCAATGTGAGCGCGTTTGAAGTTTCCGGCACCAACGTGCCGGACAAAGCGACGGTAGAAGGCACCGAGTTGACGCTTAACGGCGCGGGCATGCGCAGTAAATTCATGTTCAAAGTCTATGTCGCGTCGCTTTATTTAGCGGGGAAAAAAACCAGCGCGGAAGATGTGCTGGCCGACGCCGGAGCAAAACGCATCCAATTGAATATTCGCCGCGAGCTTAGTGCGGAACAATTATTGGAAGCATTGCACGAAGGTGTCAAAGCCAACAATACGGCGGCAGAACTCGCGCCGTTGGAAGCGCGCATGAAAGAATTCGATGGCATCATGACCAGCGTCGGTAAAGCGTCGCCGGGCAATGTCATTACGCTCGATTACATTCCCGGCACCGGCACGCGCGTGCAACTTAACGGCCAGACCAAGGGCACCATCGCAGGCGAAGATTTCAACCGGGCCTTACTGAAAATCTGGATCGGCCCGGAGGCGGTACAAGCCAGCCTGAAAAAAGCCTTGCTGGGCAATTAGTCGAAGTTCCCGCTGATGCTGCTGGCATTGGCGGGATTATCACGTTACCATGGTTGGGATAAATTTCCCGGGTATAACCGTGAACTCCAATCCCACAGCCACCAGCGTCATTGCAGAGCCACATGCCAAAGGCAGCCTGAATCTTGCCCGAATTCCGCTGAGAACGATCGGCCGCGGCCAAGGGTTGCCGAGCGGTCAAGTTCATCATTTAGTCCAGGACGCCCAAGGTATCTTCTGGTTCGCCACGCCCGGCGGCCTCGCCAATTACGACGGCACGTCAATTCGCACCTACACGCGCAAGGATGGCCTCACGACCCAGGGCCTGCGCACACTTGCGGTCACGCCTGACGGCCGGGTGTGGGTGGGCTCGGATACCGGTCTGGATATTGTCGAGCCAGATGGGCGCATTCATCCGCTCGTCGCCGACTGGGCGTTTGGCCTGGTTGAGCAAATTGCCGTCGACAAAAACGCTGTGTGGCTGGGAACGTCGCGTGGACTTGTGTCGTGTGAGTCCCGCAGCGCCAAGTTGCTGCGTGCCGACGATTTTCGTCTTGCCAATGCGTTGGTGACCGGCCTTGAGTTTGACGGCGCCGGGAATCTTTGGGCTGCGGGTCCGCAATTTGGGCTGCTTTGCCGTGAAAATGAACGCTGGCGTGCGCCGCAAAACTGGGATTGGACCAAAGCCGGCACAATCCAGACCATTGCGCGCGGGCCCGATGCGACACTCCTTATCGGTGGCGAGAGCGGAATCCTGCAAATCCGCGCCGACGGTTCGCTGGTGAGAAGCTTCCTGCCGGAAAAGCCGCAAGGCGCGGTAACCGCCTTGTTATGGGCTGACGAGTTGTTGTGGGCGGGAATCGGCAGCCAGTTCATGCGCTTCAAAGGTGAGGACAAACAATGGCGTATCCTCGATATGGTCTTGCCGGACAATATTATCAATGCGCTCTGCACTGACAACCACGGCAATATCTGGGGCGCGAGCGATACCAGCGGCATATTCAAGATCAGCACATTGCGCTATGCCATGCGCCGTCCGCGGCTGGACTTTCTCGGTGCGGTTTTCAGCCTGCGCGATAAGGGCAACGGCAATTTCCTGTTGGGTGGCGAGCGCGGTGCGGCACAATATAATTTGACCAAAGCGGATCGCGCACAACCGATCGAAGGCCTGCGCAATTTTAAAGTATGGGATATCCTCGAGAGCGCCACCGGCCAAGTGTGGGCGGCGACGCAGCAGGGTCTGTATACCTTTATCGGTAATGATGCGCCGCGTCGCATCGGCGCCGACCATTCCGTGCTCTCGGCGCCCGCGCGTGTGTTGCATGAGCGCGGCAGCAGCGTGTGGATCGGCACATTGCGCGGATTGGCGCGCACAGTGGCGGGCGACGCGGTGGAAGTGCTTACCGAAAAGGGCCAGCCGCTCGGCTACGTCTATTCCATTCTGGAAGACAACAGCAATAAATTGTGGGTGGGCACGCTCGGCAACGGGCTATGGCTTGAAACACCGTCCGGATTCAGCCCGGTCCTCGAAGCCGGCATGTCGGCCACCGCCAACATTTACGGCATCACCCAACACGCCGACGGACGCATGGCATTTCTGCACGACGCCAAAATATTCCTGCGCCAGCCGTCGGGCGAAATAAAACTATTGCTGGAATCGACCGACCCGCTGGCCGGCTGGTCGATAAAATTCGGCCCCGACAATACCATCTATGTCGGCAGCGCCGGCGGTTTGCGTTTATACGATGCGCGCAGCGGCGAATTAAAACGGGAAATCACTTCATGGATGGGCGTCGCCGGCTGGGAATTCACGACCAGCCGCAGCCTCGCATTAATTGCGCCGGGGCTGATGTTGTGCGGACTCAATTCCGGATTGACCATTGTCGATTTGCGCGAATTCGAAAAATTCAGCACCCCGCCCACGGTCAGGCTGCGCAAACAGGTCTGGAATAATGCGAAGGTCGAGCAGGATGGCGAGTCGGCAGTCGTCAATTACGGCAAATGGACCGTCGAGTTTTCGCTGTTCACCGGCTGGTTCCTCGACGAGGAAGACGTGCGCATGCACGTTCGCATGTTGGGTTTTGACAACGCCTGGTCTTCGACCATGTCGATATCAACCGTGCAATACAACTCATTGCCGGTTGGAAATTACACCTTTGAGGCACAAGCCTATTCGCCGCTCACCGGCTGGGGGCCGGTGCAACGCCTGCTCGACATCCGGGTGCGCGCCCAATGGCGTCAATTCGGTTTTGCCAACCTGATGTCTGCCATGGGACTCAGCCGCATCAACCTGACATCGGCAAAAAAGCGTAATGAACGGCTCAGGAAAGCCAATATCATGCTGGAGCAACGTGTGCTGGCCCGAACCAAGGAAGCGGAAGACGTGAATCGGGAGCTGCAACGGGTGAATCAGGAATTGGAGCGTATTTCGTTCACCGATGGGCTCACCAACGTCGCGAATCGCCGCGCTTTCGATGATTTGTTGTCGCGCGAATTCCGTCGCGCCAAACGCACCGGCCTGCCGTTGTCGCTGATCCTGCTCGATGTCGATTCATTCAAACCCTACAACGACAACTACGGCCACCAGCAGGGCGACATCGCATTGAAGCAGGTCGCGCAGATGCTGGAAGAAACGTTGCGCGACGCCGGCGATGTGGTTGCGCGCTACGGCGGAGAAGAGTTTGCTGTGTTGCTGCCCGAGACCGATGGGCCAGGCGCGGAGGCGGTAACCGAGCGACTGCGCGCAGCAGTGGAAGCGATGCAAATCCCGCATGCGCACGCGGCAGTCGGCAAGGTAATTACCACCAGCGCAGGCATCGGTACTTTGATCTTGCGTGAAGAAAGCAGTATCTCCGAACTGGTTTCATTGGCCGACCAAGCGCTTTACCGCGCGAAGCGCGCAGGGCGCAACCGCTGGGTTCGAGCTGATTCATAACTATTTGATTTTATTTAATAATTTTCACCCTTTGGGTTTGCGCGTAGAATGCGAAACATGCGCAGACATTCTTCAGATTCGGTTACCCCGCCGCAAGCCCCCGCCAGCAAAGGCGATTTCTCTACCGTAAAAACCCTGCTGCCGTATCTGTGGGAACACCGCGGTCGCGTGTTGCTTGCGCTGTCTTTTCTCGTTTTGGCCAAGCTTGCGAACGTCGGCGTGCCGCTGGTGATGAAAGGTATTGTCGATGCGCTGGGACAAACCAACGCACTGCTTGCGCTGCCGGTTCTGTTGTTGCTCGGCTACGGTGTATTGAGGCTGGCGACTACGCTGTTCGGCGAATTGCGCGACATGGTCTTCGCCAAAGTGACTCAGCACGCGATCCGCAGGATCGCATTGCAGGTGTTCCGCCATTTGCACGGCCTGTCGCTTCGTTTTCACCTCGAACGCCAAACCGGCGGTGTGTCGCGCGACATGGAGCGCGGCACGCGCGCGATTGAAACCCTTATGCGCTTTACCCTGTTCAGTATCGTGCCGACGCTGCTCGAAATCAGCCTGGTCGCCGGTATCCTGCTGGTCAAATACGACATCTGGTTTACCGTTGTCACGGTCGGCACGTTGGTCGCTTACATCGCACTCACTGTATCGGTGACCGAATGGCGCACCAAGTTTCGCCGTACCATGAACGAAATGGATTCAAAAGCGAACACGCGCGCGATCGATTCGCTGATCAATTACGAGACGGTGAAATACTTCGGCAATGAAGAATTTGAAGCGCGCCGCTATGACGAGAATCTGCAGAAATGGGAAAAGGCGTCCGTAAGCAGCCAGACCTCCCTCGCCGGATTGAACGCCGGACAAAGCTTGATTATCGCAATCGGCGTGACGGCGTTGATGTCGCTGGCGGCGAACGGCGTCGTCAAGGGAACCATGACCCTGGGGGACCTGGTGTTGGTCAATGCATTCTTGATTCAACTATATATTCCGCTGAATTTTCTCGGCGTGATTTACCGCGAAATCAAGCAATCGCTGGCGGACATGGAGAAGATGTTCACCCTGATGCGGCAAAACAAAGAGATCCAGGATAAGCCAGGCGCGATACCACTTATCGTCAGCGGCGCCGCGGTGCGCTTTGAGCACGTTGACTTCGGTTACGAATCCAAGCGCCAGATACTTTCCGATGTCAGTTTCGACATCCCGGCGGGCAAACGCGTGGCTGTCGTCGGCTCGAGCGGCGCGGGCAAGTCGACGCTGTCGCGCCTGCTGTTCCGTTTTTACGATATCAATAGCGGGCATATATTGATAGACGGCCAGGACATCCGCGATGTCACGCAGCTATCGTTGCGTTCCGCCATCGGTATCGTGCCGCAGGATACGGTATTGTTCAACGATACGATTTATTACAACATTGCCTACGGCGATACCAGCGCGTCGCGCGAGGAGGTGATCAGCGCGGCCGAGTCGGCGCATATTCGCGAGTTCATCGAATCATTACCGGATAAATACGACACCATGGTGGGCGAGCGCGGATTGAAACTTTCCGGCGGCGAAAAACAGCGCGTCGCTATCGCGCGCACGTTGCTGAAAAATCCGCCGATCCTGATCTTCGACGAAGCGACTTCGGCGCTGGATTCCAGGACTGAAAAAATTATCCAGGCCGAATTGCGCGATATCGCGGCGAACCGCACCACGCTGGTCATCGCGCATCGCTTATCGACCATCGTCGACGCAGACGAAATTCTGGTTATGGAACACGGCCGAATTATCGAGCGCGGCGGGCATCATGCGCTATTACTGAAAAACGGCACTTATGCGCAGATGTGGGCGTTGCAGCAGGAAGAAGAAGCAAAAAAGAGCATTAATTCCAGACAAGAAATCCTACCAGCCCGCCAAACCGTCAGCCAGCTGCAAGTGTAACTGTCTGATTATGCTTGAATTTTAATCCGGCATAAGGTATTCTCCCTGCCACTATAGGTTAAGTCACTGATTGTTGATCAAGAATTCCTTGGGTAAAGTGTGACCTGCTTCATATAAGATAATAAATTACTATATAAACTACATACTTAATATTCAGACTTAAAGTGTGTACAAAACCGCCGCAGACGCGGCGAACGGCTCCCACTTGCAGCACTGAATGACTTTTTTCCCTTCACATTTTAGGAATGGGTGCGGTGAGATTTTCGGTTCTGATTTCTGTGGCGTTCATGTTGTTCGCAATTTTCAGTGCGGGCGAGGCCTATGCGGCGTCCGGCAATGCGAAAAAAACCGGCTACCACGGCAAAAAGTATTACGGCAAAAAAATGAAGCACGGCCGTAAGGGTTTGCGCAAAGCCTATTACGCGCCTGCCATACCTGACGAAACCAACGACGGCAAACCCAATCTGCATTCCGCTTCCGCCATCGTGCTGGATCAAATTAACGGCACCGAACTCTACGGCAAGAATACCGACAACCTGCAATCCATCGCCTCGATTACCAAACTGATGACGGCAATGGTGGTGATAGACAGTCGGCAGGATATGGACGAACCCGTGACCGTCACCAATGATGATATCGATGTGCTCAAAGGCTCGCGCTCGCACTTGCCGGTCGGCAGCGTACTCAAGCGTACCGATATGCTGCGCCTCGCGCTGATGGCGTCGGAGAACCGCGCCGCCAGCGCGCTGGCGCGCAATTATCCCGGTGGCAAGGATGCGTTTGTGGAGAAAATGAACGAACGCGCGCAATTGCTCAAAATGACGCGCACGCGCTTTACCGATTCAACCGGATTGATGAGCGATAACGTTTCGACGGTAAAAGACCTGGCGCGTATGGTCGACGCTGCGCACCGATACGACCTGATTCGCGAATACACGACCACGCCGGCTGTGCAGCTCACGTTTCCCGAGACCGGTTTATCGCGCGGCTTTATCAATACCAACCGCCTGATCAATAACAGCGAATGGCAAATCGGATTGTCAAAAACCGGTTTTATCAAAGAAGCGGGTCAATGTCTGGTGATGCAGGCGCGCATCGGCAGCAAGCCGGTATTGATCGTGCTGCTGGATTCGTGGGGCAAGCTATCGCGCGTCGGCGATGCTGCGCGGATCAAGAAATGGATTGAAAATCGCCGTTACGATCTGGCGATGGCTGTCAGCAATAAAGGCTGAGGTAAAGCTAATCTGCTTCCGGCGCCGTCATTTTTTTCCGTTGTAACCTAACGCCCTGCCAATTTCGTCCGCGGTTTTTTTCACCCTCGCGGCCCAATTCTTGTCCAGACGATCGGTTGGCGCCGACACTGATATTCCCGCAACCAGCAAACCTTCGTCATTACGAATCCCCGCGCCGATGCACGCGACGCCGGCTTCCGCTTCCTCATTGTCATAGGCGAAGCCCTGCAGCTTGACCGTCTCCAGTTCCTTCAGCAATTTTCCCGTCTCAACCAGGGTATTGCGCGTGTATTTCGGCAAGCCCGTACGCTTGGCGTAGTCGCGTGATTTTTCCACGCCATCTTCAGCCAGAAAAACTTTGCCGATCGAGGTGATGTGCAGCGGCGCGCGCGATCCGTCGACCTGCACAATGCGCATCATGCCGCGGTTGCCGATGGCGCGTTCGACATAGACGATTTCGTCATTCTGCCGTACGCTGAGATTGATGGTTTCACCGATTTCCTGCTGCAGCTGGCGCATGTAGGGCAGTGCCTCGTGGCGCACATTTAGGCGGGTTTTTACCACGTTACCCAATTCGAGCAGGTGAATGCCGAGGCGGTAGCTCCCGGCGTCGACGCGTTCTGCAAGGCGGTTTTCCACCATTACCGCCAGAATCCGGTGCGCGGTGGAAGGGTGTAGCCCGGTCGCCGCCGCCAGCGATTTGAGCGATGACACGTCGCGGCTGGACGCCAGCGCGTGCAGCAAATTCATCATGCGCCCGATGACTTGAATGGAATTTTTCGGATCCTCGGTTGCCATGGTCAATTGTGCCACTAAAAAATCCAGTTTACCGTAACCGGTAGCGGTCCTGTTTAATTCCGGTAAAAGTCGATTGTGTCGGGGATATAATAGGGCTCAACCCGAAAAACCTTGAATAACGGAAATATCATGCAAGTCGGATTGTTTGTCACCTGTCTGGTCGATATGATGCGCCCGGGCATCGGCTTCAGCGCGATCAAATTACTTGAAGCGGCCGGCTGCGAGGTTATTGTTCCGGTGACGCAGACCTGCTGCGGTCAGCCGGGCTATAACTCGGGCGACCGCAAAGCCGCGCGTGCCCTTGCGGAAAAAACCGTGAAAGAATTTTCTGTGTTTGAGTACATCGTCGCGCCGTCGGGTTCCTGCGCGGGCATGATCCGAACGCACTACGCGGATTTATTCCGCGACGACCCCGGATTGCTGCAGCAAGCGAATGCGTTGTCCGCGCGAACTTATGAGCTAACCGATTTTCTGCTGAATGTCGCCGGGCTGAAGACCCTACCGGGTGAATTCAGAGGCACGATTACTTATCACGACTCCTGCTCCGGTTTGCGCGAGCTGGGCGTCAAGCAGCAGCCGAGAGATTTATTGAATAAAATAAATGAGTTAAATATAAAGGAAATGAAAGACTGCCAGACCTGTTGCGGTTTCGGCGGCACCTTCGCGGTGAAGTACGGCATCATTTCCACCGCGATGGTGGATGAAAAATGCGCCAACATCCGCGCAACCGGCGCCGACGCAGTCGTATTGGGGGATCTCGGCTGCATGCTGAATATCGAAGGGCGCTTGCGTCGCCTTGGCGACAACAATACACAGGTGTTGCACGTCGCCGAGGTATTGGCTGGCGAGCTTTAACCAGGAATTGAAGGGTCAGCCGACAGCTTAATAGTCTGAATAATGGTTTGTCATCCTGAGCGAAGCGAAGGATTTGCTTCTGGTTTTTTTGGGCGAAAGGTTTTACATGCAAGTCCAGTCGATGAACTTTAAGGCGCGTGCGACGGAAAAACTCGCCGACGTGCGCCTGCAATCCACTCTCGCCAAAGTCAAAGGCAATTTTATCGACAAGCGCGCCAAAGCGATTACGCAGCTCGACGATTTCGAGGGGACGCGCCAGGCTGCAGTGGCAATTCGCGACAATGTATTGAATAACCTCGACGTCTGGCTGGAAGCGTTCGAGAAAAATGCCATAGCGCGCGGCGCGACGGTTTACTGGGCGGAAAACGCCGAAGAAGTGAATCGCCTGGTCATCGACATTGCGCGGCGGCACGACTGCAAAAAAGCCATCAAGGCCAAATCGATGGTGTCGGAAGAAACGGCGCTGAACGATGCGCTCACTGCAGCCGGTATTACGCCAATAGAAACCGACCTCGGCGAATATGTGGTGCAGATTTCCCATTCGACGCCTTCCCACATCATCGCGCCCATCGTGCATTTGAGCAAAGAAGAAGTCTCCGAGCTGTTCGAAAAAATCCATCACCTGCCGCGCAAGACCGACATCACCGAAATGACCCACGAGGCACGCGGAATTTTGCGCCCGCATTTTCTTGACGCCGAGATGGGAATTTCCGGCGGCAATTTTTTTATCGCCGAAACCGGCTCGGTGGCGCTGTTTTCCAATGAAGGCAACATCCGCATGAGCACCACCATGCCGAAGGTGCATGTCGCCATCAGCGGTATCGAAAAAGTTGTGCCGACGCTGGAAGATTTTTCCACGCTCGCGCGCCTGCTTCCGCGCTCCGCGACCGGACAATCGATTTCCAACTACGTATCGTTGCTCACCGGGCCGCATGCCGACGACGAGCTGGACGGCCCTGAGCACATGTATTTTATTCTGGTCGATAACGGCCGCACTGGCTTGGTCGGCAGCGACCTGCAGGAGATGTTGCGCTGCATACGCTGCGGCGCGTGCATGAACCACTGTCCTGTTTACCATCACATCGGCGGCCACGCATACGGCTGGGTTTATCCCGGACCGATGGGTTCGGTGCTTACACCGGCCTATGTCGGCATCGAGAACGCGATCGACTTACCCAACGCATCGACCTTATGCGGCGAATGCCACGTCGTCTGCCCGGTCAAGATTCCGCTGCCGGATTTACTGCGCAAGCTGCGCGAAAAGCAGGTCGACAGGAAACTCCGCCCGATGCTTGAGCGCATTGCGTTGACGGTATGGAGCTGGGCGGCGCAGCGGCCGGCTTTTTACGCCTTCGGCAGCAAAATCGCGATGCGCATGCTTAGTAAAATGTCTAATAAAAACAATATGATAGAAAATCTTCCGTTTGGCGCAGGCTGGAGTGCTGGGCGCGATTTTCCGGCGCCGGCTGGCAGAACGTTCCGTGAGTTATATGCTGAAAAAAATCGACGCGCAACGCCGTCGCAAACCACGGCGACGCAAAAATCATGAGCGCGCGCGAAAAAATTCTTGCCCGGATTCGTGCAGCGCATGGACGCACTGGCGAAGCGACACAAGTGGAACGCGAAGCGGTGCAAAATCAGATTGCGCAAAAAAATGTCGGCCCGCGTCCGGTTTTGCACGGTGACCTGGTCGAGCGCTTCAAGAAATTATCGGCAGAAATGATGTGCACCATTGCGGAAGTCGCCAACGACGGCGAAGTGCCCGATGCCTGCCGCGATTATCTGCAGTTGAATGATTTACCGCTCACCGGTGTCGCCTGGCGTTCGCTCAAGCACCTCGACTGGCATGGCGCCGGGCTCGATCTGGCGTTCGACCGCGCGATGGGCAGCGACGCGATCGGGATCAGCGGCGTGTTCGCCGGGCTAGCTGAAACCGGGACGCTCATGCTGCTCTCCGGCGTCGATACCGCCGCATCGGTCAGCCTTGTCCCGGAAACCCATATCGCCATATTGCACAAACACCGCATCGTGCCGTACATGGAAGATGCATGGGCGTTACTCAGGAAGGAAAACGGTGACCTGCCGCGCGCAGTGAATTTTGTTTCCGGCCCCTCGCGTACCGCCGACATCGAACAAACCATTGTGCTCGGCGCACATGGCCCATATCGGGTGCATATTATTTTGGTAGATTGAATGCACGATGTGCTGCGCGCACTTCTCAGGCTATTAACCTTGACCAATGCGCTCCTTGCAGTCGCTACATCCTACAGTTTTCCGTAATATATCAGCGTGTCATATTCAAACGTCACGCTGTCGTTGACTTGATGCGTGTCGTAAATCTCGCGCAGTTTTTTCAGCATCGGCTCGTATCGCGGATGGCCGATGTCGGGGGCGTAGGACGATGACATGAGGCGGCCTTCGAGTCGTGCATAATTAAAGTGTTGTGCGTAAGGCAGCGAGGCGGTGGCGAATTTATTCGGCGCGAAAAATTCGGCGATGACTTTTTCGTCGATGTTGCGGTGATTGACTTCGCGGTAGTCGGTGGAAAAATCCACCAATAATTTTTCGTAGGCTTTGAGGAACGGTGTGGCGTCGGTTTTTCTATCATTCCAGATCAGCGCGACGGTGCCGCCGGGTTTTAGTACGCGCACAAATTCTTTGCGCGCTTCGACCCGGTCGAACCAATGGAAGGCCTGGCCTGCTATTATGTAATCCATTGATTTATTTGGTAATTTTGTATATTCCGCTGTGCCGACTACGCTGACGAAATTCTTATAGCGGCCTAGAAATGCTTCGCCGGCCTGGCGCATTTCTTTGTTCGGCTCGACGCCATAGACACGATTGCCGTATTGCAAAAACGGCAAGGTTGAGAGGCCAGTGCCGAAGCCGATGTCGGCGACGACGGCTTGCGGCGTCAGGTCACAACATTTTTCCAGCAAGGGTATCAGTTCGTCGGGATAACCCGGGCGCGTCTTGACGTAGTTATCGACGCGGCTGGAAAAGCGGGTGGTTGGGTCGGCTCGTGTGGTCATAGGGGATTGGACAATTTGTCAGGCTTACGTCAGATTGTATCGCATATAATGCGCAGGTCGTGCCGTGGCTTGCACGGCCGATTTCCATATCAAGGCCCGGGGGTTTTGTGAAACATACTTTTTCAACTGCACGTATTTTGTTGGGCCTGTGTGCGCTGTTTATTTCCACCACGGCTGTTGCCGCAGGAGGCACCGCAGTCCAGTCGCCCATGTTATTCGGTATTCCCGTCGATTTTTTTTTATTCGCCGCAACGCTAATCGGCGTTGCGCTATTCCATCACCGTACTTTGCAAGTCGCGCTGACCGGACTGGTCGTTATTACCTTATATAAACTGTTGATTGCCGGCTTCAAAACCGGGCCCGGTTTCGGCGGATTCTTCTCTCATATGCAACACGAGTGGGTGATCATAGTCAACCTGCTTTGTCTGCTGGTGGGCTTTGCCTTGCTGTCGAAACATTTTGAACATACCAATATTCCTGCCGAGCTACCGAAAATTTTGCCCGACGACTGGAAGGGCGGCTTCATGTTGCTGGTGTTGGTGTTTGTGATGTCGAGTTTTCTGGATAACATCGCGGCAGCGATGATAGGCGGCACCATGGCAGCCTCGGTGTTTCGTAATAAAGTGCATATCGGTTATCTCGCCGCCATCGTCGCCGCGTCCAACGCCGGCGGCTCGGGCAGTGTGGTGGGCGATACGACGACGACCATGATGTGGATAGACGGGGTACACCCGCTACGTGTATTCGACGCCTATGTCGCCGCCGTTACCGCCTTGTTTATTTTCGGCATCCCCGCCGCGCTCAAGCAACATAAGTATTCGCCCATTACCAAAGATGCGCCTGCCGGTATCCGCATCGATTGGACGCGCGTTGGCGTTGTCGCCTTTATTCTTGCGGCGGCGATAATTACCAACGTGGTAGTGAATACGCGCTTTAATCATCTGGCCGATCATTTCCCCTTTATCGGCGTCGCGGTGTGGCTGGCGATATTGATTTCTACGCCGCTACGCACACCCGACTGGAGCGAAATTCCCGGCGCATTCAAAGGCACGGTGTTTTTGCTTTCCCTCGTGTTATGCGCGTCGATGATGCCGGTGGAACATTTGCCTACCCCGTCTTGGGCGACAACCTTGGGTCTGGGTTTTGTGTCGGCGGTATTCGATAATATTCCGCTGACTAAATTGGCGCTGGATCAAAACGGCTATGACTGGGGCATGTTGGCTTATGCCGTCGGTTTTGGCGGCTCGATGCTGTGGTTTGGCTCGTCAGCCGGCGTGGCGCTGGCGAATAACTTTCCCGAGGCGAAATCCGTCGGCGCATGGGTACGTCATGGTTGGCCTATTGCAGTGGCTTATGTCGTCGGATTTTTTGTGTTGCTCGTTCTATTGGGGTGGCATCCGGAACCAAAAGGCAAAAATCCGTCGCAAGCCAACCCGGTCGCCACACAAGCGTTTATGAAAATTGAATAAAAACATATTGTTGGATTATGCTGCAGTGCACTCAAAATAAATGCGTTTCACCCAACGTAACCCTGCACCAAAACATGCAACAGTTTGTTAAACTTCTTTTATACTGACGCACCAACCAAAATGCCCGGTACAAAAATCCAAGCAGTACGAATCAGCGACAGCCGGATTTTCAAAATTTTTTTATGAAACCCACCTGAGGAGAAGCAGGCATGAAACAAAAAGCAAAGAACACAACAGTCATTACCCAAGACGCAGCGCCATCGACATCCCGGCGTAAATTCCTGGGCGCAGCAAGCGCCGCGGCAGGCGCAGGCACGTTGGCATTTCCGATGATCGCCAAGGCGCAGTCGCCGATCACGATGCGTTGGCAATCCACCTGGCCGGCGAAAGATATTTTCCACGAATACGCACAAGACTTCGCCGGCAAAGTAAACAACATGTCGGGCGGCAAGCTGAAAATCGAAGTGCTGCCGGCCGGCGCAGTGGTGAAGGCGTTTGAATTGCTCGACGCGGTGAGCAAAGGTACGCTCGACGGCGGTCACGGCGTTTTGGCTTACTGGTATGGCAAAAATTCCGCGTTGGCGTTGTGGGGCTCCGGCCCGGCGTTCGGCATGGATCCGAACATGTTGTTGGCCTGGCATAACTACGGCGGCGGCAAGGCACTGCTGGATGAAATTTACAAAAGCCTGAACGTCGATGTCCAATCGTTCGTTTACGGCCCGATGCCGACGCAACCACTCGGCTGGTTCAAAAAGCCGGTCACCAAGACCGACGATTTCAAGGGCCTGAAATATCGTACCGTGGGTTTGTCGATTGATATTTTCACTAAACTGGGTGCGGCGGTAAACGCTATTCCCGGCGGCGAAATTGTTGCGGCAATGGATCGCGGCTTGCTCGATGCGGCCGAGTTTAACAATGCTTCGAGCGACAAGCTGCTCGGCTTTGCCGACGTATCCAAGGTCTGCATGCTGCAGTCTTTCCACCAGTCAGGCGAGCAGTTCGAAATCGTGTTCAACAAACCCAAATACGATGCGCTGCCGGCTGACATGAAAGCGATTATCCAATATGCCGTCGACGCTTCATCGGCCGACATGAGCTGGAAAGCGATTGACCGTTATTCCAAGGACTATATCGAATTGAAGAACATGGGCGTGAAATTCTATAAGACGCCGGACTCCATTTTGCAGGATCAGCTCAAGGCATGGGACGAAATTATCGCCGCCAAGTCGAAGGAAAATCCATTGTTCGCCAAAGTGCTCGAATCGCAGCGTGTGTTTGCCCAGCGGGCGACCAGTTGGCAAAACGACACGATGGTGGATTTCAAAATGGCGACGCGCCATTACTTCAGCAAGAAAGCATGATGTAGCTCGTAAGGCAACAGAACGCGCAGCTTAGGGCTGCGCGTTTTTTTTCAGGGATGGCAAATTAAGGAACGGCGATGCAGCAATTATTGATCCGTGTGGACAAACTATCTACCTGGTTAGGGCACACCAGCGCCTGGGCCATCGTGGCGCTGACTTTCATGATCGGTTGGGAAGTCTTTTCTCGCTACGCGCTCAGCAGCCCTCACGCGTGGGCGATGGATGCCTCAAACATGTTGTACGGCCTGGTATTCATGATGGCGGGTGCCTATACATTGTCGAAAAACGGTCATGTGCGCGGCGACGTGCTTTACAGCTTTTTCGAGCCGCGCACCCAGGCGTTGTTCGACCTGGTGTTGTATATCGTATTTTTTATTCCCGGCGTCATCGCGCTGGTGTGGGCGGGTTGGGAATACTTCCAGATTTCGCTGGCGCAGAACGAGCATTCGTCGATTGCCGCCGACGGCCCGCCGGTGTATCCGTTCAAACTGGTGATCCCGATTGCCGGGGCCATGTTATTGCTGCAGGGTTTTGTCGAGATCATCCGCTGCATCATTTGCCTCAAGCAGGGCGAATGGCCTTCCAGGGAGGAAGACGTGGAAGAAGTCGATGTTGAAAAACTCAAGGCCATGGTCACCCACGATGAAGGGGCGACAAAATGAGAATAAAAAAAGAACTCTGGTTCGGTCTGATCATCATGGCGATGATCGTACTGCCGACTATCATTTTTATGCCCTGGGCCCACATGACCAACGGTCATCTCGGTTTGCTCATGCTCTCGCTGGTGGTGGTGGCGATCATGCTGGGCTTCCCCACGGCATTTACGCTGATGGGTATGGGCATGATGTTCGCATTGTTTGCCTATATGTCGGATCCCGGACTTACCAAGCAGATGGCTACCAACCGCACGCTGGATTTGATGGTGCAACGTACTTATTCGGTCATGACCAACGACGTACTGATTTCGATTCCGCTGTTTGTGTTCATGGGCTATCTGGTCGAGCGCGCCAACCTGATTGAGAAATTATTCAAATCATTGCATCTGTCGCTCGCGCGCTTGCCTGGCGCACTGGCGGTCGCGACGCTGGTAACCTGTGCAATTTTTGCAACCGCAACCGGAATTGTGGGCGCTGTGGTGACTTTGATGGGATTGCTGGCACTGCCGGCAATGATGAAGGCCGGCTACAGCATGAAACTCAGTGCAGGCGTAATTACCGCCGGTGGATGTCTGGGTATTCTGATTCCACCCTCGGTAATGTTGATCGTGTACGGTGCGACCGCGGGTGTGTCGGTGGTGAAACTTTACGCGGGCGCCTTTTTCCCCGGCATCATGTTGGCGTTTTTGTATATCGGCTATGTCATCGTAGTCGCGAAAATCCGGCCTGACCTCGCGCCGCCTTTGTCCGCCGAGGATCGAGTTGTACCGTTGCCGGCGTTTGCCGAAAAAATGAAAGCTGCCGGTATCAACCATGCGTTATCCGGATTGTTCGGCGGCGGAAATCGCCTTGGTGTTGCGATTCCTGGCAAAGAGCGCCTGATTGCGATACTGCCTCTACTGGTCGTTGGCGCGCTGCTGGCAACAACCTGGCATTTCGCGACACTACCGGAGGCGGCGATAGATACGTCCCTTTCGCAGGAAATGGGCCAGGAGCGGCAACTCGATTCGGCAAAATCCGCAGATGGTTTGCAAGAGCCGCCAAAAGACAGTGGCGACCTGCAAGAGCCGCCAAAAGAGATCGGCGGCCTGCAGGAACCGCCGAAAGAATTGGGTGCAGGCGACACCGCGCCCGCACCGGCGGCGAAACAGACGGCAAAGCCTGCAGCACAAGTTACCGCGGCGGTTGTTGAACCGGCAAAACGTCTGCCAATACCGTCATGGCTTGCGTGGACGGCAGGCATACTTGCCGTCGTCCTCGCCGCAACTTATTTGTTGATGAGCTGGGCGCGCTTTGAGATATTCAAAATGTTGCTCGGCTCATTTTTCCCCCTGGCGATTCTGATTTTATTCGTCCTCGGATCTATTGTGTTCGGCCTGGCGACACCTACCGAGGCGGCGGCGATCGGGTCGATCGGCGGATTCGCGCTCGCGGCGGCGTACAAACGGTTGAACATGGGGGTCGTCAAAGAAAGTGTTTATCTCACCGCGAAAACCAGCGCGATGGTCTGCTGGCTGTTTGTCGGTTCATCGATTTTTTCAGCTGCATTTGCGTTGCTCGGCGGTCAGGAAATTATTGAGACTTGGGTATTATCGCTTGGGCTAACGCCAACGCAATTCCTGTTGCTGTCGCAGGCGATTATTTTTGTACTCGGTTGGCCGCTGGAATGGACAGAAATCATCGTGATTTTCATGCCGATATTTATTCCGCTATTAACCAAGTTCGGCATAGATCCTTTGTATTTCGGTTTGCTGGTCGCGCTGAATTTGCAGACGGCGTTCCTCAGCCCTCCGGTTGCAATGGCGGCGTTTTATCTGAAAGGGGTTGCGCCGCCGCACGTCACGCTGAATCAAATTTTTATCGGCATGATGCCGTTCATGGCGATTCAGGTTGTGGCCCTGGCGTTGCTGTATATTTTCCCCGCAATCGGAATGTGGTTGCCGAACACTTTATATAAATAAGTTACTGGTGTGATCCGCGGGCAGGGGCATTCAAAACCTGGATGCATCTGCCCGTCTTGTTTTAGGAATAAATTTCAATGAAATCAAATGTTTACGTTACATTGCCATTCTTCCCGGAATCGCAGGCAGCGCTCGCGCAACACTTTCAGGTGACGGCGAACCCCATCAATAAAGTTTTACTCGGTGAAAATCTCATCGAGCCGATTTCCAAAGCTGAAGGTGTGATGTGTTCCGTGGTGGACCGTATTGACGAAGCCTTGCTTGCGCGCTGCCCCAATTTGAAAGCGGTGTGCAATGTCGGCGTCGGTTACAACAACATCGATGTCCCGGCGTGTACCCAGCGCGGCATCATGGTCACCAACACGCCGGGCGTACTCGATGAAAGTACCGCCGATCTCGCTTTTGCATTGATACTCGCCGCCGCGCGTCGCGTGACCGAAGCCGAGGCATGGTTGCGCGCCGGCAATTGGAAGGAATGGGATTTTGAATTATTGATCGGCGCCGATGTGCATCATGCGACGCTGGGAATTGTCGGCATGGGGCGCATCGGTCAGGCAGTCGCGCGGCGCGCGCGTGGATTCGACATGAAAGTTATTTATAATAATCGCCGTCGTGTGGCGCCGGACATCGAGTCGGCCTGCCAGGCAAGCTATTGCCCGCTGGACGAGTTGCTGCGCGAATCGGATTTTGTCTTGCTGCAGCTGCCATACAGCAAAGAGACCCATCACCTCATCGGCGCGCGCGAACTGGGGCTGATGAAATCAACGGCAATACTGGTGAACGTCGCGCGCGGCGGGGTGGTCGATGACGCCGCGCTGGTCGAAGCGCTGAAACGGAAAACCATTGCCGCTGCAGGACTGGATGTATTTGAAAACGAACCGAAATTGAATCAAGGATTTTTCGATCTGAAGAATGTTGTGCTGGTACCGCACATCGGCAGCGCCACCCTGGCGACGCGCAAGGCGATGGCGATGACAGCGGCGAACAATCTCATCGCCGCGTTGTCAGGCAAAATGCCGCCCAACCTGGTCAACCCTGAAAGCAAAAACTAGGGTGAATACCCGAGGTTTAGCAAGGCAAACCCTACTCATCCCTACGCTTCGCGAGTTTATAATGGGCTGATTTGAAAACTGCCTTTTGGAGAAACCAAGCATGATCACCACGATAGGATTCATCGGTCTCGGCATCATGGGCCGCCCGCAAGCACTTAACCTGATAAAAGGCGGTTACAAACTGAACGTGTTTGCGCGCCGCGCGGAATCGATGCAGCCGTTATTAACTGCCGGTGCAGCGGGCTATGCCAGCGCAAAACAGGTGGCGGCGAATTC
>JBAVXA010000099.1:0-2236 GCA_049698095.1 Burkholderiales bacterium
CATCACACCGTCGACTTTGGCGCCGCGACAGCGATGTCCCAGATCCGTGTGGATGGCATAGGCAAAATCGAGCGGCGTCGCGCCCTTGGGCAAATCGACAATCCGGCCCTGCGGCGACAGTACATAAACCGTGTCGTCGAACAGGTTTTTTGTCGCTGCGTTACCCGCTTTGCTCACGTCGTTGCGCCAATCCAGCAGCTGCCGTAGCCAGACAATCTTGTCGTCGAATTTTCTGTCCTGCCCGACGCTCTCCTTGTAGCGCCAGTGCGCGGCAATGCCGAGCTCGGAGTCGCGATGCATGGCGAAAGTGCGAATCTGCACTTCCAGCGTTTTACCCTCCGCTATGACCGCCGTGTGCAAGGACCGGTATTGATTACCTTTGGGATGGGCGATGTAATCGTCGAACTCGCCCGATAGCGGCTCCCACAGGTTATGCACCACGCCCAGAACGGCATAACAATCCTTGACGGTTTCCACCAACACACGCAACGCGCGGATGTCATATAAATCTTCGAATGCCAATCCCTTGCGCTGCATTTTTTTGTAAATGCTGTAAATGTGTTTCGGACGGCCGCTGACCTGCGCGACGATATTTTCATTACTCAACTCGCGCTGCAGGATGCGCGCCACCACGTCTATATGCTTTTCACGCTCCTCGCGTTTTTCGTCGAGCATGGCGATCACTTTTCGGTACAGGTCCGGCTCGAGGTATCGAAACGACAAATCTTCCAGTTCCCACTTCACCTGCCAGATGCCGAGACGGTTGGCGAGCGGCGCGAACACATCCAGCGTCTGCCGCGCAGCGCTTTGTTGCTCCTCCCGGGGCCTGGCGGATAAATCGCGCATTGCCTGCAGCTGCAGCGCGAGCAGAATCAGCACCGCACGCACGTCGTCCGCCATGGCGAGCAACATTTTGCGCAGGCCTTCGAGTCGCACGGCTTCATCGCGCTCCGCATGGCGCCCGCTTTCCGTCGCAGGGCGCATGCCGCTGACTTCGCGTGTCTTCAATACCGCCTGTACCAGCGTCGCGACATCGTCGCCGTAGCGCGCGGCAATCGCGGCGCGGTCGATTTCTTGCGCCGCCTGCAGCAACACCGCAACGACCGCACCGGCATCCATTCCGTAATCCAGCAGAATCCCCGCCGCGCCCAGTGCGCAGGATTTCCTTTCATTGGTGGTTGCGTCGGTGTCGCACAGCTGCCGTGCCGCGTCTGCGACGATTGCCAGCTCGCCCTTGTCGCAACGGCTGAGCAGGGGCGCAAGCCCGGGGATGATGTGCTGCTTGTCGGGGAAAGCCATCGCGCTGAACTGACTATTGGGTGGTTTCCATTATATACGCCGGACGCGCGTCTATTCGCGCCAGTAGCGCCGATCGTGCCGACGCCATGGCGAAATACCGATTTTCTTTGCACCGTCGAACTTCACCAGCACTGCGCCATCTTCGTCGCTGCGGAAAATATTCGCGCCCGCTTCTGCATAGCGGTCGACCACTTCCTGCTTGGGATGGCCAAAGCGGTTGCGATAGCCGACAGTGAAAATCACATTCGTCGCGCCGACTGCGTCGACAAATTCCGGCGTCGACGAAGTCTTGCTGCCGTGATGCGGCGCGACTAACACATCGGCCTGAATATCGGAATCTCGCTGTAATAATTCCGCTTCGGCGAATTGTTCAATATCCGCCGTGAGCAAGGCGCTGCCGTGGGCTGATGTCAATTTCAGTACACAGCCGTTGTTATTTATTTTGCGCGTCTGATCGTCGATATCGTCCGCAGTCGGGTGCAGCATTTCAAATTTAACCCCATCCCAGTCCCAGCTTTGCCCGTTCTCGCATCTCTTTGATTTAATTGCATATTTGTGAATTTCTGAAGTTCGCGCGAGGGCCGACAGCAGCCATCCGGTAGGTACCGATTGCAGCACGGAAATGGCGCCGCCGCTATGATCAGAATCGGCGTGGGTCACCACCATTCCGTCAAGATGATCGATTCCCGCTACGCGCAGATACGGCGCAACAATGCGCTTGCCCGCGTCCGATTCTTCATCATAGCCGGGACCGGTGTCGTAAAGCAGCGCGTGATGCCGCGTTTGCGCGACAACCGATAAACCCTGACCGACATCCAGCACCGTCAGCCAGAGCTGTCCCGGCGCGGGTTTGTCCGGAAGCAACAGGAACATCGGCAGCGCCCAAACGATTCCGAGCCAGCGTGCCGGCACGCCGCGCGGCGCCAGCACCCAAAGC
>JBAVXA010000100.1:0-7929 GCA_049698095.1 Burkholderiales bacterium
CCGCTGCGCATGAAAATGACGGCGCTTCACGAAGAAGACCTGTTTAACTTTATCAACGCCCTGCGCAAATTGCCGCAGGGCTTTTATCATTTCGACGACTGCGAAATCAAACGCGCCGACAGCCAGAACCTGTCGAACGGCGTGTCCATCAGGGCAGACTGCAATATGGATTGGCTGACATTCAAGGCAAGAAAGATGCGCGGCGATGCAAGTTAATATCGGCTTTCTTTGTGTAAAGGCAATTTACTTCACGGCGCTTGGCGCCGCGCTGTTGCCGGATTGCAATCGGGCGGAAACGCTCGGTCGCCTGTTTTATACCCCGCAGGAACGGCGTCAGTTGGACGCAGCCCGCAGCGCGAAAACCGTAAAGCCTCCTGTCATCGCGCCGTTGCCGCGCACCAAACCGGACCCGAGCTTGGGTGCTGCGCAAATCGCGAACGCTGCGCCGAGACAAGCGAGGGAAACCGTCATCAACGGTTTTGTGCGGCGCTCCGACGGACCGAATACGGTCTGGGTGAATGACAAGCCGGTCAGCGGGCATGCCGCGCGCGACGAATGGCTGCAACCGTCGGCAGTCAATTCGCCGGTGCGCGTGCAGAGCTCCTCACGCTGATGCCGGCGCGCTGTCCCCGACGAACATGTACACTCAGAAAATACCGGCAAGATCGATTGGATTGCAACGTCAAAGGGGTATCGCGTTATTGATCCTGTTGCTGATTCTCGCGAGCGGGGGCATATACGCGCTGTTGCGCACGCTGAACCAGAATAGTCTGCAAACCGAGCGCGACAGAATCACATCAGACTCCCTTGCCGCGGCGAAGCAGGCGTTGATTGGCTACGCGGTAGGGATGAATTTACAGCCCAATACCGCGCTGCGGCCCGGCGATCTGCCGTGCCCGGACGGCAACAATGACGGCAGCGCCGAATCCAGCTGCGGAAACGCCTCCGGCAGCAATCAAACAACACGGCTCGGGAGATTGCCGTGGAAGACCCTGAGCCTTAGCCTTCCCGACCTGCGTGACGGCTACGGAGAGCGACTGTGGTATGCGGTTTCGAATAACTTCAAACTTAGCAGCCGGCATAACCCGTTAAACACGGCGACCAATGGAACCATTACCGTGCGCGATGCCTACGGGAATATTTTGCACAACGCCAGCGGCACCAATACGACCGGCGCCATTGCCGTAGTCATCGCGCCCGGACCGGCTATTCCGCGCAACGGCGTTATGCAGGTGCGCAGCGGAGCCGGGGTGAACAGTGCGGCTAATTATCTGGATTTCACGCCAACCGAAGATAATGCCGATTTTGTCGACGCGGGGCTGAATGGCTTTATTCAAGGAAATGCGACTAATATCAATAGCCAGATTAATAACGATCAGATGATTGTCATCAGCAAAGAAGATTTGATGCCTCTTATCATCAAGCGCGTAGAGGGAGAAAGGGATAACTGCACCGTGCCCAGCCAATGCCGTATTTCGAAAACGGATGCCGGCGGCTGGTGGGTCATCAACGGGTGGCAGGCACTGTACCCTGTGCCGTGAATCTTCTCCGCAACACTATATGTTAACTTATTGATTTTATTAAATTAATTAAGATATCTCGAATGAGCGAAACATACCAACGCGCGTGCGGGTTTACCCTGACGGAAATCGCCATTGTGCTGCTGATTATCGGCCTCGTCGCAGGCAGCATGCTTGGCCCATTGTCGAAACAAATCGAACAGCGCCGAATCAGTGAAACGCAAAAAATACTGGAGGAAAACCGCGATGCATTGCTGGGTTTTGCCGCGAGTCGCGGCTATTTACCCTGCCCGGCGGGGTCGGCCGCCGACGGAAGTGAAGGGACGCGTAGTGCCGGTGGTGCCTGTAACAACTTGCAGGGGTTTTTACCCTGGGTCGTGTTGGGGACGGCAAAATCGGATAGCTGGGGCAGGCTGCTGCGCTATTCAGTGACGCCGGTATTTTCCAATTCAATCACCAAGCTCACATTTTCAGCCGTCGGGACGCATACGATTCGTTCGTCATCTTCGCCGATTACCAACCTGGCCGCAGCGGTTCCGGCAGTGGTTTTATCGCACGGACCCAACGGAAACGGCGCCACACTGGATAACGCTACGGCTACGGCCAATCCCTCCACCACCAACATCGATGAACAGACCAATCTTACCAGCGCGACAATTTTCGTCAGCCGCACGCAGACGGAAAATACCGGCGCACCCGGCGGGGAGTTTGACGACATCGTGACCTGGATTCCCGCCAGCATACTGTTCAACCGCATGGTGGCCGCTGGAAAATTGCCATGAATATTTCACTGCCGTCGATACTTTCGTCGCCGCATCCCGTTGTCGTCCTGGCGCTCGGCGTGTTGCGCGAAGCATTCAAGAACCGCCTCGCGCGAATGTTGATCGTCATGATGCTGTTCGGGCTGGCATTCGCGCTGTTTATCAAACAACTCGCGATCGCGGAAAGCGCCGCAATTGAAACAGCGTTTCTCGCGGCGATTTACCGCATGGGAGCGGTGTTTTTGCTGGCCGTTTTCGTTATCACCTCGCAGATTCGGGAAGCGAATGATAAAGGCCTCGACCTGTTGTTGTCCCTGCCGCTCAGCCGCGCCAGTATTTTCGCCGGCAAGTTTCTCGGCTACGCCGGATGTGCATTGATCACCGCTGTGCTCATCTCGTTGCCGCTTTTGCTGCTGGTGCCGCCGGCTCAGGTTGTTGTGTGGAGCATTTCGCTGGCGCTGGAATTACTGATTGTCACCGCAGCCAGCCTGTTTTTCGTCCTTGCCCTGCCGCACAGCATGGGGTCATTGCTATCGGTCATGGGCTTATACCTGCTCTCGCGCACCATGGCGGCATTGCAATTGATGGGGGCGGCGTCTTTGGTCGAGACAAGCGGATGGGTCCGCCAGATTTCCAATGGCTTACTCAACGCAATTGCGCTGTTGCTACCGCGGTTGGATTTGTTCACGCAAACCGCCTGGCTGGTAAATCACACCGGCAGCATGGCGAATCTTTCCACCCTCGCCCTGCAAACGCTCATTTATGCGGCATTGCTTTCCGGCGCGGCGCTGTTCGACCTCTACCGAAAGAATTATTGAAATGGCTTCGCAGCGCCCGTTTGCAACCGTGCCACGCCGCATCATATGGTTGATTGGCGGCGCGTTGTTACTGCAAATCGGACTGAATTTTTTCCTTCCACGCACCTCTGCGAAAGCGCAGGCCTTGACCGCCCCGCCTTCGCTCGATTCGCTGCGCGTCGCCAGTTTCGGCGAGCCGATCGGCCTGGCCAAATTTCTCATGCTGAGTCTGCAGGCTTTCGATAACCAGCCGGGGGTGTCATTGCCCTTTCACCAGCTCGATTATCCGCGCGTACGCGATTGGCTGACACGGATTCTGCAACTGGATCCGAACGGGCAATACCCATTGCTGTTCGCCAGCCATTTGTATGCCGAAGTACCGCAGCCGGAAAAACAACGCCTCATGCTGGATTTCGTTTATCAGCAGTTTCTTGCCGACCCGAATCGGCGGTGGCCGTGGCTGGCCCACGGCGTCATCGTCGCGCGGCATAAATTGAACGATCTGCCGCTCGCCGCCCAATACGCGGCGGCGATTCGCCGTTATGCGACCGGCACAAATGTTCCGGGTTGGGCAAAGCAGATGGAAATTTTTTTGCGTGCGGACATGAACGAAACGGAGACAGCGCGCGTAATGCTCGGCGGCTTGATAGACAGCGGCCAGATCAGCGATGCAAACGAGTTGCGTTTTCTCGCGCAGCAACTGCGCGAACTGGAAGAAAAACTAAAAACATCAAATCCGAAAAATACTATAACTGATTGATTTTATTCAATAATTTATCACCATTTTCGCGGATGCTGTGCCTCTCCCCGTCACTGAGACGCTGCAGATTTTTTACCATCAACGCCGTGCGCGGCTGACTGGAAAATTCTTTTTCGTGTTTATCGAGAAAATGCCAGTACAGCGCAGTCACCGGACAGGCGTCATCGCCGATTTTTTTATCCGGCTTGTAGCGGCAGCCGGAACAATAATTGCTCATTCGGTTGATATACGCGCCGCTTGCAACATACGGCTTGCTGGTGAAACGCCCGCCGTTGGCATACAGCGCCATTCCCGCCACGTTCGGAAGTTCGACCCACTCGATCGCGTCGACATAAACCGCGAGATACCACGCGGCGAGTTGCCTCGGCTCAATCTCGGCCAATATGCCGAACATGCCGGTGACCATCAAACGCTGAATATGATGCGCGTAGCCGTGGCGCATAGTTTGCGTGACCGTCTCGCGCATGCAGTGCATTTGCGTGTCCCCGCTCCAATACCACGCTGGCAAATCGCGCCGGTTATTAAAATGATTTGCTTCGGCCAGCGCGGGCATATCCAACCAATACATGCCGCGGATAAATTCTCGCCAGCCGAGAATTTGCCTGATGAATCCTTCCACCGCGGCCAGCGGCAGGCGGAATTTTTTACCGGCCTGTTCTGCGGCAGCGACCACCTCGCGCGGATTGAGCAGCTTCAGATTCAACGATGACGATAGCAGCGCGTGATGCAGGAACGGCTCGCCCTGCCACATGGCGTCCTGAAACCGACCAAAGTCCTGCAACCGATGTTCAACAAAATCCTGCATCGCCACCAGCGCATCGTCGCGCGTAACCGGCCAGTTGAATGCATCGAGCGAACCGGGGTGGTCGGGGAAGTACTGCTCCACCAGGCGGAACACGTCGCGCGTGATCCGGTCCGGCTCGAAAGTGGGCGGCGCGGGCAGCAAGCCCGGCCCCTGTTTACCGAAGCTGCTTCGGTTTTCCGCGTCGTAATTCCACATGCCGCCCGCCGGCGCTTCGCCGTCCATCAATACGCCGGTGCGCCTGCGCATGACGCGATAAAAATTTTCCATGCGAATTTGTTTGTACGGCTTGGCCCATTGCGCAAACTCTGCCGGCGAAATGAAAAAATGGCCGTCGTCGCGCAACGCAAGGTCGATGCTTTGCGTTTTGCAAACTTCGCGAATGATCTCCTGCATCCGCCACTCGCCCGGCTGCAGCACAATCAACTTTCGCGGTTTTGATTCCCTCAGCGCGGCTTCCAATGCCTCGGCAAAACCCGCGTACTGGTTGTTTTCAATTTTTTTATAATCGAGTGGCAGCCCGCGCCTGACTAAATCCTGCCCAAAATGGCGCATGGCAGAAAGGAAAAGGGCGATGCGGGCCTTGTGACTCCATACATATTTTCCTTCGCCGTTCGATTCGATCATCAATACGCGATCCTGCGCCGGATCGAAATCCGTCAGCGCATTCGATTGCACATCGAGCTGATCGCCCAATATCAAAACCAGATTGCGTAACGGATTCATTTTTGCTTTCGGCATTTATCGGAGCAGTATTTCACTTCATGCCAGTTGTTTTCCCATTTTTTTCGCCAGGTCATCGGCCTGCCGCAGGCGAGGCAGAGTTTTGCCGGAAGAAAGGATTTGTTACCGGAGAACAACGCGGGCTTTTTTCTCAACCCGATTTTAATCGCGCGATTCTTATGCGGTGCCGGCGACGACGCGCGGCAGTGGATGAATAATTCCCTGCCCGCCGTCAAGGCCGATAACTTGCCCGGTAATGAAGGAAGCCTGCGGGGAAAGCAGAAACGCGATAGCCTGCGCCACATCGTCCGGCTCGCCGATGCGCCCCATCGGGTTCATCGCCGACGCGCGCGTCTCGGCTTCCGGCGTGGCATAAAATCGCTGCGTCATGTGCGAGCGAGTGAGCCCCGGCGCCACCACGTTTACGCGGATTTTTTTGTCGGCGTACGTCGCTGCAGCAGATTGCGCCAGGGCGGCAACCGCGCCCTTGGCCGCGGCAATCGCTTCATGATTCGGGAATCCGCTATGCGCGACGACCGAACTGCATAACACCGCAGACGCGGGGTATTTGCCGCGCAACGCATACGTGACAAACGGTTTGAGAAAATTGAACGCGCTGCCGTAGTTGATCTCCATTTGCTCGCGCGCTTCGGCGGCGCTGGTCTGATGCAATGCTTTTAACAGCGTCGAGCCGACGCAGTGGGCGAGCGCGTCCAGTTGGCCCGCGCTGTCCTTCGCCTGTTGCAGACAACTTTCCACCGCGGCTGCATCAAGCAAATCGACGGCATAGGTCGAACACGGATTTTGTAAACTTGCCGCCAGCGCCTGCAGCGCGGCCGCATCGCGCGCAATCAAAATCAGGCGGTTATGTTTGTCGTCCAGCTTGCGCGCCAGCGCCTGGCCTACCGCGCCGGTCGCGCCGGTAATAATGATATTCATGCTGCACTTCTTCCAGGTGGTTGTTGGATTGATTCTGTGGGCGTCAGGCTATTATTTTCGCGCCAGCGTTGTACCGCGCCTGCCAGGGTATGGAGGCTGTTATGTGTCTCGATGCCGTCGATCATGATTTTTACCGGGGCCACGCCGGCTCCGCCCGCCCAGATACTCACATTCGCCGGTAATAAGGCTTTGAGGTCCTTTAATCCGCGTACGATCATCTGCGTCGGATAGGACCCGCTGAACGACAATGCGACGACGTCAACCCGGTGCGCAATGGCGCCGGCGGCGATCTCCGATACCGGCATCTGCGTGCCCATGGAAATACAATCGGCTGAATCTGCCGCAAGCAACGCTTCGACCATTTGCAGGCCAAGCACATGCTGCTCGTCGGGGAAAGTCGTGAGCATAATTCGCGGCGCGTTAACTTCGACACTCAATGAATGAATCGCCTGGCGCAGGATATTCTGCGCGGCTTCGGTATAAAGATGCTCCTCGAATATTGCCAGTTCGCCGCGCATCCAGGCTTCTCCGACCATGCCGTTCAGCGGCGCGAGAATTTCAGCGACGAATTTCCGGATGCCGAAGTGAATTAATTGCTGGTTGAGCAGGCGCTTGAGCTCATCGCCGCGATGATTTTTCAGCAACTGAATAAAGCGCTGTAGGTCATGCGGCTGATCGGGCGTCACGGCGGCCTGGCCGTGTACCTGCGCCAGTTCCAATAGCTTGTGTTCGTTTTGCGGCACGACTTTGCCGGGCCGCAACCCGCTGTCGATGAGGCGTTTGATCAATCGCAATCGATTCACCTGCTCGCGCGGGTAAAGCCGGTCGCCGGTGGAATCGCGATTTGGTGCCGGGAAGCCATATCGGCGTTCCCAAATGCGCAGCAAGTCCTTGCTCAACCCGGTTTCGTGCTCGACTATACTAATGCTCAGCATCGGGGTAGTATTAAAAGGCGTCATCATTTTCGTCCAAGACAAATAGTTAATTTCTTGCGACTACGGCACTATATTACTTACTCAACGCCTAATTGACTAGGACAAATTGATTTTGTTCCCAGACTGGAGGTTTATATGAAAATATCATCCAAACGCGGCATTTTTATTTTCTCTATATTAATCATAAGCTTAACCGGAGGCCTCGCCATTGCCGGGCAAAACTGTCCGTCAAGTCTGAAATTGCGATCCACCAGACTGGTGCCTGTCCTCGAGTTGTCCGGACAACAGACTAGCGAATCCGACGAAGCCGACACCAACCGCTTCCAGCGTCCGAAAAAACATGCGGCGATCACTGCTGAGCAAATTGCGGCGGCCAATTTGAAATGCTATGCAGCGTTGCATCGCGATCTCGACGAATTCGTCGCGAACGAAAGTTGTGAAACGATGCCCAGCAATACAGCCCATGTTCGTGGACAAAAACTTTTTAATTAATGGAGTCACATGCGCGCTTTCGCACGGCTTTTTTTTGCTGCCGGAATCTTTGCTGCCATGACTGCTAACGCCGACGCCGCCTGCTCGCCGCTGCTCGACCGTAGCGTAAACAATCTGATGGGCGGCGAAAAGAATCTATGTGAATATCGCGGCAAAGTCGTGATGGTGGTCAACACCGCGAGCAAGTGCGGCTACACCGG
>JBAVXA010000101.1:0-2836 GCA_049698095.1 Burkholderiales bacterium
TCAGGGCAATCCGATTCAAGTCGCGGAAGAAGTCGTCGCAGGCCGAGCCGACATCGCCATTGCCACCGAGGGAATGGAACTCTACAACGACCTCATCATGCTGCCGTGCTACAAATGGAATCGCTGCATCGTCACCCCGCCCGATCATCCGCTGCTGAAAATATCGCCGCTGACCCTGGAAGCTTTGGCGAAATTTCCGCTCATCACCTACGACTTTGCGTTTACAGGCCGCAGCAAAATCAACCAGGCGTTTGAAGCGCGCGGCCTCACGCCCAACGTCGTGCTCACCGCGCTCGATTCCGATGTGATTAAAACGTATGTCGAACTGGGATTGGGTGTCGGCATCTTAGCCGCGATGGCCTTCGAACCCGCGCGCGATGTGAACTTGCGCGTGATGAATGCCGATCATTTATTCGAATCCAGCCTGACCCGAATCGGCATTCGCCGTGGAAGTTATTTACGCCGTTATGTATATGATTTTATTGAACTATTTTCGCCACAATTGAACCAAAAAACGGTCGAGGCAGCGATTGCGGGAACGGGGTCGGATTATGAATTGTGAATTTTTCCTTCCACAATGACGTAATGTTTTCTTACTCGCTCCACCACCTCAAATATCGCTTCCGTTCCCGCAGGAATAATCACCGACTCACCCGCATTTATTTCGGTCATTTTGTCGCCGACATGTAAACGCGCTTTGCCGGAAATGACATGAAAAAATTCATCTTCCGTCGGCCCCATGATTATTTTCCAGGAGCCGACTTCGCATTCCCAGATGCCTGCATTGATTTCGCCGCTGGCATTGGTGAATAGATTCCATGTCGTTCGCTTGGGATTATTTTTGACTAATCTTTCCGGTCTTGGGTAATCAAATTCCGGTTCTGGCAGTGAGTCTTTAAAAGAAATAATATTCAACATGGTTCCTCCAACAATTTACGCGCCGCGCTTGGCAAAATCGCTCAAGCGGAATCCCATCAACCACAGCGCGGCTAAATAGGTCACCGACCCAAGCGACACTAAAAACGTCAGGCGCGAAAGTTTTTCGTATGCTCTGGCGCTGAGCCAAAGCGCATCTGCACCCATGGCGAACCAGAGCACGATGCCCATGGCAGCGAGGGCGATGAGCAGCTTGATCATGAAAATTCCCCAGCCGGGTTGCGGCTGGTAAATCTTCTGACTACGCAGTTTCCAGTATAAAAAGCCCGCGTTCACGCATGCGCCGAGCCCTATTGCCAGGGCGAGCCCGGCGTGATTCATATTGAACCCGAAAATGAAAATCAGATTCATCAGTTGCGTAGCGGCTAATGTGACCAAGGCGATTTTTACTGGCGTGCGCACGTTTTGCCGCGCATAAAAGCCGGGCGCCAGAATTTTTACCAGCAGCATGCCGGTCAGGCCGACGCTGTAGGCGATGAGCGCCATGCGCGTCATATAAACGTCCTGCTCGGTGAATTGGCCGTAATGAAACAGCGAAGTGATCAACGGGACCGATATCAACGCCAGCGCCAACGCGGCAGGCAAGGTGAGCATGACCGTGATGCGCAGGCCCCAGTCGAGCAGTTTGGAATATTCTTCGACGTTACTGTTGGCGTAATGCTTCGAGAGGCTGGGCAATAATATCGTCCCGAGCGCAGTACCTAACATGCCGTTGGGGAACTCCATCAGGCGATCGGCGTACATCAGCCACGACACGCTGCCATTGCCGAGCAGGGAGGCGTAGAGCGTATTGATGAGCAGCGAAATTTGCGCAACCGACACACCGAGCACGGCGGGGCCCATAAGCTTGAGAATGCGCCATACGCCGGGGTCGCTGAAGTCGAGCTTGAAGCGCGGAAGCAGCTTGAGTCTGGCCAGCGAAGGAAGCTGGAACGACAGTTGTAACAAGCCGCCGACAAACACTGCCCACGCGAGAGCTTTGATCGGCGGGTCGAAATACGGCACGGCGAACAAGGCAAAACCGATGAAGGAAAGATTCAGCAGCACAGGCGTGAAGGCAGGCACTTTGAATTGGCTGTACGTGTTGAGAATGCCCGACGCGAACGACACCAGCGCAATAAAAAAGATATAGGGAAAACAGATACGCAGCAATTCAACGGTGAGCGCAAACTTATCGGGGTTCGCGACAAAACCGTAAGCAGATAGATACACCACGACCGGCGCGGCGATAACGCCGATCACTGTGACAATAAATACCAAAAGGGCGAGCAGCGACGCGGTATGGTCGACCAGCGCTTTGGTTTCATCAAAGCCGCGTCTGGTTTTGTATTCCGCCAGGGTCGGCACGAACGCCTGCGAAAACGCGCCCTCCGCGAACAGGCGCCGCAGCAGATTGGGGATGCGAAAGGCGACAAAAAAGGCGTCGGTGGCGAGCCCGGCGCCAAACGCGCGGGCAATCAGCGTGTCGCGCAGCAATCCGGTTATGCGCGACACGAGGGTCATCGAGCTTACGGCGCCGAAGGCTTTGAGCAGGTTCATTGAGTTGATTATTAACGGGAATCAGCCCGCATGGTAGCGGTTTTCCCCGCCCGAAACCATTGGCAGGAAGGATTTTGCAATTCCTGCCCGGCCAGCTTATAATGCACGGCTAACTTAATCAGTACCCGGAGCATCGAATGGCAAACACCAAACAAGCCGAAAAACGCGCCCGTCAGGGAGAAAAGCTGCGCCAGCATAACGCCAGCCTGAAAAGCACCCTGCGCACCGCGATCAAGAAAGTGAAAAAAGCGATTGAATCGGGCGATGCAAAGGCCGCCCAAGCCGCATTTCAGGAGAATGTCGGCACCATCGACAGCATCGCCGACAAGAGAATTATTCACAAAAACAAGGCTGCACGCCA
>JBAVXA010000102.1:0-1689 GCA_049698095.1 Burkholderiales bacterium
GACAACGCGCAGGAGCTCAAGCGCGAATGGCTGGTGAACAAAAAACATGTCGGCGTCAGCGCCGGCGCGTCGGCGCCCGAAGTGCTGGTGCAGGAAGTCATCAGCCGGCTCAAACAACTCGGCGCAAGCAGCGTGAAAGAGCTCGATGGTATCACCGAGAATGTGACTTTCCCGATGCCGAAAAATCTGATTCCTATTCAGCAGGTGCGCTGAAAATATTAAAAAAAATGGCCGGCAAGCCGGCCATTGTGATTTATATTTCCAGGCGCATTATTGCAACACTTCCCGCCAGTAATAACGATGCGGATTGGGGATTAAATCGCTACCTTTGGTGTTGGCTTTGATCGCGGCGACATTCCCCTTGTAGTCAGTGGCTATAACGCGGATTTTTCCCTTGACACGCACGAATTCAAGTTTGACAAAGCCGTCTGAATTGCTGACCTTGGCAATGGGTGCGTTAGTCGTCGAGTCGGTGAGTTGAGTTTTGCCACTTTCGAAATTCACGTCATAAAAATTACCACGGGCATTTGAACTACAAACGTCCGTCACGGTGGGAATTGTCGTGGCAAATACCGCCGTACCATTACCCGCCTTAGGGTTGATCACAACGCGTTCGCTAGGGGAAGTGGGGCCTGAATCGCGTCCCAGATCAGCATACCAGCCTAACTTGCCGGTGACGTTAGCTCCGACCAGGAAATCCGTACCTTGCCCAAGGTTAGTACGGCCAAGCGGGAAGGTAGCCCCGGTAGGCAACGTGCCTGTCACATACGGAAGTATTTTCCCGCCGTCACGAAAGCCGTAAAGCGTCTGGGTTTGTGCGTCCATTCGGTCCGCCACGCCCAACAAACGACCGGTGCCAACGAAAACATAGCGGTCGACGCCATTTCGGCTTAGTGCGACGACAGGAACGGTGGTAACGGGTTGAGGTAACGACCCATCCGTAAGGAGAGCAAATTTCAGTGGCGCCGGAAAATTGCTGGCGACTGACGCTGCCTGAGAAACATCAAAACGCCATAGATTGCCCAACAGGTCGCCGGCATAAAGCTGTTCCGACGTAAAGTCGCTTTCGCTGATCGTCCAACCGGTAAAATGAGTCAATCCGCTAGGCGTTACCGCTGTGCCGACGCCAGTGCCTATTTTTTGTAATAGTGCTCCGGTTTTTGCATTCAACACAAACAGAAACCCTTGACCCGGGTTGGGTCCGGTGATGTTGTTATAGCCGGAGCTTACGACAACAACCCAGCCCCATTTACGGGTTTTCGTAATCAATGGTTCGCCGTAGGTGAAACCCATGTCCGGGTCGGTGAATTCCCACAGGATTTTGGTGTTCGCCAGATTTTGCTCGGATGAGGTTGTGTCATTGCTCGGGTCTGTAACATCAAGCGCAAAATATCCCTTGCCGCCTTTGCCCAAACCGCTCACCAGAATAGTATGCCAATCGAAAGTTGTCTTAACGACGGATTTTGGATCCACTCCGGCGCGGGAAAAATCGACGTCCTTAACATGGGGTTTAGCGTCGACATAGAATCGATGGGTATACGTTGGGCTGGCTAGCGCGGCCAAGCCATCTACGGCTGGGTTAGTCGGTCCCTGGTAAACGAATCCGGGTACATAGGCCCACAGCTCCATTCCCGCGTTGGCGTCTTTTGCGGGGTCAATTTCCGCATTGAAAGCATGCAACATGCCGTC
>JBAVXA010000103.1:0-9703 GCA_049698095.1 Burkholderiales bacterium
ATCGTCAACGTCACGCCGTTCGAGCCGGAGTGGGAAGGTTTCGTGACGCTCGAGTTCTCTAACACCACGCCGCTGCCCGCGAAAATTTATGCCAATGAAGGCATCGCGCAGGTATTGTTTTTTGAAAGCGACGAAGTGTGCGAGACGTCGTATAAAGATCGCGGCGGTAAATATCAGGGGCAGCACGGGGTTACTTTGCCGAAAATATAGTAACTGCTTGATTATATTAATATTTAAATGAAATAGTCGAGCTGCGTCTTGCGGCCTGCACGAATGCCATCACGTTATTCAATGACCCCTTTGCTTCTGCCTTATAATCGCAAGCAACCAAACCTTTGGAATCCGCTATGAAACGTATCGTATTGCTCGCCTCGATTTTATTCGCCGGAATACTCGCCGCCTGCGGCAGCAGCACAAAGCTTGAGCCGAAAGCCAACCTGCGCGTGATGCAGGCATCGCCCGACGCCGGTTTGATCGACGTATTGCTCGATGACAAAACGATTCTGAGCAGTTTTCCGTTCAAGGACGCGATTGGATTCAACCAGGTGAATGCCGGAACGCGCAACGTCAAGTTCAATACCACGGCAATTACCAGCGGCACGACCACCATCCCTTCGACCCAGTTGCTAAGTGTTACCCAGGATCTGGTTGCGGACCGTTATTACACGGTCATTGCCGCGAACAACCTTGCGGCCATCGAGCCGCTTATCATCGACGAAGACAACAGCTCGCCGCCTGACGGAAAACTCCGCTTACGCGTCGTGCACGCCGCACCCGCCGCTCCGGCTGTGGATATATATGTTGCCAGCCCGAGTGACGACATCACGCTCGCCAGTTTCCCGCCAGCGGTAAGTAACGCTACGTTCAAGACCGTTTCGCCGTCGCTGGACATCGCACCCGGCGACTACCTGATTCGCGTCACCAACGCAGGCAGCAAAACGGTCATTTTCGATTCGGGAAAGGTCACCTTGAGTGCAGGCGCCAACCTGACGCTGGTGGCGGTCGAGCAAAACGTAGCTAAATCGCCGATCAGTCTGGTTAACCTGACACGAAATTTTTTTGCGCCAAAGAGTGAGTTGCTCGACATTAACGCGCAGGTTCGCGTGATGCATGCTTCGCCGGATATACCGGCGGTGGATTTTCTCGTCGCTAACGCGGTGGTGCAGGCCAATCTGGCCTACTCTGCCAGTTCCGTTTACTTGCCGCTTGTCGCCAGCACGCTCAACTTCAAAATCAATGGCGCAGGGACTGCGACGACGTTGGTCACGAGTGATCCGGTTATCGCCGCGTCGACTTCGTACACCCAGTTTCTGATGGGCTTCGCGGCCAGCCCGCAGTCTGTGCTGCTGACCGATTTCCTCAGCCCGCCGACAAGCGGCAATGCGAAACTGCGCATCGTCCATGCCTCGCCTGACGCCGGCGGGCTGGATGTGTTTCAGGATGACAGCACCACGGTATCGGTCACCGCGCTGCCGTACAAGTCTGCCAGCGTTTACCTGAGCATTCCCGGCGGCAGTCATACCTATAAGTTCAACCTGACGGGCACGACCACTGCGGCGCTGCCGGTACAGACTCTATCCCTTGATGCGGGAAGGATTTATACCGCGGTGGTCATCGGCTCGTCTGCCGCCGGTGCCGCTAATCCGCTGGCATTGAAAGTGCTGATTGACCGCTGAGGAGCGATCGGAATAATCACCAAAGCCGGACGATGAAACGCCCGGCTTTTTTGTTTCAGCTATAATCGTCAGCTTGTGCACAGGCAGCCCGAAGAGCTTGCCGGTCGTGGAGAAGATCATGAAATTTCGCTTTCCCGTTGTCATCATTGATGAAGATTTTCGTTCGGAAAACACCAGCGGCCTCGGAATCCGGGCGCTGGCGAAGGCGATAGAAGATGAAGGCATCGAGGTGCTGGGCGTCACCAGCTACGGCGACCTGACCCAGTTTGCGCAACAGCAAAGCCGTGCCTCGGCGTTCATTCTGTCGATCGACGACGAAGAATTCGGCGGCGGGAGCAAAAAAGAAACTGATGTGGCGCTGAAGAATTTGCGCGCGTTCGTCACCGCGATTCGCGTCCGCAACGCGGAAATCCCCCTGTATATTTACGGTGAAACCCGTACTTCCCAGCATATTCCCAACGACGTGCTGCGCGAATTGCACGGATTTATCCACATGTTCGAGGACACGCCGGAATTCGTCGCGCGGCATATTCTGCGCGAGGCGCGCTCGTATCTAGATTCGCTGGCGCCGCCGTTTTTCCGCGCGCTCACGCATTACGCGCAGGACGGATCGTATTCGTGGCATTGCCCGGGTCATTCCGGTGGTGTGGCGTTTCTGAAATCTCCGGTGGGGCAGATGTTCCACCAGTTTTTCGGCGAAAACATGTTGCGCGCCGACGTGTGCAACTCGGTAGACGAATTGGGCCAGCTGCTCGACCACACAGGGCCTGTCGCCGAGTCAGAGCAGAATGCCGCGCGCATTTTTAATGCCGACCACTGCTTTTTCGTCACCAACGGCACCTCAACGTCGAATAAAATCGTCTGGCACTCCACGGTCGCCCCGGACGACATCGTCGTGGTCGATCGTAATTGCCACAAGTCGATTTTGCACGCCATCATCATGATCGGCGCGGTGCCGATTTTCCTCACGCCAACTCGCAATCATTTCGGCATCATCGGTCCGATTCCGCTGTCCGAGTTCAACCCAAAGACGATCCTGAAAAAAATCCAGGCGAATCCGTTCGCGCGCGCGGTCATCAAGAAAGACCCGAAGCGCAAGCCGCGCATTCTCACCATTACGCAAAGCACCTATGACGGCGTCATTTATAACGTCGAGATGCTGAAAAGCACGCTCGCCGGGACGATCGATACGCTGCATTTCGACGAGGCTTGGTTGCCGCATGCGACTTTCCACGAGTTTTACCGGAACATGCATGCCATCGGCAAGGACCGGCCGCGCTCGAAGAATGCGATGATCTTCGCTACGCACTCGACGCATAAGCTGCTCGCGGGTATATCGCAGGCGTCGCAGATCATCGTACAGGAACCGGAGAATGCGAAGCTCGACCGCGATATTTTTAACGAAGCCTACCTGATGCATACGTCAACCAGCCCGCAATACGCCATCATTGCGTCGTGCGATGTTGCGGCAGCGATGATGGAACCGCCGGGCGGCACGGCGCTTGTGGAAGAATCGATTCTCGAGGCGCTGGATTTCCGCCGCGCCATGCGCAAGGTCGAAGCGGAGTGGGGCAAGGATTGGTGGTTCAAAGTCTGGGGTCCGGAAAAAATTGCCAAAGAAGGTATCGGCAAACGCGATGATTGGGTGCTCAAGGCGAACGAAAAATGGCACGGTTTCGGTAACCTGGCCGACGGGTTCAATATGCTCGACCCGATTAAGGCGACCGTGGTAACGCCTGGCCTTGATGTGTCGGGAAAATTCGCCAAGACTGGAATACCCGCGTCGATACTTACCAAATATCTGGCCGAGCACGGTGTGGTAGTGGAGAAGACCGGCCTGTATTCGTTTTTTATCATGTTCACCATCGGCATCACTAAAGGCCGCTGGAATACCTTGGTCACCGCTCTGCAGCAGTTTAAAGACGACTACGACAAAAACCAGCCGATGTGGAAAATTCTGCCGGAGTTTTGCCAGAAGCAGAAGCGCTACGAGCGCGTCGGGCTGCGCGATTTATGCCAGCAGATACACGATATGTACAAGACTGCGGACATTGCGCGCCTGACCACTGAAATGTATTTGTCCGACATGCAGCCGGCGATGAAACCTTCCGATGCATTCGCCAAACTGGCGCACCGCGAAATCGAGCGTGTCGAAATCGATAAGCTGGGAGGCCGCGTTACGGCAATATTGCTTACGCCGTATCCGCCGGGCATACCGTTGTTGATTCCGGGCGAGCGATTCAACAAGACCATCGTGCAGTATTTGCAATTTGCGCGCGACTTCAATCGAACCTTTCCCGGTTTTGAAACCGATATTCACGGCCTCGTCAGTGAGGAACTGGCTGACGGCGGCTTGCGTTATTTCGTCGATTGCGTAGCTTAAACAGTCGCTTGGCGATATTTTATAAGATATTGATTATATTGAATAAATATTCGCAATATGGAAGCCGCCTTTTGCCGGCTTGCTGCCTTTGACATGCAGGATTTCTGGTGCAATTGCGGTTTTACATTGTTGCAGCGAAATGCAGAAAAGCATTTGCTGGTCACCGATGATTTTCTGCGCCGCTATTTGCGCCAGCCTGAGCTCGCGCCAATAGCGGAATCCTGCGTTGCCGAGCTGGCATTGCACGCGTCATTACTCGATGCGCCGCGCCAGGAGGTCGACGCGCAGCGCCTGGCTCAACTTGCCGACACCGACGCACGCGATAATTTTCGTGTCTGGCTGAATTACCGTGACAGATTGCTGCATGCCGATTCCATCGAAGCTTGTTACCTTGGCATTATGCGCAACGGCAATCAGGACGTGGCGCCGCTGTTCATTGACCACATGGCGCAACTAATTGTGCGTAATATTCTCGATGGCGAAACCAATCCACTGAGCGTTCGTGCGGCGGAATTATTTTTTCGTGCGCAGAGTGTAACGCTTCAGGACGGAGCGGTAATGGCCGCCGATGCAAAGACCGTGGATATATATGCCAGCACCGGCGGCTTCGGCGCAATTGGAAAGCTATTGCGTGAAACCAATACGGCCACCCGCGCGATCACGCTCGATGTGCTTAACGCCGACAATGCGGATCTTTATTGGCTGCGCGATGAGCGTTTCGATACGGTGATTGATTTAACCATCGGCAGACCGGGCATCACCATGCTCTGTGGCGTAATGGAAAAATGGCTGAAGCATTTTCTCGGCGTGCCTGCCAGCATCAAGCCGGTGGAAAAAATTCACGATCCGAATTGGTCCTGGCACATCGGCCTCGACGTGGAATCGACCGCCTTGCTGAACGCGCTATTTGAGGGAAAAGCGGCCGAAGACGCAGACCTTAAAAGGCTGGTAGGATTGTTCCGGCTGATAATTACCGATAACGCCGGCGTGAAGGAAAGCCAGATCGGCAAGCCGATTTATCTGGGTATGGCGATCGATTCGCACGGACGGCTTCGCCTCAAGCCGCAAAACCTGTTATTGAACTTGCCGTTGAAGGATTCGATATAGATTGTTGTTCGGGCGGGTATCGGACAAAGTATTATTTGCTTTGACCAAGCAATGGTTTGGCCAGCAGAATTAAGCGTTTGTTGAAGCTGCATGCGTTGAAACCAGTCTGGCAGCGGCAGAACAGGGGGGGAATATGCAGATAACTCATTCGCGTGGCAGCGTCTATCTTTTCTCCGTAATCATGGCCTTTTTGTCCGCCTGCGGCGGAGGCGGGGGAGGCACCAGCGCCGGCGTTGAGCCGCCCGCCAACCCCGTGGTGGGACAGGAAATTCGCGTCTCCCGGACGACGGCATTTCCGCCCGGTTGCGAAGGGGTTGGTTCGGCGGGAACGCTTTACGCGAATGCCGAGGTGGAGCCGACTGTTGCCGTCAATCCATTCAATCCGAATAACATTATTGGCGCGTGGCAGGCATCGCGCTGGTCGAATGGCGGATCGCAGGCGCTAGCCACAGGGGTTTCCAATGACGGAGGGCTTACCTGGTCCGCGCGAAGCGTGCCGTTCTCCCGCTGCACTGGTGGAAATGCGGGCAATGGCGGCGACTACGAGCGAGCCAGCGACCCGTGGGTCGCGATTGCGCCGGATGGCGTCGCGGTTCAGATAGCCCTCGCCTTCAATGGTGCCGTCCTCAGCGCCGGTTCGGCCAGTGCGATCCTCGCAAGTCGGTCTGTCGATGGCGGGAACAGTTGGACGCCACCCGCGACGCTAATTCGCGATGGCAGCGCTTTTTTCAATGACAAGGGCGCAATTACCGCCGACAAGACCGATCCGCGCAAATTCTATGTCGTGTGGGATCGGCTCGAATCGGAGGATACCGGCCCGACTTTTTTTGCACGTAGCGTGAACAGCGGGCAGGCGTGGGAGTCGGCACGGCCAATTTACCAGCCCGGCGCCAGAAAGCAGACATTGGGAAATCAGATCGTGATTCTGCCTGATGGCAACCTGGTCAATTATTTCACCCAGATCGACACGGCTGCAGACGGTTCATTGAGTGCTGCGCTGGGAGTCGTTCGTTCGGCAGATAAAGGCGATACCTGGTCCCAGGCGTACAAGGTTGCCGACCTGCTTCCGGTCGGGTCGAAGGACCCGGAGACCGGAACAAAAATCCGCGATGGTGCTTTGCTCGGGGCGATCGCGGTAAGCCCCGGAGGCGAATTATTCTCCGTGTGGCAGGATGCCCGCTTCACCGGCGGCGTGCGCGACGGCATTGTCATGTCCCGATCAGCCGACGGCGGTGTAACCTGGTCGAGCCCGGCACGCATCAACAATACCCCCGATGTGCAGGCGTTTACCCCGACCATTCGCATCCTTACCGACGGTACCATTGGCGTGAGCTACTTTGATTTGCGCAGCAATACTGCCGACGCGAGGACCTTGCCAACGGAATACTGGCTGACTCGCTCTCTCGACGGAACGAATTGGCGCGAAACGCGCATCACCCCGACATTCGATCTGGCCACGGCGCCGTTTGCAGGCGGTTTTTTTCTTGGCGACTATCAGGCGCTTGCCGGCACCGGCAATGCGTTCATGCCGTTTTATGTACGCACGAATTCGGCCGAGAATTTGAACCGGACCGATGTTTTTGCGATTTTATTGAACAGCATGGCGGGTGTTGCCGCGGAACGCACGGTCGTCAGCCGTGGCATCGCCCGATCACTGAAGATGCACGAGACCGACCCGCAGGCAAATATCGACGCCGCCTTCAAGCGGAAAGTGAGCGCGGCGATATCGACCGGATTGCAGCAACGCAGTGCAAAAATGCGTTTATTCCGGGAAGATCCGACAGGACCCGCGGCGGACAACTGATAGCTTCGCCCGGGCGATAGCGGCGCTACGTCCCCCACACGCGGCAGTTTTAGACGGCCGCGGCACGGTCGCAATAAAATTCCAAGGACGGCGAAAATCCACGCCAACTGTCACTGTGCCGGAACGTCGGTCTGCTGCTTGGATTCCCGCACAATTATTTGATTTCATTTATTTATTTTGGTGCATCTTTGCCGCCAATTCCCAGAATGGCAATTGCCTCGGCAAGTGTATTCAGCGATTCCAGATGTTTGCCCGCAGCGTGCAATGCTTCGCCTTCCGCGCGCAACTTTTTGACCGTTGCCAGCTGTCCCGCGCTGATTGACGGGTTGGCCGCCAGCGCGTCATCAATTTTCTTCATATCCTGCGGGCAGTGGAATGCCATCGCTGCCCCGCTGAATAATAACGCAGCTGCTAAAAATATCCGCGCGGGTATCTTCATCATGCTCTCCTTTTTCTCAACAGGCGTAAAAAACAATGCTGATAAGACAAAATTTCGACGGTCATGCTTTATTCATTCCTGCCGCATACCGGCCGGCCGGCCGGAATAAGTGGAAAACAAAACCTGCCAAGAATAATATAATCCATTAGAATGAAATTGCAACATTTTCAACCAAAGGATTTACCATGCTGCTGAATGAAAAAAACGAAGAAATCGAAATGCTGCGATCGGAATTGGAAATGCTCATGCACGAACGCGCCAACCTGTTGCGCGTGACGGGGGCGGCTGCGGCGTTTGTTGCCAATCTCGATTCACGCGATCTGCCCTCCAGCTCATACGAAGCGGCGGAAATTCTTGCCGACAGTCTTAATCACATTCAGGAAGATACGCTGCAGGATGCGCTGTTGGCCGTCAAGGCGGAAGTCGCGATCGATACGCCCGAACGGCGCCAGGCTGCACGTCGCAAAAATAGTTGAACCAGGCAATCAAGCCACAGCTGGCAGTCGACTATGCCGATATCGAATCCGCAGCGGCGCGGCTACTCGGTGTGGCAAATCGCACACCGGTTTTGACGTCGCGCAGTTTTAATCAGCTGGCCGATGCGCAGGTTTTTTTCAAGGCGGAAAATTTTCAGCGTGCCGGAGCGTTCAAATTCCGCGGCGCCTATAACGCGTTAAAGCAACTATCCCCGGCGCAAAAAAAACTGGGTGTCGTGACCTATTCCTCCGGCAACCACGCGCAGGCAGTTGCGCTGGCGGCCAGTCTGCTCGACGTCAAAGCCACTATCGTCATGCCGCTCAATGCGCCCGCCATCAAGCTTGCCGCGACCAAAGCCTACGGCGCAGAGGTGGTGCTGCAGGACCCGGCAATTGAAACGCGCGAATCCGTTGCCAATCGAATTTTGCAGCAGCAGGGCGGCACCATGATTCCGCCGTTTGATTACGCGCCGGTGATCGCCGGGCAGGGCACGACGGCAAAAGAAATGCTTGAAGAGACCGGGCCGCTGGATTTTTTACTGGTTTGCTGCGGCGGCGGCGGCTTGTTGTCGGGTTGTGCAATTGCGGCGGATACGTTGTCGCCCTTGTGCAAAACCATCGGCGTAGAGCCGGAAGCGGGAGACGACGCAGCCCGTTCGTTCAAAAGCAAAACCTTGCAGAGCGTGAAAAATCCCGACACTATTGCAGATGGGGCGCGCACATCGTCGCTCGGGACACTAACCTTTCCACTGGTCTTGCATTACGCGAATAATATTATCACCGTCAGCGACGCGGACTTGATCGGGGCGATAAAATTCTTTTTCGAGCGCATGAAAATCGTCGTCGAGCCGACCGGTGCGCTGGCAACAGCGGCGCTTTTGAGCGGGAAATTCAAAGCGCCAGGCGCGCGCGTGGGGGTCATCATCAGCGGCGGCAACGTCGATGCGCAGAGCTATCGTAACTATTTGAATTAATTGCAATAAAAATTTTTGTAGATTTGTGAATTTGTGTGCACCATTGGTGCGTCCAACCGTTAGCTGGTTAAACACATGAGGAAATATCATGAATACCATCTATTCAAAACCCGTCAGATTTGCAGTTATCGCTTCTTTATTTGTCCTCGCCATAGCCAGTAACGCAGCATGGGCGGGCGGGCAACGCCACAGCGGCTGGCACGGCGGCGGTCACGGTCACGGTCACGGTCATTGGGGCGGCGGCCATTGGCGCGGCAACGTCGGGCTGTATATCGGCGCACCGCTTTTCTGGCCCTATTATTCCTACGCGCCAGCTTATTATCCGCAACCGGTCGTGGTAGCACCGGCACCTCAGGTTGTTTACGTAGAACAGGCGCCACCGGTCGTCGCGCCGCCGGCCGCACAGCAATACTGGTACTACTGCGGCAACCCGCAAGGCTATTATCCGAACGTGCAAGCATGCCCGGGCGGCTGGCAGAAAGTGCTGCCGCAACAGGTTCGCTGATTCCCCATTCCAAGAGAAATAATCCATCATGAATCGTTTGATCAAATTATCGTCTGCTTTTCCTGCCCTCCTGTTGGGTGCCTGCGTGACCATTCCGAACGGGCCGAGCGTAATGACCTTGCCGGGTTCGGGCAAGACCTTCGATCAATTCCGTATCGACGATGCATCGTGCAAGCAGTTTGCCAGCGAACAGTTAGGCACCTCGCCGCAACAGGCAGCTGAATCCAGTGCCGTTTCCAGCGCAGCCGTGGGTACCGTTCTGGGCGCGGCGGCGGGCGCGATTATCGATGGGTCGCGCGGCGCGGCCAGCGGCGCTGGCGTCGGCCTGCTGATGGGCAG
>JBAVXA010000104.1:0-5642 GCA_049698095.1 Burkholderiales bacterium
GGCGTCGGCCTGCTGATGGGCAGTGCGTCCGGTGCGGGCGCCGCAGATGCAACCGGCCGCGGCGCGCAAAGAAATTACGATAACGCCTTTATCCAGTGCATGTATGCCAAGGGCCATCGCGTGCCTGTGTCGGGCAAGCTGACCGGCGCGCCGCCGTCGGCACCTTCGGCAAATTACGCGCCGCCGCCATCGACCAGCTATTCACCGCCAGCGCCGCCCGGCCTTGCGCCACCTCAGGCTGGAATTCCACCGCCGCCTGGCGGTTATCCGCCGCCGCCACCGCCCGATGTGCGTTGACGGTTGAACGAAAAGAACAGGCCGCAATTGCGGCCTTTTCTTTTTTTGCAAAAGTTTGTATGAAGATTTACGGTCCGCCTAATTTAACCGTGGCCGATTTTTCGAACTTCATTTCCTTCGAATCGAATATTTCCGCCTTCAGTTCACCGTTGCTTTTCGGCACGAAATTGAACGCAATATAGGGATTCTCGCTTATGGAATAATCCGTTTCGGCGCTCAATACCGGCTTACCGGCGTAGGTGATGACGAATCTGGAAACGTAGTGCGGCGGAATGGTCATAACTGTGATGTGGTCCATTTCGAATCCGGTGTTGTTCGGGTGGCTAACCTGCATTTGCACGGGCGTGGTCTGGTTGGCAAAAACCTTTTCCGGCAAGCGCCATTTGATTTTGCCGAGGTCGCGTTTGTGCTCGGCAGCGTCCTTGTTCGGCGGTGCGGAACAGCCGCCGGACACCTTGACATATTTCGACGCCATCGACAGTTTACCGTCGTTCATTTCGGCAATCACCCGTACATGGCTGTATTCATTTACGCGGATACGCGTTTCCAGGTCGGCCTGGCCGATATCCGGCGCGAGCGTGTAGACCGCAGCGATGGCCGACGGATTTTTGTCCACCACCAGATACATTTTCCTGATATAGCTCTGCGGCGATTGTGCGACCTGCGCACGAATGGCCACAGGCACGGTGGCGCCGAATTCCGCGCGCCGCGGAATGTCGATTTGAACCGCCGGGCTTTTATTGTCAATTGGCCTTGCCTGAAATAGATTCGTGCGAATGCCGCGCCATTCCTCCGACGATTCGTCGTCGTCCTTCAAGTCGCTTTTCAGTCCACCGATGGCGGCCATCGCCGAGGACGCAAAAACGCATAACAGCAGGAGCAAAATAAATTGCGGAAGTCTTTGATTAATCAGCAGCGGCATTTAAATAATTCCTGTTAAATTCATGTCGACCGGATCGGTCAATTCGGCCAACCCGCCGGGGCGCGACCAGACGTGATGCAATCAGCTCTTGCCCCGGCCTAACATGCCTTTCAAGGTCTCCTGGATATCCGCCGGCAACAAGACGAATTTGCTGTTGCCGGATTGGGCCAGCTGGGTCAGGGCATGAATATATTTCTCGCCCAGCAGAAACAGCGCCGGCAATTCCTTGTCGGTAATCGAATGTGTTACTTGCGTAATCGCGGTGGCCGACGATTCGGCCAGACGGATTTGCGCTTCGGCATCAAGCTTGGCCGATTCAAGCCGGCCTTGCGACTGCAGGATCACTGCCTGTTTTTCCCCTTCTGCGCGCGTCACCATGGCCTTGCGCTCCCGCTCTGCCGCTGCCTGTTGCTCCATCGCCATTTGCATCGAGGCCGATGGCTTGATGTCCTGAATTTCGACGGATTTGACTGTCAGGCCCCAATCAATTGCTTGGTCGGCGAGGCTGGCTTTCAGCTTGGCCTTGATCTGGTCGCGTGACGAAAGCGATTCGTCCAGGTCCATATTGCCGATGATCGAACGCAGCGTGGTCTTGACCATGTTCTTGATGGCGATTTCAAAATTGGTGACGCCGTAGACCGCCCGAACCGTATCCGTGACTTTAACAAAGGCAATGGCGTTGGTGATGATGACGGCGTTGTCTCGTGTGATCACTTCCTGCTGTTCAACGTCGAGAATCTGGTCTTTGGTAGTAACTTTGTACGCCACGCCATCAATGTACGGAATGATCACATGTAAACCCGGCGTCAATGTTTTCTGGTATTTTCCCAGTCGCTCGACCACCCATTCTTCACCTTGCGGCACAATGCGTACCCCTTTGGCGATCGTGATCGCGACAAACATGACAATAATGATGGCGAGTGCGGAAAATCCCATGGTCAAATCCTTTCGTAATGGTTCTTTTCAGACGGCTTTCACTTTGAGCAGGTTGCCATCGACCGACACCACGCGGACACGTTCGCCGGCGGCAATATCGGAGTCTGCGAATGCTTCCCATTTGTCATCGCCGAGAATCGGCTTTTGGAATTGCACCAGTCCTTTGACGTAAGGCTTAATGTCACGCGCGACCACAGCGACTTCGCCATGAAACGCGTCCTGCGAGATGACGGATTGGGTCTTCATTACATGCGGCTTGAGAAACTTGAACCAGCCCAACACAAACGCCAGCGACGACAGCGCCCACAAGATCATCTGCGCCGAAAAGCTCATAGCGGGCAGCAACAGCATGACGAGGCCGACAATCACGGCACCAAGGCCGAACCAGAGTACAAAAAACGACGCAAAAAACAATTCGCTGAGCATCAACACCAGACCAGCGCCAAGCCATGCAATCCAATTCAGGTCCACGCCGTCTCCCATGAGTATTCGAGCCAGCGCATAGTTTAGCGTATTTGAATAAAAGTGTAAGGTCAGCGAACCGGCTCCTGGTCGTGGCGCAAATGCGAATTTGGTTTCACCAGAATTGCAACACGCTTGGCAATGCGGGCAATATAACTATCTGTTTTTTATTAAATAATTTAATGGCACGGCATTTGCGTTTTCTTCAAGCGAGTGGCATGAGGATTAACAGTTTTTGTGTCATGAACTCTGCTACTCCTCCGAGAGCGGTTCCCCCGCCGCAAAGGCGGGGGCTTTTTTGTCCGGAATTAAGCGTTTCATAGTTGCCTTTCTGCAATTCCTGCCTGTTAACACGCGGAATGTGTTATCTTTTTCGCGTTCAACTTAGCAGAGGGCTGCATGGGATTTTTTTCATTGGCCGCAGCATTATTGGCCCAATATTTCCGCGCGCACCAAACATCCAATCCGATTCAAGACACATTTCGCCATCTGGCGTATTTTCTCGAGCGGCAGTTTAACGCAGGTAAGCGCCACTACGGCATTATGGCCTGGGCCGCGGGCATCGCCCTGGTGGTCATTCCAGTTGCGTCGGTCTACACGTTGGTCCATGGACTCGGCCCGTCAGGCAAGCTCATCGCATTTTTTGTCAACGCTGTCGTGTTGTATTTTGCCTTGCAATTTCGTTCTGCCAGTCTGCGATTGCGCGCGGTCCAGCAAGCGTTGCTGCGGGACGAAATCGACGACGCGCGTAGCATATTGGGCGAATACCTTGACTGCAACGTGGCCCTGTATAGCCGCGACGAAATCAGCCGCGTGACAATTGAGCAGCTCTTGCTCTCGGCGCACAAGGATTTGTTCGGCCCGTTGATCTGGTTTCTGGTTTTGCCGGGCCCTGTCGGCCCCCTGTTCTATATTCTGGCGCGCGAATTGAACCAGACCTGGTCGCGCAATAACGCCGAAGCAGAGAATGGGGTCGACAGCGAGCCGGATTTGCCGTTCGGACATTTCGCGCAGCAAATGTGGGACTGGATCGATTGGGTACCGCGCCGCGTGACGGCGCTGAGTTTCGGGATCGCGGGGGATTTCCAGGATGCCATGGAGTGTTGGCGCGCGCAGGCGCAGTCCTGGCCCGATTCGAGTGACGGCATCGTGCTGACCAGCGGCGCCGGAGCCTTGGAAGTTCGCCTCGGGCTCCCACTCACTACCGCTGCCGGCGCAGATTACCGCCCGGAGATCGGCACCGGCGAACACGCACAGGCGGATTTTGTCGAAAGCGCCGAAGGGCTGGTGTGGCGCGCTCTGGCATTGTGGCTGGCAGTATTGGTGCTGGTAACGTTGGCAAGCGCGATTACATTGATAACCGCGACGATTTCACACTAGGAAATATTCAGGAAGGAAAGGCCATCACGATGAAAAAATGTTCTGTTATTAAACCCCTGCGCGCGCTGGTGTTGATCAGCTCAATACTGATGTTGCAAGGGTGTGTCAGTACCGTGGTCGGGGCGGTGGTGGACACCGCCATCGAGGTGGTCAAGGTTCCGTTTAAAGTCGGCGGGGCGATAATCGACGCCGCTTCCGGTGACAAAGAAGAAGCTAAAAAGCCCAAGGAATCAAATAAATAGAAAGCCGCGCGGGGTAAATATGTTTGTAATCAGAATGTTATGTATCATCGATAAGCTAAATGGGGTGAAGACTGTATAGCAAATTATGCGGCCTGAGATTAAGATTCTTGTATAGAAATCGAACGCAGGTGCCGCGTAATTTGTAAGGAGCAGTATGTCGAATCTCGCCATCCAAACCCAGGCCGATCATCGCGCTTATATTGACCAAAAAGACAATCGGAGCGCAGCCAGCCCGACAAGCCCGCTGACGGTTGACGGCTATTACCGCGAAAATGGTTATGTGGTCATGCGCAATGTCGTGCCGCATGCCCTGATCGACAAAATGGTGGAGACGTATAGATCCGCTTTGCTTCCGTCGAACGAGCGGTTCTACCGCACGATGAACCAAAAATTTGAAAAAAATCGTTTCGATAGCCACGGTCATGTGATACAGACCTTCCAGGACGTGCATTCCTACGGACACATTCCGGCAATCAAAAATGCCGCGTTGAATATTTATTTTTGCGATGAATTGCAGCGTGCGCTGCGGCAGGCGACGGGCATTGCGTCGCATTTTCTTACCCAATCGATGCTATTTGATCGTAGCGGTGCTACACGACCGCATCAGGACTGGTGGTATACCGACAGCGCGCCAAGCGGACACATGACGGGCGTGTGGATCGCATTGGAAGACATAAACGAAAAGTCCGGCCGCTTTTACTGTCAGCCGAGAACCCAGCGCATGGATTCATTTCATGCTGGCTTGCCCACGCTGACCCATGAAGAATGGTTGGCTCGCCATCGTGATTACCTGGCCGAGCATCGTAATGATTTGCATGCCCCTGACCTGAAAAAAGGCGACATCATTTTCTTCAATAGTGGCGTGGTGCATGGCGCGCTGGAAGTACAGGATGAAAGCTATTCCAGAAAGTCGATGACTGGACATTTTTGCCCGACGGACATGGGAATGGGCAATTTGCACGGGCAAAGGCTACGTGTCAAATTGACGCAATTTGGAAATTACCAGTATATCGATTCGCCGCGTCCCTACACTCTGCGTGCCCACGCGCGTACCTTGATCAAAGCCTGGATATTTAACAACCCGATGATTCTTTACAGCTGGCGCAAATTTCGCACCAAGGCATAATCTCAGATGTCTTGGTTGCGCCAAAAATCCGAAGCTGACGCAAGTCAGCTTTTTTTTTCGTTATTCTTGAACACTTGTGCCGGATTCATCGCGCGCAGGGCATCATGCTTTGCAATCAGGTTTTGGTAAAAGCGGAGGCGGCGTCGGTTTACGTTAGGTGATTGCGTAATCGCGCAGCCGGGTTCCTGCAGATGCCGGCAATTGCTGAAGCGGCATAGCCCCAACAGCGGTCGAAATTCGGGCATTGAGTAGCTGATATCGGTGTCGCTCAAATGGT
>JBAVXA010000105.1:0-11970 GCA_049698095.1 Burkholderiales bacterium
TCGCGCATATTAACCAGCATCATTTTAATCGTGCCCAACCCGGTCTTGCCGACGACGGGAATTTCATTCGCCGGCAATGGCGGACGATAAGCCGATTCCGCCATAGCACGCGCCTGTTGCTTGGCGACATACAGCAATTCGTTGGTGTTCATCACGATGACATCGCTCGCGCGTAAAAAGCCCATCTCGCGCGCCATTTCGGCGCTCTTGGATACTTCACCCATGGCAAGATTCTTGAAATACGCCGACAGAAACGGCATGATCTCGCCGCCTTTGGCTTCCTTCGCCGCGCGCATGGCCATTTCCTTGCAACCGCCGCCGGCGGGCAACAGTCCGACGCCGACTTCGACCAGGCCCATGTAGGTTTCCATGGTCGCGACAGTGCGGTCGCAATGCATGGGAAATTCGCAGCCGCCGCCCAAGGCCATACCATCCACCGCCGCGATGGTCGGAATCAAGGAGTAACGCAGTCGCTGACTGGTCTGCTGAAACTTGGCAACGACATTTTCAATTACATCAAAACTGGCGCTGGACATGACCGCTTCGACCGCCTTAGACAAATCGGCGCCGACACTGAATGGCGGCTCGGGTTGCCACAAGACTAACGATGTGTAATTTTTCTCCGCTAAATCAATAGCTTGCAGCATACCATCAAGAACGTCTTCACTCACAGCGTGCATCTTGGTCTTGAAACTCACGATGGGAATATTGTCGCCGGTGTGCCACATGCGCACGCCGTCGTTTTCGAATATCGTGGTACCGGCGTTTGCGCCTTCGCTCAACACGGTCTCGGGATATAACTGACGCTTGTAAACCGGCAAGGCCGAGCGCGGCTTGAGCGAATGCGACGCCGGAGAGAATGAACCGTTAGGCGTATGTACCCCGCTGCGGCCATTTTCCAACACCCAATCAGGCAACGGCGTACTGGTCATGGTCTTGCCGGCAGCGATATCTTCGGCAATCCATTTCGCCACCTGCTCCCAGCCTGCCGCTTGCCAGGTTTCGAACGGGCCGACTTTGTAACCGAAACCCCAGCGGATGGCGAGATCCAGATCGCGTGCGTTGTCGGCGATATTTTGTAAATGTACTGCTGCGTAGTGAAACAAATCGCGATAACACGCCCAGAGAAATTGTGCCTGCGGGTTGGCGCTTTCGCGCAGCAACTTCAGCCGCTCGGCCGGATTTTTGTTACGCAGGATTTTTTTCACCTCGTCCGCTGCCGCGCCCGTCGACGGTCGGTAATCCTGCTTGGCCACGTCGAGCACCAGAATATCCTTCCCTTTTTTGGTGAAAAATCCGGCTTTGGTTTTCGCGCCCAGCGCGCCCTTGGCGATCAGCGCGGTGAGGTAAGGCGGTGCGGCGTAATATTTGTGCCACGGGTCGTTCGGCAGCGTGTCCTGCATGGTCTTGATGACGTGCGCCATGGTATCGAGACCGACCACATCGGCGGTGCGGAATGTCGCGCTTTTCGGACGCCCGATCAGCGGGCCGGTCAAGGCGTCGACTTCATCGAAGCCGAGATTGAATTTTCCTGCGTGGTGCATGGTCGCCAGCATGGAAAAAATACCGACGCGATTGGCAATGAAATTCGGCGTGTCTTTGGCGCGGATCACACCTTTGCCCAAATGCGTCGTAAGAAACGTTTCCAGGTCGTCGAGGATCTTGCCATCGGTGCTTGGTGTGGCGATCAATTCGACCAGCTTCATGTAACGCGGCGGGTTGAAGAAATGGATGCCGCAGAAGCGCCTCCTGAAGTTATCCGGCATGACCTCGGATAGTTTGGTGATCGACAATCCGGAGGTATTCGAGGCGAAAATCGCGTGGTCGTTCAGATGCGGCGCGACCTTGCGATACAGGTCGTGTTTCCAATCCATGCGCTCGGAAATCGCCTCGATGATCAAATCGCAATCCTTGAGCAGCGGCAGATGCTGCTCGTAATTGGCCGGCCGGATGAACGTTGCGCGCGACGTCAGCGACAAAGGCGCGGGGTCCATTTTCGCCAGATTGCCAATGGCTTTTTTGACAATACCGTCCTTGTCGCCTTCCTTCGCCGGCAAGTCGAACAGGATCGCTTCGATGTTCGCATTGACCAGATGGGCAGCGATCTGCGCGCCCATCACTCCCGCGCCGAGAACGGCGACTTTACGCACGATGAAATTTTTTTCCACTTGGATTCCTTTCAAAAAATAATGGCTATTCCGGCGGGACTTCGCGCGGTTGTAATTTGTCGTCGAGGGCGACAAACGTCAGCGTGGCTTCGGTGACTTTTGCGACCTCGATCAATTGCCTCTTGGAGCGCTGCGCATACACCTCGACGTTGACGCTGATCGACGTGCGCCCGACCTTGACCACCTCGGCGTAAAAACTGACCAGATCGCCGACGAAAATCGGATGCTTGAAGGTAAATGAATTCACGGCCACCGTGGCGACGCGACCGCGCGCGCGCTGGATTGCAGGTATGCTTGCCGCAATATCCACTTGCGACATGACCCAGCCGCCGAATATATTTCCCAGCACATTGGTGTCCGAAGGCATGGTCACGAGGCGCAACGTCGGCTGCCTGGCCGGCAGGCTCTCAACCGGAGAATTCATCTGAAACCTCTTCCCGTTTCAATAAATCAGCATAGCAGAAATGCCTGGCGATTCGCACGCCGCGTGAGCATTGTTTCAAACACTAGCTATGGACAGCGTAAATGGAATCGATCGCCTTGGCACGGCTGGCGACGACCTGCGGACGGCGTATTTTCAGTGTCGGCGTCAGCAGCCCGTTTTCCACGCTCCATGGCTCGAGCGTAAAGACGCCGCGGCGAATCTGCGCATAGCCGGGAAAATTCCTAATTTGCACTGCGACGCGCTTGAGTATCTGTTTTTCCGCATTCTGGATGTTCTCTATGTCGAGATTGGTTTCGCCTGCCATCCGGTTCCATTGCTCGCGATTCAATACGCCGAGCATGGAAAGAAACGGTTTGCCCTCGCCGATTATCATGACCTGATCGAACAGCGAGTCGCGCATGATAGCCATTTCCATGTCGCCCGGCGGAACTTTTTCGCCGTTTGACAGCACGATGATATCCTTCAGGCGACCGGTGATCGTCACGTGCCCGCTCGTATCGATGCGCACCACGTCGCCAGTGCGCAGCCAGCCGTCCGCGGTAAAGATATCGCGTGTGGCCTGCTCATGCTTCCAGTAGCCCTGCATGACATTGGGCCCTTTGACCTGCAACTCGTCGCCGGGACCGAGGCGCGATTGAATTCCAGGCAGAATGTGGCCGACGCTGGACGGCAAATTGTCGGCCGGGGCATTGAATGCAAGTACCGGACTGCATTCGGTCATGCCGTAGCCTTGCAAAATTGGAATACCGAGAGCAATAAAAGTTTTCGCGATGGCCGGCGACAGGGCCGCACCGCCGCTCGCGGCAAAACGCAGGCGTCCGCCAAAACGCGCGCGAACCGGCCTGGCGATCAGGCGATCCAGCAGCGGCCATAGTAAAAATGACGCGCGCCAGCGGCCACGTCTCTGCTGCCACTCAAAACGCTGCCAGCCGGTTTTCACTGCAAAGGCAAATAATTTTTGCTGCCACGGCTTGCGCGACTGCAGCTGACTGTTAATCTTCGCTTGAATCAATTCGAAAATACGCGGCACGGCAATCAGGATAGTCGGACGCTCGTTGACCAAATCATCCGCCAGCAATTGCACCGAGCGCGAGTAGGTCGTTTTCACGCCCTGCATCACCGGGACGTAATATCCGACGGTACGCTCGAACATGTGCGATAACGGCAGAAACGACAAAATATCATCGGTCGGAAAGACGTCGATGCATGCAGTCACTGCCCTGGCATTGGACAGAATATTCTGGTGCGTCAGCATTACGCCTTTTGGTTTGCCGGTGGTACCCGACGTATAGACAATCGTGGCCAGACGATTGCCGTCGGCGCTCCATTGCTGCAAGACAGTCGTTCCCTGCGGCAGCCAATTTTCGACCAATACCGCACGGACGTCGGTCGGCGCCTTTTCATCTGCGCGCAGCAGGACGATGCGTTGCACGCTGGCCAGCGTGTTCTCCAGCGCGGCAAGTTGCTTCCACTGCTCCGCTGTTTCCAGCAATAATATTTTTACGCCGGCGTCTTCAAGTATGTAGGCAACGTTTTCCGGTCGATCGACCGTATATAAAGGCACGACCACCAGACCCAGCGACAGGGCGGCCTGGTCGTACCAGACCCATTCCGGCCCATTGCGCGCCATCACGGCGACGCGATCGCCGACCTGCAGATTTTCATTTTGCAGTGCTGCCTGCCATCGTGCGGTTTCGGCCAGCATTTGCGCCCAGGTGAATTCGCGCCGCTGCTGCGTTTTCGGCGGGTAATCGACATGCGAGATTTGATCGGGCGTACGCCGCGCGCGTTCACGCCACAGTCCGTCGAGGGTGGCGATATCGGACATCAATGATACGTCGGTTATTTTTTCCGGGGACGCGGCAGCCAAGCTTTTCTCCATTCTTTTATTAATTAAATCAATATGTTACATCAAGATGACGTCGTAGTTCTCCTGCGTGTAAACGCTTTCGACCTGCAGAGAAATGGGCTTGCCGATGAAATCGGACAGCATCGTCAGGTTCTGCGCTTCTTCATCAAGAAAGCGATCGATGACTTTTTGCGAGGCAAGAATACGATATTCGCGCGCGTCGAACTGGCGCGCGGAGCGCAACAATTCGCGCAGAATCTCATAACACACCGTTTGCGGCGTCTTCAGGTGTCCGCGTCCCTTGCATGTATCGCATGGCTCACACAGAATATGCGCGAGCGATTCACGCGTGCGTTTGCGCGTCATTTCGAGCAAGCCCAGCGGTGAAAAGCCATTCAGCGTAATACGCGTGCGGTCGTTTGACAGTGCCTTGTTAAATTCTGCCAACACTGTATTTTTGTGTTCTTCGTTATCCATGTCGATAAAATCGACGATGATGATCCCGCCCAGATTGCGCAGCCGCAGTTGCCGCGCAATGGCCTGACTGGCCTCAAGATTGGTCCGAAAAATCGTGTCGTCGAAATTACGCCCGCCGACGAAACCGCCGGTATTCACGTCCACAGTCGTCAGTGCTTCGGTCTGGTCGATGATCAAATAACCACCCGATTTGAGATCGACCCGCTTGGACAGCGCACGCTCGATTTCCTCTTCCACCGCGAACAAATCAAACAACGGCCGTTCGCCGGTGTAATGCTCCAGTACCGCCGAGGCTTGCTGCGTGTATTTTTGCGCGAACTCGCTCAGCTTCTGGAAATTCTCGCGCGAATCGACGATGATGCGTTCGGTTTCTGCGTGAACAAAATCGCGCAATACGCGCTGGCTCAGATTCAGATCCTGGTACAAAATGGTTTCCGGTGCCGCGGTTTTGGCCGCATCGCGGATGCCACTCCACAATTTGCGCAGATACGCGATATCCGCAGCCAACTCTTCGTCGCTGGCGGTTTCCGCCACAGTACGCACGATAAAGCCGCCGGTTTCATCGGCAGGAATCAGGTACTGCAGTTTGTCGCGCAGCAGTTCGCGCTCGGCTTCGCTTTCGATTCGCTGCGAAATCCCGATGTGGCATTCCTGCGGCAGATAAACCAGATAGCGTCCGGCGATGCCAATCTGGGTGGACAGGCGCGCGCCCTTACTGCCGAGGGGATCCTTGATCACCTGTACCAGCAGCGATTGTCCGTCGGAGAGAATTTTTTCGATCGGCCGCTGTTCAATGGCACGAACGGCTTCCGCATTTTCACGCGGAACCCAGATGTCCGCCACATGCAAAAACGCCGCGCGCGCGAGGCCGACCTCGATGAACGCCGATTGCATGCCCGGCAAAACGCGCGCCACCTTGCCTAAATATATATTCCCGACCAGGCCGCGGCTCGAGGTCCGCTCGACGTGCAATTCCTGCACCGCTCCGTTTTGCATGACCGCGACGCGGGTTTCCTGCGGCGTCACATTAATTAGAATCTGTTCATTCATTATTGTTAGCCGATCAAATATGTCTTAACGCGCGAATTGCTGCAGCATTTTCGCCGTTTCATATAGCGGCAATCCCATCACGCCGGAGTAGCTACCGTCGAGCCGGCTGATAAAGGCGGCGGCGCGCCCCTGAATGGCGTAACCGCCGGCCTTATCGAGCGACTCGCCGCAAAGGACATAGGCCTTGATTTCCTCTTCGGTCAATTCGCCGAAAGTCACGCGGCTGGAACTCAGCACGACGTCAATCAGATTTCCGTCAGTCATGGCGATGGCGGTGTGAACATCGTGGGTCTTGCCGGAAAGCTCGCGCAGCATCGTCATCGCCTCATTATTATCGGCGGGCTTGCTGAGAATTCTGTTGTCCAGCGCGACGGTGGTGTCGGCGGACAAAACATTGTGCCAGGGCAAATTGCGCTCCAGCACCAGACGCGCGGCGACAACGACTTTGGCACGCGCGATGCGCTGCACGTAGGAATCCGGTGCCTCATCGTACAGCGGCGTTTCGTCCACATCCGGTTTGCGCGGTGCGTGCTCGCGGAACATGAGCAATTCAAAAGGCACGCTGATTTGTTTGAGCAGTTCGCGTCGACGCGGGCTGCGCGATGCCAGATATATGCGCAGCGACATTTTCGCCATGCCGGCTTTCGAATTCACAAAAGTTCTTAAGTGGTCGTCCAGCTGATCCGTCATAAGTATTTGATTATATTAAATTATTTAGAATCTATTCGCGGTGGTATGGATGGTTCTGGATTATTGAAAATGCGCGATAAAGCTGTTCCGCCAACAGCACCCGCGCCAGCCCGTGCGGCAACGTCAGCCGCGAAAGCGCGAGCGTTTTATGCGCGCGCTGACGCAAGCTGTGGTGCAAACCGTCGGCCCCGCCAATCACCAACGCCACGTCACGTCCCTCGCCTTGCCATTCGCGCATCCAGTCCGCCAATTGCACACTGGAAATCTGCGCACCGCGTTCATCCAGCACAATCAGCAGGGTGGCATCTGGTATGGCAGCGTCTATACGGGCTCTTTCGGCCTCCATGATCTGCGCGGCGGTTTTTCCACCGTCGCGTTTTTCCGCCTTGACCTGCTTCAGATCAATGTGAAGGTGCGGCGGCATGCGCTTGGCATAATCGGCAAATGCCTGATCGACCCATTCGGGCATTTTGTTACCGACCGCGACAATCGTCAATTTCACCGTTTCACGCTTTGGCGGAAGTTTTCCTGGCTGCCACTTTCCTGACCATCGCTTTTTTCACCGCAGGCTTTTTGGCTACCGGCTTTTTCAGCGCCGGCTTTTTTGCCGCCGATTTTTTTCTGGTGATCGCTATTTTTTCTTCAATCGCCTCGACATCGTCGGCCGTTTTTTTCGCCGGCGATTTCCTGGCGCGACTCTTTTTCACGGGCGCGTCCATTGCTTCGTCCTCTACCTCCTCCGCTGCAACCTGTCTTTTGCGCGCACGTGGCAACGGCTGATCCCACAATTCTTCCAGATTGTAGTATGCCCGCGCGGTGGGATGCATCACATGCACAATCAAATCGCCGCAGTCGACCAACACCCATTCGCCGGTCTCTTCGCCTTCCGTGCTGAGTATCTGGCCGCCGGCCTGCTTCACCTTGACCACCACATTGTTGGCCAGTGCCTTGGTCTGCCGCGACGAATCGGCGCTGGCGACAATGATGAAATCGAACAGCGTCGAAAGGTGTTTCACATCCATGACTTTGATGTCTTTGGCTTTGATATCTTCAAGGGCGTCAACGGCAATTTTCTTCAGTTTGGCAGGAGTCATGGTCTTTTCAATGAAAAAATGAATCAGGAGGCGCGATATAAATGGTGCTGGTCGATATATTGGACCACACTATCGGGAACCAGGTAACGCGCCGATCGCCCGGCGGCGAGGGTAGCGCGGATGCGCGTGGCGGAGATGTCCAGTGGTGTCATCGCCAGGCTGAATATATGGCCGGCCGGCGACGCGTGCAACAAGGTCGAATTGTGCGTGTGGCGGCGCCGGTATTGCGTTTTCAGTTCGTCAGTCAGCTTGTCAGCCTCGAGTTCAGCGCCGGGCCGGGTAGAAATCACTAGATGAGTGAGCGCGAGCAAGTCCTGCCAGCGATGCCAGGTATGTAAATTGACGAAAGCATCCATGCCCATCGCCAGGGCGAACGGTACCGTTCTACCAAATTCTTCGCGCAATTCCGCCATGGTATCGACGCTGTAGCTTGCCTTGTCGCGCTGCACTTCGCGCGCGTCTGCGACGAATTTCCCGTTTCCGGCAATCGCGGCTTGCACCATGGCCAGCCGCTGCTCGGCGGACGCGCGCGGAACATTGCGTTGCCACGGCTTTCCGGCCGGAATAAAGCGGACTTGCTCAAGCTTGAACTGGGACGCCATTTCTTCCGCAAGGCGCAAATGGCCAAAGTGGATCGGGTCGAAAGTGCCGCCGAAAATACCAATGGAGGTTGGAGTCAAAACGCGGCGCTTCTCAGGATCGAACCTGTCCGTTGCCGAGCACAATATATTTCAGCGACGTCAGACCTTCCAGCCCGACCGGCCCGCGCGCATGCAGTTTGTCGGTGGATATGCCGATCTCCGCGCCGAGCCCGTATTCGAAACCGTCGGCAAAACGCGGCGACGCGTTGACCATCACGCTGGATGAATCCACTTCGCGCAAAAAACGCATGGCACGGGTGTAATCTTCGGTCACGATGGCGTCGGTATGGGCCGACCCATATTGGGTAATGTGGGCGATGGCTTCATCCAGACTCTTCACAATGCGCACTGCCAGAATCGGCGCCAGGTACTCGGCGTACCAGTCTTCCTCGGTCGCGATTTTCATTTGCGGGACCAGTTTGCGCGATTCCGCGTCGCCCCGCAGTTCGACTTTTTTGTCGGCAAATATTTGCGCCAAAGGCGGCAGCACCAATGCGGCAATCTTTTCATGCACGAGCAAGGTTTCCATGGTGTTGCATGTGCCGTATCGCTGCGTCTTCGCGTTGTCGGCGATTTTCACTGCTTTATCCAGATCCGCCTTGGCGTCGATGTAGACGTGGCATACGCCGTCCAGGTGCTTGATGACGGGAATGCGCGCCTCGTTGCTGATGCGTTCGATCAGACCTTTGCCGCCGCGCGGCACGATGACATCGACATATTTATCCATGGTAATCAGCTCGCCGACCGCCGCACGGTCGGCAGTTTCAATCACCTGCACCGTGTCCTCGGGCAACCCCGCAGCGCGCAGTCCGGCATGCACGCACGCAGCTACCGCCTGGTTCGAATGCAGCGCTTCCGATCCGCCGCGCAGGATGCACGCGTTGCCGGACTTGAGGCAAAGACCCGCGGCATCGGCGGTCACATTGGGGCGCGATTCGTAAATGATCCCGATTACGCCCAACGGTACGCGCATCCTGCCTACTTGAATGCCGCTTGGACGATATTTCAATTCGGAAATTTCACCGACAGGGTCAGGCAATGCGGCAATTTGCTCTAGCCCATCGGCCATGGACGCGACGGCCTTTTTGTCCAACCGGAGCCGGTCGAGCATCGCCGCATCCAGGCCTTTATGGGCTGCGGCGTGCATATCCTTGACGTTGGCGGCGATGATGGATTCGGCCCCATCGCGCAATGCCCTGGCCATTTCCATTAACGCTATGTTTTTTGTGGCTGTGCTGGCCCGGGCAACCGCGCGCGACGCCGCGCGCGCCTGCTCGCCCACTTGCTTCATATAGGTCTTGATATTGGTTTTCGTATCCATGGCTACACCGTCACCTGTTTTAGCGCCGGCTTGCCCGCAGTCAGCAATGCCAGCTGCAATAGTTCATCCCACACATCGCCGCGACGCAAGCCTTTAATTAATTTATCAGTCTGCGCAGCCCGCGCCAAGGCAATTTTCATTTGCGCGGGGTCGGCATTACGCGCCGCCTTTTCCATTAAATTCTGCCGCGCGCCCCAGACCCGCGCATCCCGCATGAGTTGGGCCGCCTGGCGCCCCGCCTGCAGGCCCTCGCTCACCTTGAGCAGGGCGCGGATTTCCTCGGTGATCGCCCACAGCACCAACGGCGGTGCGGTGCCCTCGCCCTGCAGACCTTCCATCATGCGCATCAGGCGCGGTATGTCGCGCGCCAACACTGCCTCGCCCAGCTTCCATACATCATAGCGCGATACGTCGAGGACCGCCTCCCGCACCGCCTCCCCGTCAAGCTTGCCTTCCGGGAACAGCAGCGCAAGCTTCTGCACCTCCTGATAGGCAGCAAGCAGGTTGCCTTCGACGCGCTCGGTCAGCCATTGCAGCGTTTCCTTGTCGCACTGCTGCTTTTGCAATGCGAGGCGCTCGCCAAGCCAGCCGGGCAATTGCTGCAGCGACACCTCTTTCGCCTCTACCGCGACGCCGGCCGCTTCCAGCGTGGCGAACCATTTACTGTTTTGCTGAGTTCGATCGAGGTCGGGCAAAACGACTAAACAAATGGAATCGTCCGGCAGCCGATTGCAAAAACCGACGATCGTCTCCGCGCCTTCCACTCCTGGCTTGCCGGAAGGAATGCGCAACTCCAGAATTCGTTTGGTCGCAAACAGGGAAAAACTGTTGGCGCTGAAGCTCAGCGAAGACCAGTTGAAGCCCGTCTCTGCAGTCAATACCTCACGTTCCGCATAGGCCTGCTTGCGCGCAGCGGCGCGGATACGGTCCGCCGCTTCCAGCGCCAGCAATTGTTCCGCGCCGAACACGGTAAACAGCGGCGCCAGCTTGCGTTCCAGTTGCGCGGCCAGTTGCTGCGTCGAAATACGCATCAACGTTTCACCAGGGAAATACGGCGCAATATCTGCTGCGCGGCATCCTGCTGCATGTCGCGGAACAGCAGGATTTCCTCCTGCTCTTTCGCCAGCACCTGCGCTTCGCTATACGACACATTTCGGCTGAGTATCAATTCGCTCGGCGCGATCAATTCCTTTTTTGCCGCATCGATCAATTGATAATTCACCTTGTACCGCAGCTGGAATTCGCGCACCCGTCCCGCGCTGTTCAGCGCGATGATGATTTTTTCTTTTTGTTCCGACGTGAGTTGCAGCTGCGCTTCCGCGTCTGCAGGTTTGTCTGTCACGCGCGTGACCGACGATTGATTCACGGCGCGCTTCATATCGGCCTGCAGCTGAGAGCCCGCCCCGGCACCTATATACAGCGTCGTAAATGGTAAAGACGCGTCGCCCCGGAGCTTGAAGCCGCACGCCGATAAAACCAAAAAACTAGTTATAATCAAATACTTATATGGCATTACCTACACCACGATATTGACGATACGGCCGGGCACGACAATTATTTTTTTGATCGTCTGTCCGTCGATAAATTTCTGCACGTTCACATTCTCGCGCGCCATGACCTCGATTGCCTCGCGCGTCGCGTCCTTCGGCACCGTGATATGACCGCGCAGCTTGCCCGACACTTGAACCACCAGTTCGATTTCGTCCTGCACCAGCGCGGCTTTATCCACTGCAGGCCAGGTTTGGTCGCGCAATTGCGTGCCCGGCCTCAATTCGCGCCATAATGCATCGCAAATATGCGGCACGATGGGCGACAACATGATGATGATTTTTTCCAGTGCTTCGTGCACGATGCTTCGTGCAACCGTCGGCTTTGCATCGACTTTGCCGAGAAGGTTCATCAATTCCATCACTGCTGCAATTGCCGTGTTGAACTGCTGCCGGCGCCCATAGTCGTCGGTAACTTTCTGCAACGTCATATGCAGCGCAAAACGTACTGCTTTGAGATCAGACGGCAGGTCTCCAGCGTTGAAAGCATGCGACGCGCCTTGCGTTACATGCTCATGCACCATTCTCCACAGCCGTTTCAAAAACCGGAACGAACCTTCCACGCCGGTATCCGACCATTCCAAAGTCTGCTCCGGCGGCGACGCGAACATCATGAACAGGCGCGCAGTATCCGCGCCGAATTGGTCGATGATGGCTTGCGGGTCGATACCGTTATTTTTCGACTTCG
>JBAVXA010000106.1:0-6494 GCA_049698095.1 Burkholderiales bacterium
GGGCGTCGGCGTGGGCGTGGGCGTCGGCGTGGGCGTGGGCGTCGGCGTGGGCGTGGGCGTGGGCGTCGGGTCCGTCGAACCACCTGAACCTGAGGAACAGCCGACAATGCCCGAAAGTACTATTACCAGGAAGATACGCGTGAATTGATAATTCGAAAGCATAGGAATTGCCAATCTGTGCCTGAAATTGTTTCGGCTGGAAATCAAGCCGACTGAGATCAAATGATCTTTTATCGATATTAGAAGGCAGGGAGTGTAGCTGACTAGTAGGGTAATGCCTTATATTAAATGGTCGGAGGCCTACCCTAAAGCAAATACAATCCTAATAATCAATTAGATAAAGAAACCGTCAAAGATTTACATCTAAGCTGAGTGTGCTGATAAATGGGCTGGCCTGCGACGGCATCGATTAAATTGCCATCACAAGAAAGTGCTTTTTGCGGGAAAAGATTTGTCCGTTTCAGCCGAGCCTGATTCAGGCAGGTTTTTCGTCCCTCAACTCGCGGCGCAAAATTTTCCCGACGTTGGTCTTGGGCAAATCCTTACGAAACTCGACTTGGTGCGGAACCTTGTAGCCGGTGAGCTCCTTTTTGCTGAATGCAATTAAATCTTCTGCTGTCAGATTGGGATCTTTTTTTACGACGAAAATTTTCACCGCTTCACCGGACTGCGTGCTGGGCACGCCGACAGCGGCCACTTCCAATACGCCGGGATGACGCGAAACCACGTCTTCAATTTCGTTCGGATACACGTTAAAGCCTGAAACCAGAATCATGTCTTTTTTGCGATCGACGATTTTGACAAAACCGCTTGCGTCCATGATGCCGATATCGCCGGTGGCGAAAAATCCGTCCGGATGCATCACTTTGGCAGTTTCGTCCGCGCGGTTGTAATAGCCTTTCATCACCTGCGGCCCGCGAATGCAGATTTCGCCTCGTTCGCCTATCGCCACAGCCTGTTTGTTATCGTCGCGTATTTCCACCTCGGTAGACGAGATCGGCAAACCAATGGTGCCATTGTATTCAGTTAAATTAAGCGGATTGATGGTGGCTCCGGGCGAGGTTTCAGTCAATCCATACGCTTCCAGCAACACGCTGCCGGTGACTTGCTTCCATTTATCCGCCACCACTTTTTGCACCGCCATGCCGCCGCCGAGCGTCAGCCGCAAATTGCTGAAATCGAGCTTATCGAACCCCGGGGTGTTGAGCAGCCCGTTGAACAAGGTGTTAACGCCGGTGATGATGCTGAATTTATATTTGCCGAGTTCCTTCACGAACCCAGGCATATCGCGCGGATTGGTGATCAGAATATTCTGCGAGCCGAGGCGCGACTGAGTGATGCAGTTCGCGGTAAGCGAAAAGATGTGATAAAGCGGAAGCGCGGTAATGATGACTTCATTGCCTTCGCTGATGAAATCTTTTTGCCACTCAAACGATTGCAATACATTGGCAACGATATTGCGATGGGTCAGCATCGCACCTTTCGATACGCCCGTCGTGCCGCCCGTGTATTGCAGAAATGCGATATCGTCGTGCGTCACCTTAACCGGCTGCAGGGTTTGCGCCGCGCCCTGGCGAAGCATGTCGCCGAATTTTACCGCGCCCGGCAATTCCCAAGGCGGTACGAGCTTTTTAACCTTCTTGACCACAAAATTGACAATGGCGGATTTGGGAAATCCGAGCATGTCGCCAAGGCTGGTGACAACCACATGTTTCACCGGCACTGCGCTACGAACCTGCTGGAACACATGAGCAAAATTTTCCAGAATGACGATTGCTTCGGCTCCGGAATCTTTCAACTGATGTTCAAGTTCGCGCGGCGTATAAAGTGGGTTGACATTGACCACGGTATAGCCGGCCTTGAGAGCGCCGAAAATGCATACCGGGTATTGCAGCACATTAGGCATCATTAGCGCGATGCGAGCCCCCTTGGGCAATTTCAACACGCCCTGCAAATACCCGGCAAACGCGGTCGCGAAGTTGTCGGCCTCTGCATAGGTGATTGTTTTATCCATGCAGGTATAGGCTGGCCGCGCCGCGAATTTGCGCACGCTCTCAGCCCAGATTTCTCCCACGGACTGATAAAGATTCGGATCAATTTCCGCGGCGACACCGGGGGGGTATGATTTAAGCCAGATTTTTTCCATTCTTTTCTCCTCAAGTCACGTATCGGCAGGTTTTGCTGCTCTGCGAATTATTCTACAACCGCTAATATATAAGAGTTTTGCCGTTTCAGCGAGTGCTGCCATATTCGTGTTTGAAATCAGAAGTAAACAGGTATTCCTGCAAAATTGGCCCGCACTTATGCTGCGAGCCGCGAAACCGTATAATTACGGTTTGCATTCAGGCTGGTTTCAAATGAATCCCCATCTCGCCTTAGTTCAGCCCTACCCGTTTGAAAAGCTGCGTCAGCTCTTCCAAGGCATTACGCCGAACCCTGCGCGCCATGCGATCAATCTGTCGATCGGCGAACCCAAGCACCCGACGCCGGAATTCATCAAACAGGAGTTGCGCGACCACCTCGGCGCGTTATCGAGCTATCCGCTCACGATCGGTTCCGAAGCACTTCGCGGCAGCATAGGGGCGTGGCTGAATCAACGACATGCCCTCTCGGGGATCAATATCGATACGCAAATCATTCCCACGCTCGGTAGCCGCGAAGCATTATTTTCGCTCGCGCAAACCATTGTCAACGCACGCAAGCCGAATCCGGTTGTGGTTTGCCCGAATCCATTTTATCAAATTTACGAAGGCGCGGCCTTGCTGGCTGGTGCTGCGCCGTATTTCCTCAACACCACGCCGAAAAACGGTTTTTCCATGGAGCTCAACCGCCTCCCGGCCGATGTATGGGACCGAACCCAGGTATTGTTTACCTGTTCGCCCGGCAACCCGCATGGAAAAGTGACGACGCTGGACGAATGGAAGGCCTTGTTCGCGTTATCGGACAAACACGGTTTCGTCATCATCGCTGACGAGTGCTATTCGGAAATCTATTTTGACACTGCACATCCGCCGCTCGGAGCGCTCCAGGCGGCACAACAACTGGGCCGCCATGACTTCAAAAATCTGGTCGTGGTCGGCAGTCTGTCCAAGCGTTCGAATGTGCCGGGAATGCGCTCCGGCTTCGCTGCCGGCGACGCCGGCATTATAAAGGCGTTCCTGCTCTATCGCACCTACCACGGCAGCGCGATGAGTCCGCCCGTGCAGGCGGCATCCGCCGTCGCATGGAGCGACGAGGCACACGTGGAACAAAACCGCGCGCTATACAAGGAAAAATTCAAGGCATTTTTCGATATCGTAAATCCGGTCATGCCGCTGGTCATGCCGGAAGCATCGTTCTACTTCTGGGCACAAACGCCTATCGACGATCAGGAGTTCGTGCAGAAATTATACGAGCGCAAACACGTTACGCTTTTGCCCGGTACCTATCTCGCGCGTGAGGCCTACAGCATTAATCCCGGCAATGGCTTTGTGCGTATCGCGCTGGTGCCCGCGCTGAGCGAATGTATCGAAGCCGCAAATCGCATTAAAGAATTCGTCACCAAACTTTCTTCTAACTCTTATTAATAAGCAGGAACATCATGTCTAACCAAAATATCATCGAAGCCGCATTTGAAAAGCGCGCCGACTTCAACCCAAAAAATGCACCGGCCGATATCAAGCAAGCCGTGACAGAAACACTCGACCAACTCGACGCAGGCAAGCTGCGCGTGGCGGAAAAAATCAACGGCGAATGGGTAACGCATCAGTGGGTTAAAAAAGCCGTATTGTTGTCGTTCCGCTTGAAAGACAATGAAATCATGCAAGGTGGCTTCTCGCATTATTTCGACAAGGTCGATTCCAAGTTCGCCAATTTTACCGACAAGGATTTTCAAGCCGGTGGCTATCGCGTGGTACCGCCCGCGACGGCGCGGCGCGGATCGTTTATCGCCAAAAATGTCGTGCTCATGCCGAGTTACGTAAACATCGGCGCGTATGTCGACGAGGGCACCATGGTCGATACCTGGGCCACCGTCGGCTCGTGTGCGCAAATCGGAAAGAATGTTCACTTGAGCGGCGGCGTAGGCATCGGCGGCGTGCTCGAACCGGTGCAGGCCAACCCGACCATCATCGGCGACAACTGCTTCGTCGGCGCGCGCTCCGAAGTGGTCGAAGGCGTCATTATCGAAGACAACTGCGTCATCTCGATGGGTGTGTATATCGGCCAGAGCACAAAAATTTATAATCGCGCGACAGGCGAAGTGACTTACGGTCGCATTCCTGCAGGCTCAGTTGTCGTGTCCGGCAACTTGCCCTCCAGCGACGGAAAATATTCTTTGTATTGCGCCGTCATCGTCAAACAAGTCGACGCCCAAACGCGCGGCAAAACCAGCATCAACGAGCTATTGCGCGGTATATAATTAGTTAAATATAATCAAATACTTATGGTTGTATACGGAATCAAGAATTGCGACACCGTAAAGAAGGCGCGCGCATGGCTGGACGAACATAACATCAAGTATGAGTTTCATGATTACAAAAAATCTGGCATCGACGAAAAACATTTGCGCGAGTGGTTAAAACAAATCGATTGGCAACAACTCGTCAATCGTAGCGGCATGACCTGGCGTAAATTACCTGACGATCAAAAATCGAAAATCGTGGATGCGGATTCGGCGATCGAACTGATGCTGGCGCAGACCAGCGTGATCAGGAGGCCCCTGGTTGAAGTTGGCGGGGAAATGGCTCTGCTGGGTTTCAATCCCGATGAATATGAACGAAGACTTAAAATATAGTTGCGTCAGGGAACGTATATGAACGATCAGTACGTCGATTTTGCTATTCAGCTTTTTGATTCACAATAAATGGCCCGATGTTTTTTTCCCGGATATTTTTCGCCATGCTTTCCGCAAAAGCAACCGCTTGCTGAAAGTTTTTTTCATCACCTTTGAAATATACGTCTCGCACAATATCGAACCTTGTTTTACCGCATACATCAAACATTACACATGATGCCAGTACATCCGTGCCTGTTTCATCACATTTCCAGCTAAAGTAACATGGCAGAAGTGTTCCGGTTGCATACTGTAATGCCAGCAGACTTTCTCCCTGGTACCAATGCCCGTCGTAGTATCCGGACACGACAATCTTTTCAGAATCTGTCTCCCCCGGATTCATGACCTTCGAAGGCGTAAGAGATGACCAAGCAAAATCCATAGCAACCGGGTCAGCCGACTCGAAAAATTTTTCTAAGCCGGCAGCCCGTAATACTGCATCTTCGGAAAATATTGCATTGATAGTTTGAAAAATTGGGGCGTCACTCTTCATCCTCTTAAAATCTTGTCCAAACTCACCGGGCAACACGCCGTTACATCGGGATCGGATTTCTTCCAGGGCTGCTTGTTTTTTTTGTGCGTGGGCATGATCAACTTCAGCCTCATATGGAATAGCTTCAGACTTTCCAAACCAATTTGACCATCGTTCACAAAGTGATGCTGCCACGTAGGCATAAAATAATCCCCCTTTCTCGGGAGCCAGCTTCGCCTTGTCAATATATTCACGATAATTTTTACTGGTCTGAAAATCTCGGGCGAACTCAGATATTTTCGAATTGTTTGTAACTAGAATTGGAGGATTATTCTTACCAACGGCAGCTTCAATAGATTTTTCAGAGCGAAGAAAACCCGGCTCGTATTCTGGCGGAACAGTGCTCGATCGCTTTGCGCCCAAGTCCTTTCCCTCTGGCGATGGCAGTCCCAACGCTAACCAAACGATAGCAGCGAAAGCGATCAGCACGATCGAAACTGCAAAACTATTGATTTTCATGCAAACTCCAAGTTCTAGGCTTTAGCGCAAGCCTTATCGTTTACGATCCCATCACCAAACTTAGACGCAATTGACAAAGCTGATAGCGGTGTTTGTGATCCAATAGCCACGACCTTATGCGCAATGGTTCCCCCGTCGGCATACGTATATGTAACGGTAAAAGTTGTACTAGCCGCTTTAAAACCCAATGTATTTACTATTATAGAGCCATGGCTAAAGTTTCGTGATGCTGGGATAACGTTATAAATTCTATTTGCAGTGATCCCTCTTTCTCGTGATTCAGAACGTGAAGTCGTCTTTGTAAAACCTCCCGCAACATCGCCCGCCGCACACCGCACGTCGAAAAGGTTTTCAACGAGCGCGATCAACTCAGGATTTGCAAGATACTCCCGCTCTACGGCCACATCTGAATATTTTGGATACAAGGCTACTGCTTGCAGAAACTTATGCCCACTCCTTTTTTTTCCATAAACGATTACGGGCTCAACTGTTTCGATTGCAAAACTCATGTTGGGGGACAACGCCAAAGAAACGAAACAAAGTAACATTATTACCGCACGCTTCATTAACAAATTCGTTTTTATCGTCTTTTATGGGTGCTTGATTCGTTTTTAGATTAAAATTATGTGCTAAAGGAATTAATCTACATCGCGACGAGGGGGGGCTGTCAAAAGAAATATTCTTACATGC
>JBAVXA010000107.1:0-1723 GCA_049698095.1 Burkholderiales bacterium
TTGGCGCGACGGCGAAGACATCATGTTTGATGAAACCTACGTGCATTGGGCGGAAAACAAAACCGACGTCACGCGCATTATCCTGTTTTGCGACGTTGAACGCCCGCTGAAAACCGGCTTGATGCGCGGGCTGAACCGCATCATCGCGCGCCAACTGGGAAAAGCCACGGTGACCCAGAATTTTGAAGGCGAGCGCGTCGGCGCGCTGAACAAATTCTTCGCATTTTTTCACCAATTGGATGAATGGCGCAAGCAATTAAAGAATTTCAGCAAGCCGGCTTACACGGGTTTGAAATTCATATTGGTAGCATCATTACTGTATGGACTTATTGCCTGATTAGACAATCGAAAGTTTACGATAATATTACCTGTTTATTATCGCCTACGGCTCCACTCCACCGCCGCTTCGACTCGCTCGACCGCGATCACTTCCATTCCCGCTATCGCCTGTTTGGGTTTATTGGCCTTGGGAATAATCGCGTGGGTGAAACCGAGCTTGGCCGCCTCCTTTAATCGCTCCTGGCCGCGCTGAACCGGGCGCACCTCGCCGGCCAGGCCGACTTCGCCGAACACCACCAGCTTTTCCGGCAGCGGTTTGTTGCGCAAGGATGAAACGATTGCCAATAAAACTGCGAGATCCGCTGCCGGCTCGGTGATCCTGACGCCGCCGACGGCGTTGACGAACACATCCTGATCGAAACACGCGATACCGGCGTGACGATGCAATACGGCGAGCAACATGGCAAGCCGGTTTTGTTCCAGGCCGACGGACAGGCGTTTTGAATTCGGCGCATGCGCCTCATCAACCAGCGCCTGCACTTCGACCAGCAAAGGCCGCGTGCCTTCCTGCGTTACCATCACGCACGAGCCGGCGACTTCTTTGCCGTGTTGCGAAAGAAATAGTGCCGACGGGTTCGACACTTCGCGCAGCCCTTTTTCCGTCATAGCGAAGACGCCGAGTTCGTTCACCGCGCCGAAACGATTCTTGAACGCGCGAATCAAGCGGAACGACGAATGCGTATCACCCTCAAAATATAAAACCGTATCGACGATATGTTCCAGCACGCGCGGCCCGGCCAATGCGCCTTCTTTGGTCACATGGCCGACCAGCACGATAGACGTGCCGCTTTGCTTGGCGAAGCGGGTGAGTTGCGCGGCGCACTCGCGCACCTGTGCGACTGACCCGGGCGCAGAAGTCAGCGCGTCGGAATAAACCGTTTGTATCGAATCGATCACCGCCACTTGCGGTTTACGGTCTGCAAGGGTGGCGATGATTTTTTCCAGTTGGATTTCCGCCAGCAAATGTACCGGCTTGGCATTCAACGCGAGTCGCTTGGCGCGTAAGGCGATCTGCTGCGCCGATTCCTCGCCGCTGACGTACAACACGCTTGCGCTGTCGCCCATGTGACAAAGCGCCTGCAACAGCAAGGTCGACTTGCCGATACCCGGATCGCCGCCGATCAACACCACCGCGCCCTCGACCAAACCGCCACCGAGTACGCGATCGAATTCCGCGATGCCGGTCGCGCGACGCGGCACTTCGCTCGCTTCAACATCGCCCAGCGACTGCACTTCGCTCGGTTTCGCCAGCGATTGAAAACGGCTGTTTTTCGTCTGTGATTCCGCAACCGTTTCGACCAGCGTATTCCATTCGCCGCAGCCGGGGCATTGCCCTTGCCACTTCGGCGCCTGCCCGCCGCATTCGGTGCAGGTATAAATGGTT
>JBAVXA010000108.1:0-2112 GCA_049698095.1 Burkholderiales bacterium
TGTGTCCCGCTTTCGGCCGAATCGGCGCACTTTTCACAGTCGCTTGCCGATTTCCCTCTTGTTTGCATCGCAGTAATCCATGGTATGTTCTTTGCTCGCTATTTTAGTTGCAGGGTACGGCAATGCAACATTTGTTGTCCCTCAACCTGGCAGGTGCGCCGATTGGTGCGGTGCCGGGAAGTCAAATCACAAACGTGATTCTTTTGACATTTTAATAACATTTATGAGGGAGGATTACATGGGCTTGTTAACCGCATTAGGAATAGTTATCGGATTGCTGGTCGCCGTCTGGGTTTACATCTCGGTCGGCATACCCAGCCTGGGACTGATCGTCTGGGTTGGCGTGATCGGTTGGGCGTCGTTTTACGCGGCGGGCGGCGGCATCACCGGACTCAAAAAAGCCATTGCCTGCAATCTGGCCGGCGCAATTATCGCGGGAATTGCCGCAACGCTGGCCGGCGTGATTGGCGGCGGCTTAATCACGTTATGCATATTGCTGGCAATCGCCGTTTTCATCATGTGCGTGATGGCGAAAGTCGATATTCTCAGCTTCATTCCAGGCTCGTTTCTGGGGGCGGCAGCGTTTTTCGGGTCGGGGGTGAAACTCGACGCCAGTATTGTCATGCTGCTCGTGTCACTGATTTGCGGCGTCGTGTTGGGCTATATTTCGGAAGTGGGCGCCAAGGCGATCGCCAAGACTTGAAGTTAATGAATTAAGCTTGCAAAAAAAGCCGCATATTGCGGCTTTTTCATTTTGCGTTTTCGGTTCAACGTTAGGCGAAGATTTGCGGCAGCATTTTGACTTCAGTTGCTTGGCCCGATAAAAGTGGGATCACGCGGCGCGCCTCAGCCAGATTACCGCTGGTATAAAAGGTGCTTGTTCCAATTCCGTTGCGGTTGTTGAGAAGACTTCGTTCGCGCAAAACCTGCTGCACTCGGCGTGCTACAGCGTCGCCTGTGTCGATCAAGACGATATTTTTACCGGCAATATCGGCAATCAGCTGGCGCAAAAAAGGGTAATGGGTGCAACCGAGAATAATTGTATCCACACCCTGCGCCAATAAGGGCTGCATATATTTTCCGATCAACTCGCGCGTCGCGCTGTCGTGGACCAGGCCCTGTTCGACTTTTTCCACCAGTCCATGACAAGGCTGAGTGAAAACCGTTATGTCCCGCGCAAAGCGTTCGAGCAGCGCAGCGAACTGTGCGCTCTTGAGCGTGCCTTCAGTTGCGAGGACCCCGATAATTTTATTCTTGGACGCTGCGGCAGCGGGTTTGACAGCAGGTTCCATGCCGACAATCGGCAGGGAAAATTTTTCGCGCAGCAAACTGACGGCAGCTGCGGTGGCCGTATTGCACGCCACGACAATCGCCTTGGCATGATGTTGCTCGAGCAGAAATTGCGTCAGCGTGACGGACCGCTGCTGAATATACCCCGCTGATTTATTGCCATATGGCACGTGCGCCGAATCGGCGACATATACCAGGTTTTCGTGCGGCATTAATGTATTGATTGACTGCAAGACGCTCAATCCGCCGACGCCGGAATCGAATATTCCTATGCTATTGTTTTTATTCATTTTTTTACCTGCGTCTGGCGTGGGTCACACCGGGCATAGTCCGGATAATTTTCAATACATTGCCCAACTGCGCAAGATTAAGGATTTCCACTGTCAGACGTAAACGCAACTCCGCTGCCCGCGCCATGGTGCTGACCGCGACGACAATTATTTTTTCGCGCGACAGCGTTTCCGTGATGTCGCGCAGCAGGTTGGAGCGTTCCTGTGCCTCGATTTCGATGTCGACGCCAAATACGCCTTTGCCGACGTTGCCCCAGTCGGCCGGCATTAATCGTTCGAGCTGGTCCCGCTTGAGATTCCGAATGCTGCGGCAATCCTCGCGATGGACGGTGACACCGCGACCTTTGGTGACAAAGCCGACAATATTTTCCGGCGGCGCGGGCCTGCAGCACTTGGCAAATTGCGTCGCGATGTTATTCACCCCCAAGACCAGCACACCGCCGGAACCGGCTTGCGCTTTGCTGCCGCCCAGCATCGGAACGGGTGTTTGCAACGGCGTTGGCGCAATCTCGGCGCGTAATACCGTATCGAT
>JBAVXA010000109.1:0-2048 GCA_049698095.1 Burkholderiales bacterium
GTGTCATTCCGGGTGCCTTCAGGATGATCTTGACCTGCGTCGAAGAAACGTCCGGAAACGCATCAATCGGCAGATCACGAAAAGCCAGTATGCCGGCTGCTAGCAATGCTGCAGTCAGAAGCAGCACAAGCAGGCGCTGCGCGAGGGAAAAAGCAACTAGTCGGGACAGCATTACCGCTTGCCTCCGGCGGCGCTGGCTGGCGCAACTACAGGGCCAAGACCCAACCAAGCTCCTTTGATGGCAGCTACCCCTCGAACAGCGACTTCATCGCCCGCTTTAAGCCCGAATGTCACGGATGTATCGGCACCGCCGCCACCATTGGTCTTGACTACTACTGGGCGAAAACCCTTGGGATCTCTAACGAAAACATAGGTTTGTCCGCCGTGCTGAAACATAGCCGATGAAGGCACGCTGAAGACAGCAGTCGAGGCCGATGCGCCAGCGGTCCTGCTTTGCGGGTAGGCAAGGACAAACTGACCAACACGCAAACAGTCTTCTTGAGTCGATAAATCTGCCCGCACCAAAACGCTTTGGGTCAGGCTGTTGACCTGCGCAGGAATGGCAGAAATTCTTGCAGGACTTTTGCATCCGTCCACCATCAGGGTATCGCCCACACGCAATGTCTGTACTTGCTGAGAACTTGCTTGAAGTTCTATAGCTAGTCGCCCAGCGCGCCCGATACGTGTTACCGGACTGCCAGCTTCGAGCCGTTGCCCTGGGACAACACTTTGTTCCATCACGAAACCAGCAACCGGCGCAAGCAGTGTCAGCTGCGGTGACAAAGCTGAAGACATTGTTGCTTGTGCAAGGGACGCTTCACTCATACCTGCCATGCGCAAAGCCTGACGACGCTCTCGAGCAGTCAATGCCGCCATCTCGTGAGCAGCACGTGACTCGTTTCGGCGCTGTTCCGACACAATGCCTTCTGCAAATAATTGTTCGTCACGTTGAGCTTTGCCTTGGCTTAACCTGGCCTGAGCTTGCGCTGTCAGCCATTCACGTTGCCATTCCACCAGTTGTGGGCTGGTAATTCGAGCCACTGGCTGTCCAACACGGACTTTTTCCATGGGTGACACCAACACACTTTGCACGATGCCTATGACTGGCATGCTTACCATCTCGCTTTGTTGAGCAGGTAGCACAGCTGTTCCTTGTAACGCTATGCCATTTGTGGATGCTGCGTCCGGTTTGACTGGCACCACTATCACCCCGGTTCCTGCATCAAGGCTGGACGACCACGGAATCAATGTCGCTGGTTCAACCGCAAATGCTGCTCCATTGATTGCAAGACTTAAAGCAAGGGCGATGCGCAGCAGTTTCGGTTCTGCAAAAGTAGTCATGATGTGTGTGTTTCGTAAGTCTTAGCGGGTCAATAAAAACGTGTGGATCAGTTTAAAGATCTTACCTTAATGATTGCTTAACGCGGCTCAATCTCCCGCATTTTGGCAACCTGCAAACGGCTGCGGAAAATAGGTCGTCACGAATGAGTTTTTGAATGAAGAGCGTCTGAATTTCGAATATTTGCACTCGTCAAAGCACAAGTCGCCTCTTCCTGTTCGGCCAAGGAGTTGCGACGTTCCATCAAGAATTTTGTGCAAGCCGCGTTACATTTAGGGCCACTTAACGGTCACCTTCAAGCCGCCCAAAGTCGCTGATCTTGCAACCTCCAACTGGACGCCCGAAACCTCGGCAATGCGCCGGACGATAGACCAGCCCAGCCCGCTACCCGGCTGGGTGTTGCCCAGCACTCGGTAAAAACGCTCGCCCAATCGCGCCATGTCTTTCTCAGACATGCCTGGGCCGCTGTCTTCGAAGCTGAGCAGGATGCCGTCGGGACACTTGTGAACCGCGACATGAATGAGTGCTCCAGGCGGGCAGTAACGGACCGAATTGTCAATAAGGTTGCGCACCAGAACGCTCAGCAAGGCGTTTTCGCCCTTAACAAGGCACTCTTGGCTGGCGTCCAGATAAAGAGTTTGACCGCGGGCTAAAGCCTCGGGTGCTAAGTCAGCCGCAACATGCTGCACCAACGCTGCCACATCAAGGA
>JBAVXA010000110.1:0-1962 GCA_049698095.1 Burkholderiales bacterium
TGCTTCGCGCCATCCTCGCGAACCCCGACACCATCTTCACCTACAGCGACAACAGGCTCGAAGGCGAATACAACGCCAACGGCAGGCTGGTGCAGGAATGGTTCTGGCTGGACGACATGCCGATCGCCGTGGCGCAAAAGAACAACGTGGTCTACACCATCGACACCGACCATCCCAGCGCGGCGTGAAGTCAGGGGAAAAAACTTCGGGTCTGCAAATCACGCATCTATTTGGAGGCTGCCTCAAAGCGATACACCGCCAACTGCCCACGCAAATTCGGCAAGGCATTGACCGGTTTGCCTTCACTCAACACTAATCGCTCCAGCACGCGAATGCCGCAGGCTTTGCACAGGTCTTCAAAATCGGCGAGGGTGCAGAGGTGAATGTTCGGCGTGTCGAACCATTGGTAGGGCAAATCATCGGACACGGGCATGCGACCGCGCGCGATTTGCCATCGGTGGTTCCAGTAGCCGAAGTTGGGGAAGGTGACGATGCCTTGTTTGCCGACGCGCACGATTTCGCGCAGCATGAGTTCGGTGTGGCGCACGGCTTGCAGCGTGAGCGACAAAATTACGTAGTCGAATGATTGCGCTTCAAATCCGGCCAGGCCGGTTTCCAGATTCATCTGGATCACGTTGACGTTGTTCCGCAAGCAGGCGAGCACGTTGGCGTCGTCGATCTCGACACCGTAGCCGCTCGCCTGGCATTTCTCTTCGAGCAATTTTAATAGCGTGCCGTCGCCGCAGCCCAAATCGAGGATGTTGGATTGTTGCGGAACCCATTTTGCGATAGCGGCGTAGTCTGGACGAATGTTCATTATAATCAATAGGTTATATTATTTATCGAGTTCGGCGAAAACGCCATCGAGATAGGCCGCGACCATGCTGTGATAGCGCGTGTCGTCGAGCAGGAATGCGTCGTGCCCATGCGGCGCGTCGATTTCGGCGTAGCTGACTTTGCGTTTGTTGTGCAACAACGCCTGCACGATTTCTTTCGAGCGCGCCGGCGAAAAGCGCCAGTCGGATGTGAACGACGCAATAAAAAATCCGGCCTGGGTATGTACCAGCGCGGCGGCGAGATCGCCGTTGAATTCGGCAGCGGGGTCGAAATAATCCAGCGCTTTGGTGATGCGCAAATAGGTGTTGGCGTCGAAGTATTCGGAGAACTTATCGCCCTGGTGGCGCAGATACGATTCGACTTCGAAATCGACATCGAAACTGTAAGTGAGCTTGCCGGTGCGCAATGCGCGGCCGAATTTTTCCATCATCGCGTCATCAGATAAATAAGTGATATGGCCGATCATGCGCGCGAGGCGCAGCCCGCGTTTGGGGATCACGTTATACGCGTAATAATCGCCGCCGTGAAAATCCGGGTCGGTGACGATCGCCTGCCGCGCGACTTCGTTAAACGCGATGTTCTGCGCCGACAGGGTCGGCGCGGCGGCAATCACCAGCGAGTGCCCGATGCGGTCGGGAAACTGGATTGCCCATTGCAACGCCTGCATGCCGCCGAGACTGCCGCCCATCACTGCCGCGAATTTCCTGATGCCGAGATAATCCGCAAGACGCGCATGCGCAGCGACCCAATCCTCTACGGTGACGACCGGAAAGCTGGCGCCGTAGGGTTCATTGGTTTGCGGGTTGGTCGACGACGGGCCGGTGGAGCCGTGACAGCCGCCCAGATTGTTCACGCCGATGACATAAAACTTATCGGTATCGACCGGTTTGCCCGGCCCGACGATGTTATCCCACCAGCCGAGGTTTTTCGGATCATCCGGATAGGCGCCGGCGACATGGTGCGAGGCATTCAGCGCGTGGCATATCAGAATGGCGTTGGATTTGCCCGCGTTGAGTGTGCCGTAGGTTTCGTAGGCAAGGTCGAATTCATTCAGCGTCGCGCCGCTTTTGAGCGCGAGCGGCTGGGCGAAATGCACGCGTTGCGCCTCGACGAAGCCGACCGATG
>JBAVXA010000111.1:0-2285 GCA_049698095.1 Burkholderiales bacterium
CAACTTTGACGATCAACTTGCCTATTTCTTCGTTGTGCAACAGCAGTTTGCGCGTGCGCACCGGGGCGGGCGTAATATGCGTCGACGCGGTGGGCAACGGGCTGATATGGCAGCCGATCAGGAACAATTCGCCGCCGCGAATAATTACGTAGGCTTCTTTGAGTTGTGCCCGCGCCGCGCGGATGGCCTTTACTTCCCAGCCTTCAAGTACCATGCCCGCTTCATATCTTTCTTCGATAAAGTAATCGTGAAAGGCTTTTTTATTTTGCGCAATACTCATCGGGAGGGTATAAACAGGGGAAGGTTTTTAGGGGACAATAGCGTATTTTATCAGCTTTGCCGCATTCACTTTTCGAACCATCAGGCACATGGCACAAGTAAAAAAAACCATGCTCGTATCGCACCCGGCCGAAACCATGTTCAAACTGGTGGACGCCGTGGAAAAATATCCGGAATTTCTGCCCTGGTGTGGCGGCACTGAAATTGTCGAGCGCGACGACGTCGTGACGCACGCAGTAATCAAGATTGACTATCACGGCATCAAGCAGAGCTTCGCCACGCGCAACCGCAAGCAGGGGCTGGAATGGATGCAAATTGAAATGGTGCGCGGCCCGTTCAGGCATCTGGTCGGGCATTGGCGTTTCAAGCCGCTGTCGCCCGACGCATGCAGAATCGAATTCAATCTCGAGTACGAATTTTCCAACAGCCTGCTGGAGAAATTGGTCGGACCGGTATTCCATTACATCGCGAATACTTTTGTCGAGGCTTTTTTGCAGCGCGCTGATGAACTGCAGGCCGCATCGGGCGCATGAAAGAACTGATCAATGTCGAGGTTTGTTTTGCGCTGCCGGAACGGCAGGCCATTATAGAATTGCAGCTAGGCATCGGCTCTACCGTTGCCGACGCCATCGCGCAGTCGAAAATACTGGGCATGTTCCCGCAAATCGACCTGCGCAAAAATCGTGTCGGAATTTATGCCAGGCTGGTCAATGCGGAAACAGTATTGCGTGACGGCGACCGGGTGGAAATTTATCGCGAGTTGGTCGCCGAACCGAGAGACGCCCGCCGCGTACGCGCCGCGAAGCGGCAGCAAAAAACCTAAGTTGGCAGCTTCGAGATTACTTCAAGACCCGCCGCGGCCCAATGCGTGCCTTGTTTGATGACGCGGTTGAGGCGAATGACGAACGCTCCTTTTTTGGTAACCAGTTTGTGGCGGGTATTGGACGAATATTGCCCGGCGCGGATCAACACGCTGTCCGCTTTTCCGGACTGCCCCGGCAGGAATAGGGCATCGACGGATTTGTCCGACATATCGACCGGGAAGTCAGGGTCGTAAATCTGCAGGGTGACGGGAACTGGCTTGGCAGAAAGTATTTCAATGCCGACCAGAATCTGGTCGTCTGCATGCGGCACTTTGCGCACGACCGAGCCGACTTTCCATTGCGGGTCGCCGGCAACCCGGATCGCGACAACCGCGCCGAGCGGCACTGCGCGCGCGGAATTCTTGTCGGTGGTTACGCCGAATCCGCTGACGCTATGATCATGTAAACGATAGGGCAAGTTGTTGTCGCTCGAACTTGCCGCGGCTGTTTCCAATTTTGACAATCTGGTGCGATCGGTGACGAAACCGAACATTTTGATATCGGCCTCTTCTGCACTGTCGAATGTCAGGGCGTCGGCCTTGACGTTGCTGAATGGGTTCGCCGAGCGGCTACGAATTGCGTCGATGATCTGGTCCATGCCGAACATCAACTCTACCGACATGGCCTTCGCGCGCGCGCGGTCGTGCATGCGATGTGCGCTGGCGTTGCCCGGCGCGGGGCAAATGCGCGCGAGTTTGTCGAGCAGGTCGATATATTCGCCGACGGGAAACTGGCTAAGGTTCAATCCAAGGCTCGACTCCGGGTTGCCGTCGCGGATGGCGGCTTTGGCATTCGCGATATGGCTGCCCAGTCTGCCGGTGTCCAGATAGCGCATGCTCTCCAGCTGCAGCGGCTCGATGCCGGAAACTTTTTGCACGCCGCGCGCATCGGCAGTATTGACATGCAAATGGTGCTTGCCGTTGACATAATGGCGCTCCAGTCTCATCTCGCCGCACCAGTCGTGCAGGCGCTTGTCGGCAATAGAGATCTGTTGCGGCGTGAGATTGCCGGTGTTAAACATGTCGAGAAACAGCATGCGCATGTAGACGTTGGAAACCGTCGTCGGATAGCCGTCGTACCATGCCAGGGTCTTGGTCTCGAACGCGTTCTGCTCCGCAAACAAATACAGTGAATGCAGTTGAC
>JBAVXA010000112.1:0-2109 GCA_049698095.1 Burkholderiales bacterium
AAATAGCTTTGCGCAAAAATCAACGGCCCAGATTCATCTGGGCTTTTTTTTGTATTAATATGAGCTAAGTGACATTTCGTGGAGGTTTTTTCTATGAAATTAAAGCATTTTACCTAGAGAGAAACGCGGAATCGAGAGTGGATTAGACAAGGTGGTAGTCTAATCCCATGAAAAAAACTCTGTTCTCATTGCCGCCAGCCGATGCAAAAGCGCGGGCGTACTGCGGCGGGTACACAACGCTGGTATTGCCGTCTATGCGCCTCAAGCGCTGTTCGAACGCGGCCGGATACGACAACGCGTCATCACCGCACGCTATTCACCCATTGGCTGACCGGTAATCGTTCGCTGTCTGAAGTAGCCAGCGAACATGGTGTTAGCCGACGCACCCTGATTCGCTGGTTTACGCCTTTATGGCGATCGCCTCCGCCACCACCCACACTCCACCCAGACACAGCCGCCATTTACATTCTCGACGGCGTCTATCTGTCAGGGCGAGAGCATGTCGCACTCATCTGTCGCACGCTGACCGCACGCTTGTCTTGGTGCTTCGCGATGCGGGAATCCTGGCTGAGCTGGATGACTTTTTTGCAAACCCTGCCTGCGCCGGATGTCGCCGTCATTGACGGACAAAAAGGTTTACTGGCCGCCATTCCCTCTCTCTGGCCGCAGACCAAGATTCAGCGCTGCTTGGTGCATATTGAACGACTGGCGCGGGCCAAGCTCACGCGGCAGCCCAAGACGTCGGCGGGCAAAGGATTGTTAAGTCTGGTTCAGGGATTATTTACCGTGCGCACCAAACGGCAACGCAGACGGTGGCTGCGGGCTTATCGTCGATGGGAACGGCAACACGCCACGTTTCTGAAGGAGCGGAGTGATGGTGAGCCGAGCGCAGGCAAGAAACGACGCTGGTGGTACACCCATCGAAACATTCGAGCGGCTCGCTCACTCATCAGAAATGCATTACCTCATCTGTTTACCTTCGTTCGCTACCCGCAAGTGCCGCGAACGACGAATCATGTGGAGGGCGGGATAAACAGCCGCCTCAAAGAATTGGTGCATCGGCATAGAGGCCTGTCGCCAGATAGAAAGCAGGCATTAGTAGCGACATTTTTAACGCAGAGAAATACAAAAAAACCTCCACGAAATGTCACTTAGCTCTGATAGTGAAATTTTTTACAATCGATACCGAATAAAAAAGACGCCTAGGCGTCTTTTTTATTCACCACAATTGGTCAAAAATATTATGCCGAGAAAGATGACCCGCAGCCGCATGTCGACGTCGCATTCGGATTTTTAATCACAAACTGCGCACCTTCCAAACCTTCTTGATAATCGATTTCCGCGCCGACCAAATATTGATAGCTCATCGCATCAATCAACAATTTCACCCCATTTTTTTCCATGGTGGTGTCGTCTTCATTGACGATTTCGTCGAAGGTGAAGCCATACTGGAAACCTGAGCAACCGCCACCCGTGACGAACACGCGCAGTTTCAGTTCGGTATTGCCTTCCTCGTCGATCAGGTTTTTCACTTTGTTCGCCGCGTTGTCGGTGAAGACCAACGGCGCGGGCATTTCGGTAATGGCGTTCATGCTGTTTCTCCTGTTGCGCTATAGCGCAGATAGATCATTATTTCACCCGCGCTGGCGCAGGTCAAATGAGTTTAATTGTTGCCCGGCTGGGTCACTTTGAGTTCGACCACTTTGTCTTTGGAACCGCCTTGCTCGTGCATCATTTTGCCCATCACAATCGCACCGACGTGAATCTCGATGGATTTGTAAAACACATCCCCTGAGACCCGCGCTTTGGGCAACAGTTCAACGTATTCCGTCGCGCGCACAGGGCCGGCGACAGTGCCGTTGATGACAATATGGCCGACATTAATCTCGCCTTCCACTTTGGCCATCTCGGACAATACCAAGGTGCCCGGCTTATCGCCCATGGCAGTGATATTGCCCTTGACGTGACCGTCCACGCGCAAACCACCGCTGAAGATCACATTGCCTTCTATGCGTGAACCGGCGCCTATCAGGCTGTCGATCGGGCTGGTCTTACCGTCTTTTTTGCTGAACATAATCAGGCTCCTACGTTAAATTAAAAATTCCGGGA
>JBAVXA010000113.1:0-1762 GCA_049698095.1 Burkholderiales bacterium
CGTAATGACCGAACTTCTGATACGGATATGACTGATAACGAATCAACACCTTCTGGCCCGGACGCACAAAGCCGATAGACCGGCTCGGCGTGTAAAGGTGCGCCTCCAGTTTGGCGCCGGCAGGCAAAATACTCAGGAGTGGCGCTGTCGTGTTGGCGCGCCCGCCGGTCTCCGCCTGAATCGACGTGACTGTTCCTTCCTGCGGCGCCGTCACCACGGTTTCGCGTTTTGCCTCGGCTTCCGCCAGTTCCTGTCCCATGCTGGAAATATTGCGTTCGATGGTGGCGATCTGTGATTGGAATTTCAGCGGCAGGTCATTCATATCGCCTTCCAGCGTAAGCCGCTCGCGGTGCAGATTTGCCCGGGTTCTCTCAAGCGCACGCAGCTTGGATGCTTGCTCCAGTTTTCCTTCAACCGCCAGTTGCGATTGCTGATCGGATATGAAACCCATATCGCGCAATTCGCGCTGCCTTGCCTCGGATTTTTCGGCGAGGCGCAGTCGCGACTGCTGTAACGCAATCTCCTCCGTGATTTGCTGCTCTTCTGAGCGAAGCGCAGCAAGCCGGCTGGAAAACGCCCTTGTCTGCTGCGCAAGGAGTATTTTTTGCTGGCGCGATTCTTCCAGCAGACTCTCACGTCGAGTATTGACTCCGCGTGCAATTTGCGCCTGGGTGTCCCCCAATGTCGCACTCTGCAGCTCAGTAGAAAGCAGCATCAGGCGTTCCCCCCGCTTTACCGTCATTCCCTCCTTCACATACAGGTCGGTGGCGACGCCGGTTTGCGCGGCAAATACGCGTACCATGCCTTGCTCCGGCACCAGCCAGCCGCTGACTTTTGCAGTACGAGTGTATTCACCGAAGAAAAGTAACGCAGCGATGGCGCCTGTCACCAACAAGGCATAAGCACCGAAAATGCGATGTGAAAATCTGGGAGTAAGCAATACCGTGCCGAGCCATTGGGTCTGGCGCTCGGCCAATACTTCAGGACGAAAAAGTGGGTTGTTCACGATCTCAGGTTAATTGATGGATAACGCGCATTACCGGCGGATTATTCTGACAGCCAGAACTCCTTAACCTCAAAATTTACTTCAATCATTCTGACCATTCTTTTGACTTGCAGTACTTTGCGTATTTTAGGATCGAAATAATCCTTGAGCAACGGCGGCCGCGGCGAATTAAAATAATACCCTGGCGATTTGGCCACATCGGAATCGGCGCTGATGTCCAACTCGTCGCGGCAGGTAACGGTCTGAATGATGCAAGGTGCGTGGGTGATGCCCATCGCACGCAATGAACACGCTCGATGATAGCCATTGTGCAGTAGCAGCCGCTGGTTGTCGTCATCTTGGATTACATTGAGGAAATTTGATCCGAAGCCGACTGAAACCCCGGCCACCCCGGCTATCGGGCCGTAGTTTTCGTAGCCGGTTATTTGATCCGGGCGCAGCAGTACTGATTCCTGGTAGCGAAAGTCCGTCGATTCGGAGCGGAATACGTATCGTTTCGACCCAACCCGCTGAATCTGTACCGGCGCTTCCGGCGTTTCCAGAGGCAGGCAGAACCGGAATAGCGACGCAGCATCGGTGCCGGATTGCAATCTCTGTTGCAGGCCTTGAATGAAACTTCCGGTCACGTGAATTTGCGACACCACCAGCTTATCCAGCTCGACCATGCCGAATCGCGTCGGCAGCGAATCAAACGTATGCCGATATCGTGCATCGGCCCTGACCGCATCGGCAAGGGGATGAAGTGCAGGGTCCAAT
>JBAVXA010000114.1:0-5942 GCA_049698095.1 Burkholderiales bacterium
CCATAGCGGTTTTGCGCTACTGTCCTTGATTTGTGCCTGCCACGCTTGCTGCACCAGTTTGACGACTTCGGCCGGCAGGGGAACGTAATCGAGTTCCTCGGCCATTTTGCCGCCGTTTTTAAATGCCCAGTCGAAAAATTTCAACGCTTCTTTGCCCTTTGCCGCATCCGCCTGTTGCGCGTGCATCAGAATAAAACTCGCGCCGGTAATCGGCCAGCTGTTTTTTCCCGGCTCGTTGGTGAGAATTTCGTAAAAGCCCGGCGCCTTGGCCCAATCCGCATACGCTGCCGCGGCCTGAAAAGCGGAATCATCCGCTTCGACAAAATTACCGTCGCGATTCTTCAATTGCGCGACGTTCATTTTGTTTTTCTTGGCGAAGGCATATTCGACGTAGCCGATTGCGCCTTTGATACGCTGCACATAGGATGCAACGCCTTCATTGCCCTTGCCTCCAACGCCCTCCGGCCATGCTACCGAGGCATCGCTGCCGACTTTGGTTTTCCATTCGGGACTGGTTTTGGACAAATAATCGGTAAACAGGAATGTCGTGCCGGACCCATCCGCGCGGCGCACGACTGTGATATTTTCGTCCGGTAATTTCAGGTCCGGGTTGATCGCGGCGATTGCGGCGTCGTTCCATTTCTTGATCTTGCCCAGGTAAAGATCGGCGATCAGCGGGCCGGTTAATTTAAGCTTTCCGGCCGGGATGCCATCGAGATTGAGCGCCATGACGACGCCGCCGATGACGGCGGGGAATTGAACCAGGCCGTCTTTGGTGAGTTCTTCCTGCGTTAACGGTTTGTCCGACGCGCCGAAATCTACCGTCTTGGCTTTGATTTGTTTAATGCCGCCTCCGGAACCGATGGATTGATAGTTCACGCTGCTGCCGGTTTTGCCTTTGTAAGCTTCGGCCCACTTTGCGTAAATCGGATAAGGAAAGGTAGCGCCCGCGCCGGTGATATCGACCGCTTTCGCGCAAGCAGCCGAAAGGGAAAGCGCGGTAACTAGTAAAACGCGATTCATGGTTTTCATTATTGCTCCTGTAAAAATTATGACAGGTGCATCATGACCTACGAATGTTACAGGAATATGACAATTCGATGACGACAAATCGGCATTCGCTGGCTATGTATAACTATTTGATTTAATTTAATAATTTTTTACTTATTATTGAATCGAGGCTTACGCTTTTCGGCGAACGCGGCCATGCCTTCTTTTTGATCTTCGAGCGCGAAGGTGGAATGAAACACGCGGCGTTCAAATCGAACGCCCTCCGCCAGGGTGGTTTCGTAAGCGCGATTCACTGCTTCCTTGGCCAGCATGACGGCGGGCAACGACATATCGGCAATTTTCGCAGCAGTCTTGACGGCCTCTTCGACCAGGTCGGCGGCCGGGATAATGCGCGACACCAGCCCGCAACGTTCGGCTTCGGCGGCGTCGATCATGCGTCCGGTCAATATCATTTCCATCGCTTTTGATTTGCCGACAAAGCGCGTCAGCCGCTGCGTGCCGCCGGCGCCGGGTATGGTGCCGAGATTGATTTCCGGTTGGCCGAATTTCGCTGTGTCGGCAGCCAGGATAAAATCGCACATCATGGCCAGTTCGCAGCCGCCGCCCAGCGCGTAGCCCGCGACTGCGGCGATGATCGGCTTGCGCGCGCTGGTCACGCGCTCCCAGTTGGCGGTAATGAAGTCGCCGAGATAAACATCCATGTAACTGGAATCTTTCATCGCCATAACATCCGCACCGGCGGCGAAGGCCTTGTCGTTGCCGGTAATGACCATGGCGCCGATTGCGGGATTTTTTTCAAAGCCGTTCACGGCCTCGGTGAGTTCATCCATCAATGCTCCGTTAAGCGCGTTGAGTGCAGCGGGCCGATTGAGGCGGATGATGCCAACCTTGCCACGCGTTTCGGTGAGAATGTTTTCGTAGGCCATTGCGGATTCCTTTCGTTAGGTTTCTATTTCGTTTTATATTTCGGCTCGATCGCTTCAACCGAGATACGTTTCCGATTCGCTTCAGGCTCGGTCAGCGCCGCGCATTCGCGCATCGACTCGAACGAACGCAAGGTCAGGCGATGGTATTGCGCCGTACCTTCGGATTTCCATTTTATTTCCGCGTCGGATAATTCGCGCACAACTTTTGCCGGCACGCCCGCCGCCAGCGAACGCGGCGGGATAATCATTTTCGCCTTGACGAATGCGCTGGCGGCGACGATGGAGTTTTCGCCGACGACTGCGCCGTCCATCACAACTGCGTTCATGCCGACCATGGCGTTACGTTTGATCCGCGCGCCGTGAATCACCGCACCGTGGCCGATGTGTCCGTCGACTTCGATGACGGTATCTTCGCCGACAAAGCCGTGCATTACGCAGGTATCCTGCATATTCGCGCCCTGTTCGAGAACCAGCCGGCCGAAATCGCCGCGCAGGCTCGCCGCCGGACCGACGTAACAGTCAGGGCCGATAATCACATCACCGATCAGTATTGCCGTCGGGTGAACGTAAGCGCTGGGATGGACCACCGGAACCAGGCCGTCAATTTGGTAGATGGGCATGAATGTATCCTTGCAGACTGTCGCCTATTGTATCCGTTCTGCCGAATGGTGATAATTCGTTATCGCAATAAAAATGTGGAAACGCGCCATGAATGATGCTCCGATCCTGCTCGACATAACCAGCGGCGTAGCCAGGCTGACGCTGAACCGGCCGGACCGGCTCAATAGTTTTAATACCGAGATGCACCTGCAGCTGCGCGCTGCGCTGGAGAAAATCAAACAGGATAAAACGGTTCGTGCATTATTGCTCACCGGCGCCGGGCGCGGCTTCTGCGCCGGGCAGGATTTGTCCGATCGCAATGTTGCTGCCGGCGCCGCGCCGCCGGATCTTGGGTTTACACTTGATACTTATTACAATCCCCTGGTGCGCACCTTACGCGCGTTGCCGGTGCCGGTAATTTGCGCGGTAAACGGCGTCGCCGCTGGCGCCGGTGCGAATATCGCGTTGGCCTGCGACATTGTGCTCGCCGGACGCTCGGCTAATTTCATTCAGGCATTCTGCAAGATTGGATTAATGCCGGATTCCGGCGGCACGTATTTTTTGCCACGCCTGGTCGGCAGCGCGCGCGCCATGGGGCTGGCGATGCTGGGCGATAAACTCGGCGCCGAGCAGGCCGAGCAATGGGGGCTGATCTGGAAATGCGTCGACGACGACAAGCTGCAGGATGAAGCGATGAAACTGGCAAATCATTTTGCCACGCAACCCACTAAAGGACTGGGTTTTATCAAGCAATCGCTTTACGCTTCATCGAACAATACGCTTGATCAGCAACTTGATCTCGAGCGCGACTTGCAACGAATCGCCGGACGAAGCGACGATTATCGCGAGGGCGTGGCGGCATTCATGCAAAAGCGCGCGCCGACTTTTAAGGGTTCCTGATGTCAAAAAACCTTTGTCATTCTGAGCATAAGCGAAGAATCTGATGTTACTGCAACAGTAGATTCTTCGCTTACGCTCAGAATAACAAGTAAATAAATTATAAATATAATCAACAACTTACAATGAATAGCAAAGTAACCCCACAAACGATCGCTGAAGCCGCCAGCCGCGCCATGCACGAGCGCGACCATGCCGCGCACCATCTCGGCATTGCAGTGACCGAGATCAAACCGGGCTTTGCGCGCCTGACCATGGCGGTAAAGCAGACCATGGTCAACGGCCACGACATCTGCCATGGTGGCATGATTTTTACTCTGGCCGATACGGCATTCGCGCACGCCTGCAACAGCTATAACTTCAACTCGGTCGCGGCGGGCTGCAGCATCGACTATCTCGCTCCGGCTCGGCTCGGCGATGTGTTATTCGCGACGGCGCAGGAACAAATCCTCATCGGTCGCACCGGCATTTACGATATTGTGGTCACCGATCAACACGACAAAACGATTGCATTGTTCCGCGGCAAGTCGGCGCGCATCAAAGGCGAACTGGTTCCCGGCCTGACGCCGCAGGAATAGTTCGCGGAGGAAAATTCATTGGCAAAAAATAAAACGCTTGCGCCGCAGGCACATGAACTTGAACCGATCGAACGCGCCAGCCGCGACGAGCTGCAGGCGCTGCAACTGCAACGCATGCAATGGTCGATCCGGCATGCCTACGACAACGTAGCCCACTATAAAAAGAAATTTGATGCAGCCGGCGTTCATCCGGACGATCTGAAAACGCTGGCCGACCTGGCGAAATTTCCGTTTACCGCAAAAGGCGATCTGCGCGAAAACTATCCTTTCGGCATGTTCGCCGTGCCTATGGAAAAAGTGGTGCGCGTTCACGCATCCAGCGGCACCACCGGCAAACCGACCGTGGTCGGCTATACGCAAAACGATATCGACATGTGGGCGACCGTGATGGCGCGCTCGATACGCGCGTCGGGCGGGCGTAAATCCGATATCGTGCATATCGCCTACGGCTATGGGCTGTTTACAGGCGGGCTCGGCGCGCACTACGGCGCGGAAAAGCTCGGCGCCACGGTGATTCCCATGTCGGGAGGGCAGACAGAAAAACAGGTGCAATTGATCATCGACTTCAAGCCCGACATCATCATGGTCACGCCGTCGTATATGCTCAATATCGCGGAAGAAATGCAACGCCAGGGATTCGATCCGGCGGAGAGTTCGTTGCGTATTGGCATTTTCGGCGCGGAACCGTGGACCGGCGCGATGCGCAAAGAAATCGAAGCGCGCTTCGCGATCGACGCGGTCGATATTTACGGACTGTCCGAAGTGATAGGTCCGGGCGTAGCGAACGAATGTATCGAAACCAAGGACGGCCCGCATATCTGGGAAGACCACTTTTACCCGGAAATCATCAACCCGGAAACCGGTGCAGTATTGCCCGACGGCGAGGCGGGCGAATTAGTGTTCACCTCGCTTACGAAAGAAGCTTTGCCCATCATCCGCTACCGCACACGCGACCTGACGCGGTTGTTGCCCGGCACCGCACGCACCATGCGCCGCATGGATAAGATCACCGGGCGCTCCGACGACATGCTGATCATTCGCGGCGTAAACGTCTTCCCCACACAAATCGAAGAATTATTATTAAAGCAGGCCAAGCTCGCGCCGTATTATCAGTTAATCGTTAGTCGTGAAGCGCACCTAGACCAACTCGACGTACAAGTCGAGCTAAAACCCGAATACGCATCGCTAAACGAACTCGACCGCAAACACGAAGCCGATGCGCTCTCGCATAACATTAAGGCTTATGTTGGCGTGAGCAGCACCGTGCATGTCCATGATGTCGGCGGAGTAGAGCGCTCAGCAGGCAAAGCCAGAAGAATTATAGATAAACGACAGAAGGTCTAGGCGCAGCGTGCGCCGCGCGCACGAAGCTAGGCTATTTATGAAAATGAATGGCAGCTAACGAGATAATAAGCGGTAGGGAAAAATTGGCCGATTCTGTTCAAAAAGTCGAAAATTCTCCCATGTGAAAATGAGTGAATGCTCGATTGAAATCAATAATTGCGTTCACAAGCCAACTCCTCATTTGAATATAAGCTCATAGCGCGCATTTCGTGTGTTTTGGGTGCAGAGTCACGCCGAAGAATATTCGTCGTCCATATAGAGGGAATTTCCCTTCGTGTTTATAGAAAATGGACTTTTCAACAGAATCGACCGAATAACATCAACGCGTCCAATGCACCGACCGCCGCGGAGGGCCGCCTAAAATTGCCGACGTAAAAAGAAGCGGCGCCGATCTAGTGTTGAGCAAAATTTACACAGTTACAGTAAATAGTTTTCTTGCCTCAGGAGGAGATAATTTTACCGTGCTCAATGCAGTCGTAAACAAAGCTGGTGGCGCACAAAATGTGGATGCTTTGTTTGATTACATCAAAGCTTTACCGCAACCGATTGCACGACCAGTAGTGGGCAGTCGCATTACAACAAACTA
>JBAVXA010000115.1:0-27183 GCA_049698095.1 Burkholderiales bacterium
CACCGCACCTGTACTCGCCCGGAGCCGGCAATACAATCTTTTGTAACTAATTGTTTTATATTGCTATTTTTATAACGTTTTGCTTGCACCGCGTTTGCCTTATCCATACCATACAGTTGTTTCATGACTCATTGGGGGCGCAGTAACGCAGTTGGGCGCATGTAAAACATTGTCAACATGGCGCAATTGCACGAGGTAAGTGATTCATTTCATATTTTGATTTTGATTCTGCCCCTACAATCCGTTTCGTGTAATGGAGCATTTGCGCAACACAGTTACACGGGGGTTTTACGCAAGTGCGCAGTAAACAACTTTATTATTATCAGGAGTTCAAAAAATGAAACATACATTTAAACGTAATGTGCAAAAAGGCTTCACGCTGGTCGAATTATTGATCGTGGTGATTATTCTGGCGATTCTGGCCGCTATCGTGGTTCCGCAGTTCAGTTCGTCCACAACCGATGCCAATAACTCTGCCGTACAATCCAACCTGGCGACTATTCGATCTGCCGTTGAACTGTATGCAGCACAACACGGTGGCACTTTCCCAGGCGCAATCAGCAGCGCAGACGGTACGACCGCCGCCGCAGTTGGTAACAATGCGGCCGTTGCCAGCAGTTCATTTCTGGCGCAAATGACTCTGTTTTCAGATTCAACCGGTAAAACCTATACAACCAAGCCAGCCTCGCCGGTCACTTACGGCCCTTATCTCAGGGGAGCAACTCTGCCGGCTGATCCGACCAATGCGGGCAAGGCCGATATGACAACTCTTAATGCGGGCGCAGTGCCAATTGCCCCTGGAACGATTACGGCAGCGACCACCGCCTATGTATATGACACAAAGACGGGCCAGATCGTGTCGCAGAAAAATCCAGCGTTCTGATTTAGCGCCTGATTAAGCCTGATGTTTGCGCCACATGAAATCAAAAACAGCTTCAGGCGGCTTTACCCTTTTTGAACTCCTGATTGTGCTCATTATCCTGGGGATCGCCGCGAAAGTGGCGATACCCTTTTTTTCGTCCAGCGACGATGAAAGACTCGATGTCGCGGCGTCAGAAGTGGTCAGCGCGCTGCGATTTGCAAGAAGTGAAGCTCTGCGTACAGGTAGCTGGCATCGCTTTGAACTTACCAGTGGCGCGACACCGCAGTTGCGCGTTTATCGGATTAGCAGCAGCACTTACCTTGAAGACACGGCCAATCCAGTCAATCACCCGATTGACAAATCAACCTACCGTTTCCTTTTAAAAGACCGACCCTATACCAGCGGCATAGCGGTAACCGGTAAACCCACTATAGCGGGCTTTCCCGTTACCACCGTGAATTTTTGTACGCCCTCGCTGGGCCCTGCATGCGCTTGCGGGAGCGGTGTACCGGTACACATAAGCGACCCGTTTTTCGGCATTGTCACTGCCAATTGTTATGTGGCCGGACAAAACGCCTTTACCGTATCACTCAACGGGAAAAAGCGAAATGTGGTTCTCGATCCAGTAACCGGACGGATAACTGTTAACTCATGAGCCAATTCGAGAATCAATGTTCAACGAAATAGGATTATTCAAGTTTAATGCTCAATTCGAATGACTGCTTTATGAAACGGAAGACCGCGCTAAAAGCATCGGCAAACGACCAAGGATTTTCCCTGGTCGAGGTGCTGGTGTCCATGCTGTTGATCGTTGTTGCCTTGGTTCCGGCTTTGCAGGCGCTGCAGTCCGGCGTGCAGGCGGCAAAAATCGATATTGAATTTACGCAGCAGACCCCGGCGGCGAAAATGGAACAGATGCTCGCACGTTCGTTCGCCGCGCTGGCACTGGCAGCAACAGGCGGCAGCACCGCCAGCGTTGGCAGCAATACGACGAAAATTCCCGAATTCGATCCGACGCTGACGCTGGGCACTAACCTGACCAGCCAGTCTTTACCCGCGGGCCCGGGGCTTTCCGACGATCAATACAACATTTATATCGACTGCCTTGACCCTGCCACCGGCGCCACCCTGATTGCCGGCCCGTGCAAAAACCTGCTCAGAATCAGGGTCGTCTCCAAAACAACCGGCCAACAGCTCGTGTCATACAAGGCCCAATGACATGACGACAAAATTCAAACAAGAACAAGGCATGTCCCTGCTTGAGCTCCTGCTGGCGCTCGCCATCGGTGCTTTGCTCATGACCGGCATCAGCAGCGCGATTTCGCAAGGACTGAAGGCCAAAACCTACGCCCACAACGCAAATGAACTGGCCTACAGCGCTCGCTTTGCCCTGAGCCGCATTGTGTCCATCGTAAGATCCGCCAATTCCGCGACCGTCTCAGGTACGACCCTCACCGTGACCCCTGTCGCCGCCGGGCCCACCGTGGTCTATGCGCTCAATGGCGCTAATCTGCAGGAAACCGATAACCGGACTTCGCCAGCCAAGGTCAGCGTGCTGGCGAGTAGTGTCAGCGCTTTCAACCCCAGCAAACTGGATAACCCTCCCAAGCCTGGCAATTACGGCGCGATGCCGCTTGCCGCCAGTCTTACCCCCAGCGTGGTGCAGGTCGATATCGCGCTTGCGGGCGGCGGGCAGAACATCTCGGTGTCAGGCTTTTCCAGGATTGGCGCACCGTGAAACCCCGATCAAAAAACGCCGCAAACCAATCCGCGCGCGGCTTTATCCTTATAGCCGTCATGCTCGCGCTTATCGTGGTCGGCGCGATTGCCTATCTGCTCAACCGCGAGGGCGCGATCAACGTCGACGCAGCGGTGGCGGATGGCGATGCCCTGCGCGCACGCTACGTGGCGGAAGCGGGTCTCGCCTACGCCGAGGCGCAACTGAATGCCACCGGCAATTGCCAGGCGCCCACGTCGGCCATCACGGGAAGTGTCGACAGCGACACTTTCAGCGTAACCAGCACCACATCTTCGTCGTCCCCATTGCAGCTTGCCCTGACATCGGTCGCCACATTGGGCGGCGGAGGCGGAAGCGCCGGCTCGACCCTGACAAAAACGGTGACCGTCTACACAGGCATCAAGGCGTCGGTCGATTTAGTGCGCACATCGGCAAATCCGACAGCGGTAGTCGACACCTACCTGACCAACAATGCCCAGACCACCAATTTCGGTTCGAGTGGAACACTGGTTGTCGATAACGGACCAATGGCAGGACCTATCCTAGTCAAATTTAATCTGAGCCCTACTCCACTGCCCCCAAACGCGAAACTCATCAGCGCCTATTTGGGCATGACTTTCAAATCAGATAACAGCACAGGTCAACTCAGCGATATTACCGCCCACGAAGTTACCACCGCTTGGGACGAAAACGCTGCGACTTATAACATTGCCAAGACAGGAGTGCCCTGGCAGGCGTTTTCAAACCCGTCTGCATTCATTCCCTATCGTTCCAGCGGAACCAACACGTCTACCATCACATTATTGGGCAACGGCGATTACGATCCGGCCTACGTTGCGGTCATGGAAAAACTTACTAGCGCATTGCCGGTTACCTATGCGCCCGCGCAACTTGACACTACTACGTTCGCCCCTGGTCAACTGGTGCGCTGGAATATCACCCCCCTGGCGGCAGAGTGGCTCGCCGGGGCAAGCAATAACGGCGTTGCACTCAAAGCGGAACAGGCATTGGGGCTTGCGACGTTTTATAGTAGCGAAGAAAGCGCTCAAGCAAAACGACCAACGTTGACGTTGACATACCAGATTCCCTGTGGCGGACCATCAGTGGCGCTCGGGTTCAAGGACACAACCACGAATAACCCGATAAGCGATGGCAAAACCGGTGTTCCGGTCAAGCTGGAAATCGTCTTGAGCAATCCCACGTCATCCGCTGCCAACCTGACCGCCGGCCTGACAATCGCATTAAGCCCGGTACTGGATCCGGTTTTTTCTACAACTCTCACCACGCCGACGGGAATTACCGTTAGTAATCCTGTGGCAAAAAGCCTGACCGGCTGTGGCAGCATGACATTCAACCCGGCGGCCGGCGCGAGCAGTATCACCCTTTCCGGCGGCAGCATCCCCGCTGCGGTGGGGAGTACTCCAGGCGTCTGTGTCGCCACTGTCTGGGTTACGCCCAGCGCCGTCAGTGGCAAAGTGCCGGGGACTTATCCCAACGCGAGCTATCCTAACGGTGCCGCGACGTCGCTGATCGCCGCTGCGAACAGCTTGCAGACTTCGGCAGGAAATAATGTGCAGGCGACCAGCGCAAGCATATTTGTTACGCCTACACTTACTGCCGATACCTTTCTGGATCACGCGAACGGAACCGCTGATAACTATAATTTTGGCGCGGATGGGCTGCTGAAGGCCCAAAATAATAATGCCAAGTCCAAACAATCGCTGTTGCAATTTACCAACCTTGGTATCCCAACCTCCTCAACTGTCCAAAGCGCAAAATTGCGCTTATATGTCTCGGCAATAAATTCCCGCAGCAGTCCAACAGTGAACTTGACGCTGGCCGTCAATCGACTGACTTCAGCGTGGACTGAAGGTGCCGGCACCATCGCCCTGCCAAGCGCCAATGGCGCAACTTACAAACATAAAACGACCTCGACGAATTGGACTACCAACGGCGGGGACTTTGACGCTACAACGGCAAATTACATCATACCGGGCACGTTTGCGACGGGCTGGATTGAAATTCCCGTTACCGCACTTGTGCAAAGTTGGGTCAACGGGTCATTTGCCAATAACGGCTTTATCATTCGCGTCACCAGCCCCACGACCGCGCTGGTCGATGAAGTCGTGTTTGAATCAAGGCAAAGCGGTCTCGGTGCAAGTTTTGCCCCCCAACTCATGGTTACGTACCAGTGATGTGGCGCACAGCTTTTTACCGGGTGGCGGGCTACCATCCCTGCATATGACCATCACCGCGAAGAACGCCAAAAATGAAAGCATGGATACTTAATATGTTATTTAATATCAAAGAGTTATGGTCATCGACCGAATTCAGCGAGCAGCCGGAACTGTCCGCATATGCCGAGGGGCATATGGTGGACGAGACGCGCAAAGGTTTGCGCGCCATGGCGGTGGTGCTGATGCTGCTGCTTTCCGCGACCGCGATTTGCGGATCCTGGCTGGGCCTGGGGCAAAACCATGCATTTACCTACGGCGCGCTGGCCGCGCTCGCGTTGCATGTCTATTTCGCATCCGGGAAAATGAAAATGAACAAAGAATTACATTTGCTCGGCATGGCATTGCTCATCATCTGTGGGGCGGCGATTGTATTGCTGGCGCACCAGAGCAGCGCGCTCGGCACGGCGTTGTTCGGCAGCGCGGTGTTGTTGTTCATGGTGGTGCCGATGGTGCCCTGGGGTTTGCGCGAGGCGAGCATTGTCGCCATCCTTGTGTACCTGGTTTTTACTGTTTCCACCCTCGGCAAACAAGGCCATTTCACCGCCGAAAGTTTGCTTACGCTGCAGTTTTTCATGATCGCGGCTTGCGCAATTTCGCTGTCACTGGTCGCGCGCGGAGTACGCGTGCGCAAACACGATATCGAAGCGCGGCATCGTTTGGAAAAGCAGCATATAAAAATGGAAAATCTTTCCTATACCGATCCGTTGACTGGGGCATGGAACCGCCGCTATTTGTCCGATCACTTCCAGCCGATCATCGCAGCCAATCGCGAAGCCGGCATCAACACCTATTTCGCCGTTTTCGATATCGACAAATTCAAAGGTTTCAACGATAACTACGGCCACGGTTACGGCGACCTTTTGCTGCAATGCGTAAGCATCGAATTCAACAATATCGTGCGCGACGGTGAAATTTTTGTTCGCCTCGGCGGCGACGAATTCGCCATGCTGATGCATGGTGAACTGCCGCAAGCGCGATTGACCGACGCCATCAGCGGCATGCAGCGCCGCGCACTGGAGCAAGGCCCAAAACTCAAGTCGGTACCGACCATGAGCGTGGGCTTTACGCGGATTCAGCCGGAAGATCGTATCGCGCACGACACGGCATACAAATGTGCGGATGAAGCCGCCTACATCGCGAAAAAAGCGGGCGGCAATCAAATCGCCGAACTCACGCCGAATCTGGGCGAATTTATCAAGACCTCGGTACGGCGACCCGGATGATTTCTCTGTCAACACAATCGCCTTTGCGAGGTATGTTCAACAAACTTGCCTCGGTCGGCGCAAAGTGCGGGCCGATCGGCCTCGACCTCGCCACGGAAAAAATGCACCTGGTGCAGATGGAGCAAGCTGGGGCTGAACTGCGCATCCGCGCCGGGGTGTCGCTCGATTACCCGTGTTCGCGCGACGAGTTGCTGGCCGACCCGGCGAGGTTCAAGCAATTTGTGCAAAAAGCATTGAGTCGGCGCCCGTTCAAGGGGAAAAAAATCGTCTCATGCCTGCCTGCGGGCGAGCTCGAAATATTGTTCCTGTCTTTCAAACAGCTCGATGGCCAAAGTGTCAATGATGCCGTGATCAAAGAATTGCGCGAGCGGGTAAAAGAAAAACTCGATGAATCGGTGATTGATTTTCTTTCCATCCGTGATGACAGCAACCAGCACGGCGAAAAAAATGCCATCGTCGCCATCGCGCCGAAGAAAAGCGTCATGGATTATCTCGCGCTGCTGCAGCAGGCTGGCCTGGAGCCGGTGGCGTTGGACATCGGCCCCGGCGCACTCGGTCGACTGGTTGCGGCGTTGCCGAGCAACAAAACCCACCCCAATGTATTACTGGTAAACTTCGGGCGCGACAAAAGTTACCTCAGCGTGATTTGGGGCAAGCGTCTGATGCTTGATCGCGAGATCGATTTCGGCGAAAGTCGGCTCATCGCCAGGCTTTGTAAGTCATTGAATATTAAAGAAGATATGGCATATCAGTTGCTTTACCAGCAGGGCATGGATGCGCACGGTAATTTGCATAGCGACAATGAGTTCGCGCGCACACTGACCGAAGTGTTGCGTCCTGAATTCGCCGCGTTGTCTGACGAAGTGAATAAGACTCTGATTTACACGGCATCGGTAACGCGCGGCAGTTCGGTTGAACAGTCGTACCTGCTGGGCAGCGTGGCGCGTTATCCGCAAGTGGCAAGCTTTATGCAAAACCTGCTGTCGGTGCCGGTAGAGGTGCTCAACCCATTCAACAGCTTTGTGTCGAATGACAACGCCGCCGTGCAAACTGAACTCGACCCGATCGCAGGGATCGCCCTCGCCACGGGCTTGAGCCTGCGCGGATTGACCGATGGCTGATATCGATCTCATTCCGCAGTCGTATCGCGATTCGCAACGTATCCAGCGCACACTCAAGAGCTATCTGCTGGTGTGCCTGTTGCTGGTGGCAATCGTCGCGGCATTGCGTGGAACGATTTATTATCTGAACGAATCGCTACAGCCGGAAATCGCCCGGCTGAAAACCAAAGAAGCCTTATCCGTGCAGCAGCTCGCGCAATTGGACCAACTACGCGCCGCAAAACAGAAAGCCGAAAAGCAGTGGCAGATTCTGCAGGGTTTGCGCGGGAAACCGATAATCGACCAGCTTTTCAGCGCGGTCGACACGGCATTGCCCGGCAGCCTGTGGTTCGACGATATCAAATACATGCGTGAAGGTCAGTTTGTCGACGTGAAGCCGGAGACGCGCAATGTCGGCTATTTCATCGTCGTGCCCAAGGATGAAAAAAATCCGGCGGCGGGCGAGCAAGGATGGCGCGTGGCGCGTCATGTAGAAATCCGCGGCCAGGCGGCAGATCATCGGACACTGACCGGATTCATCGGTAACCTCGGGGCGCAGCCGGGAATCAGCAATGTAAAACTGATGAATACCATGCCGCGTGAATACGGCAACAGCCAAACTACCGAGTTCACGGTCGTCGCCACCATCGATACCGGCGCGCCAAAAAAATGAATGCTATTCTCTCCCGCATTGCCGCGCTCGACCCCAAACTGCAACGCATCGGCATCGCGGCTATCCTGCTGCTGATTGGCTTCGAATCCTGGCAACTGGTATTGAAAAAACCGCTTGCCGAGTTTCGTTTGAAGCAGCAGGAAAAAATCGCGCTTGAGCGCGGCGCGGCCGAGGCTGATAAATATCCGGCAGAGCTGGTGCGCCTGAACAAAGAAGTAACCGACCTGCGCACGCAGATTCTCGGCACCAATAATAGCCTTAACACGGATCAGATGGTAGTAAAGCTGGTGGATGACCTTGCCACGATCGGTAAGCGTCACGGCGTTAAACTGGGCAATGTGGTTCCCAACGCCGAGCGCAATATCTTCATGTTCAGCGAAGTGGCATTCGATATCAGCGCCAAAGGCAGCTACAGCGCGTTATATAATTGGCTGTCGTCGCTGGAAAACGAACTCGGCCCGTTGGTCGTTTCGCAATTGGAAATTCGCCCTCCCGGCGGAGCGGAAAAAGAATTGGGCTTGACGGTCAAGCTCTCCGCCTATCATTTGGTAAAAGATGTCGAGGACATCAAATGATATTGACGCGACATTTCCTCCTCGCGTTTCTGCTTGCCAGCAGCTGGACGGCCGGCGCGGCCGATAGCACGCCGCGCAGGCTGGCGCATGATCCGTTTGCGCGGCCGGCTTTTGCCATGCCCGCAGTTCCGGCCAGCCCGACCGGCCCGGTTGCGGCTCCCGGCGGGGACGCCGCAGCGGAGTTACCCTTTCAGTTATTGATGGTTATCAACGCAGGTAACCATTCGGTGGTCAATGCCGGCGGCAAAATGTTAAAGTTGCGGGAAAGGATCGAGGGATATCAATTGATATCGGTCGGCGACGGCAGAGCGACTTTCATTAAAGATGGGGTCCGGCACGTGGCTGAAATAGGCAAGGAAATAAAAAAATGAAGCTAAAAACGATGTCCGCCCTTTTTTCGCTGGTGGTCGTGGCCCTCGGCGCAGGGACCGAGGCGCTGGCGCGCGATCCGAAGGCAATCGCGCCAATTATTCAAAATGACAAAGTCAGCATGAATTTCAGCGATCAGCCAATTCAGGAAGTGGTGAATGCGTTGTCGCGTACGCACCAAGTCAATATCATTCTTGGGAAAGGCGTCACCGGCAATATTTCACTCAACCTTTACAACGTATCGCTGGAACAGGCGATCCAGTCGGTCGCCGATTCTGCCGGCTTTGCCCTGGAAAACCGCAGTGGCAATTTTTACATCGTTGACCGCAAGGATGTCAGCCAGGACGCTGCGTACGGCGTCACCGCGATCAAATCTTTTAAAATCCAGTATTCCGACCCGAAGAAAGCCAGCGAAATTCTTACCAAATATTTGTCCCGCTACGGAAAACTGACCCTGCTGGAAGAGCGCAAGATGGTCATCGTCGAGGACGCGCCGGATTTTCTTGGGCGCATGCAACGCCTGCTGCAGGAAATCGACGTCGAACCGAAACAGATCATGATCGAAGCGAAGATACTCGAAATCACGCTCGACAACACGGAATCATTCGGTGTGGACTGGAGCAAGATATTCAGCGGCGGTGGCAACGGCGGGACAAACAGCCTGGGAACCCAGGGGATTGCCAACCGCAACCAGGCCGGGCTGTTTTTCAATTACTTTAATAACAATATCCAGCTCTATCTGAATGCGCTTTCCACGAAAGGTCGCGTGCATACATTGTCCACGCCGAAATTGCTGACCCTCGAAAATCAGGAAGCAACCACCAAGGTCGGGAAGAATTTTGGCTACCTTTCATCCACAACGGCAAACAACATTACCACCTCGAGCGTGTCGTTCCTCGAGACGGGCGTCATCCTTAAAGTGACGCCGTCTGTCGACGATCAAGGGCGAATCATGATGAAAATACATCCGGAGGTCAGTACCGGAAGTATCCGCACGGCGGGCGGGAACAGCATCCCGGACAAAAGCACCACGGAAGTGACGACGCAAATGCTCGCCAATGATGGCCAGCCGATTTTGATCGGCGGCCTGATCAAGAACGTTACCAGCCGAAATCGTAACGGCGTGCCGGTCATCGGCGACATACCGATTTTCGGCGCCTTGTTCTCAAGCACCGACGATGTGATTGCGACCACGGAAACCATCGTGATCATCACGCCGTATATTGTTAAACAGCCGTCGAGCACCGTCACTTCGGACACGGTCAGCAAGATCGATTCCTCGCAGCAGACATTCCTGCGCCAAAGCAACCAATTGGAAACCGTGCTCGAATCGCCGACCTATAAGATCCACAATAATTTTCTTGATAATAATTTGCCCGTTGCGAAATAATCCATTGCTGCTGCAAATAAAAAAGCCGGCTTGCGCCGGCTTTTTTATTAAATATAATCAAATACTTATTGCGGTTTAGGCATCTTGTCGTGCATGCCTTGCATATCGTGCATTTTGTCGCGCATTCCCTGCATCTTGCCCATTCTGCCTTTGATTTCGCCCACGACAATGGATTGGCGGTCCGGCGACAGGCTGGCGTAAAACTTCAACGCATCGCGGTGAAATGCTTTGCGCGCAGCGATACTTTTGTCTTGCGCCGACTCCATTATCGCGTTTACTGCCGCGAGATCAGGCTGGGCCTTATCCATTTCCGCCTTGATCGCGGCCTGGGTTTGCGTATGCGTATCGCGCATTTGCTTGCCCATGGCGTCGTGTTGCAACTTCAACGCCTGCCATTGCGTTTCCTGCTCGCCCGTCAGATTGAGTTGTTGATGCAGTTTGTCGCTGAACATCATATTCTGATGCATCCCTGCACCGTGCATTCCATGATGACCCATGCCAGCGACGGCAACGCCGACCAATCCAAATATGCCAAGTGCTGCGATTACCAGTTTGTTCATGCTGTTTCTCCAGAGATTAATGAAATATCGATCATGCTGCCGGTTGACTGATCAGAAATGACAAAGTTCAATTTGCCGCCTGTCCGATCAGGCAAACCGCGCGGTTTGCTGTAACATTATTGTTTGTCATTGATAATTTCCACGCCCACCCTGATGAACGCGCCCCTCTATAACGCGATTGACTACACCTTCGCTGACACGATTCCCGCGCCGGGGAAGGTCATGCAGGTGGCACCAGACATTTTATGGCTACGCATGCCGCTCCCGTTCGCTCTGAACCATATCAACCTGTGGTTGTTGCGCGACACAGGTGGCTGGGCGATTATCGACACTGGATTCGGCCATGAAGAAACCAAAATATTCTGGGAACAGATTTTCAGTTCGGTGCTCGCCGGACAAAAAATCACCCGCGTGATCGTCACGCACTACCATCCAGACCACATCGGTTCGGCGGCATGGCTATGCCAGCGCTGGCAGGTGCCGCTGTGGATAACCACGGCGGAATACCTGACCGCGCATGCTGTAAGCAACAACCGCGGCGGCTTTGAGCCTGCCGCCGCACAGGCATTATTCCGCGCCCATGGCCTGACCGATACCCAGCTCAAAGCACAGGACACGCGCGGCAATGCCTATGCGCGCGGCGTTCCCGCCCTGCCCGCGACGTACGTGCGCATCATCGACGGCGACGTGTTGCGCATCGGCCAGCACGACTGGCGTGTCAAGACGGCCTTCGGCCACGCGCCGGAACACGCCACATTCTATTGCGACGAATTAAAAGTATTGATCTCGGGTGATCAGGTTTTGCCGCGCATCACGACCAACGTCGGCGTGTGGGGCAATCAACCCGACGCGAATCCTTTGGAGCTATTCCTGCGCTCGCTCGATTTTTTCGAACCGCTGGCGCACGACACGTTGGTGCTGCCGTCGCACGACCGCGTATTTCGCGGCCTGCATGTCCGCCTGCAACAATTGCGTGAGCACCACGCAGCGCGGCTGGATGAATTAGTACACGCACTGGATAAACCGAAAACCGCCGCGGATTTACTGCCGGTGTTATTCAAGCGTGCATTGGACGACCATCAACTGATGTTCGCCATCGGCGAAACCGTCGCACATTTGAATTATCTATTCAACCAGAAAAGAATTGTTCGTTCACAAAACGCAGACGGCAAATATTATTTTGCGCGCTCCAGCGTGCATGCAGAAGGCGCGCCGTAGCGTGCACAATGCGCCAGCTTTTCGATTGTTTACGCCGGCCGCCGGTCGATTAAAAACCTCTGGTCAGTTCGCCCGCGGGGATTCCAGGCGAAACGCGGATTGCAGCTTTGCCGGCACGGCGCCCGTGTTCTCCCACATCAGGCAAAATGTGCTCGCTTGATCGGCAACGTAACTATTTGAATAATTTGAATATTTCCCTTTGTCGGGATAGGTGACGTTGTTGCCATGATGAAAATGCAGGTTGAATTCCAGGTCGGCACTGGATTCGAAACGGTAGTGCAGACTTTGTCCCGCTTTCATGTCCAGGCATTCTTCATGCACTTGTTTCACCGGTAATAGAATGTCAATGGATTGCTGTTGCGCCTGGCACAGTAAAGGCAGGAACAGAAATACGGGCAGGAGGCGACGCATGTCTTTACTCGCTTCCGCTAGGCGCAATAGCGCAGGACAAAATCGATCAGGATTTGCGGCGAAAAATAGCCGCTGAAAATCCATCCGAGTAAAATTCCCGCGCCTATCCCTAACGCAACAAGATATTTGCGCGGATACGGTTGCGCAATCTGACCGGATTCACCGGTGTGGTTGGGCAGAGACATAGGGAACATCCACGGCTGCTGACGCATGCGTTAAAATAGCAGCATAATTGCATGGGAGCAGTATGGCAACTACCACCAATCTGGCGGCGCTCGTCGCTTCGGGCGGATTCATGCTCGGATTCGTCTTCGGCTTCGTCGCCAACAAAACCAATTTCTGCACCATGGGCGCGGTATCCGATATCGTCAACATGGGCAGCTGGGATCGCATGCGCATGTGGTTGCTGGCGATTGCCGTCGCGATGCTCGGCGCGGGGCTATTGCAATACGCTGGCCTCGTCGACCTGACCAAATCCATTTACGTCCGACCCAGTCTTAACTGGCTCTCGTATATCGTCGGCGGAATATTATTCGGTGTCGGCATGACGCTGGCTTCCGGCTGCGGCAGCAAGACGCTGATCCGCGTCGGAACGGGCAATCTCAAGTCACTCATTGTCATGCTGGTCCTTAGTATCAGCGCGTATATGACGCTCAAAGGCCTGTTTGCGCCGTTGCGCGCCTATGGCCTCGACCAGATCAACGTAAATCTGGCAGCAAACAAAATCAGTCATCAGGACCTCGCCAGCGTGTTAGGCGGTCTGACGAATATCGGTCATGACCCGCTGGCGCTGATTCTGAGCGCGGCCTTATTCGCCGCATTATTGTTTTTCATCCTGAAAGACGGGGCTTTCCGCCGCGAAAAAAATTATCTGCTCGGTGGCAGCGTGATCGGGCTACTGGTTGTGGCCGGCTGGTATGTCAGCGGGCATCTCGGCTACGGCGAAAACCCCGATACATTGGAAACCGTATATTTCGGCACCAACACGCGCACTATTGAATCACTGACTTTTATCGCTCCGGTCGCCTATTCGCTTGAAATACTCATGCTGTGGACCGACAAGTCCTTGTCCGTGACTTTCGGCATCGCCTCAACCGCCGGCGTGATACTCGGCTCCTTCGCCTACGCTCTTGCCAGCAGGACGTTTCGCTGGGAGAGTTTCGCGTCGGCCGTCGACCTGCGCAATCACATCGCCGGCGGTGTGCTGATGGGCTTTGGCGGCGTCACAGCCATGGGCTGCACCATCGGGCAGGGCATTACCGGCGTCTCCACTCTCGCGCTCGGCTCGTTCATCACCTTTGCCGGCATCGTCGCCGGCAGTGCCGCAACAATAAAATATCAGTACTGGCGCATCGCCAGCGAAAATTGACAGTTAAGGCGTGTAAAGCTAAAATGCGCAGCTTGATTCGGGTCGTTAGCTCAGTTGGTAGAGCAGCGGACTTTTAATCCGTTGGTCGCAGGTTCAAGTCCCGCACGGCCTACCAGATCAAAGGGCCAGCTTGCAAAAGCTGGCCCTTTTTCTTTTCTGCATTCCTGCGAATACTATTTATTGGGTTGCGGCGTGATGCGTAAATAAGGCTTCAGGGCCTTGTATCCTTTGGGATATTTTTGCTTGATCAACTCCGGGTCCTGCACCGAAGTCGGAATGATCACGTCCTGCCCGTTTTGCCAGTTCACCGGCGTGGCAACGGTGTAATTATCAAACAATTGCAGCGAATCGATGACGCGCAGAATCTCCTCGAAATTGCGCCCCGTGCTGGCCGGATAGGTAAATGTGGTACGGATTTTTTTCTTCGGATCGATAATGAATACCGAGCGCACGGTCTGCGTGTCGTTGGCGTTCGGGTGAATCATGTCGTACAACGTGGATACCTTTTTGTCCGGGTCGCCAAGAATGGGGAAATTCACTGCGGTGCCTTGCGTTTCGGCGATATCGCCGACCCATTGATTATGCGAATTGACATCATCAACACTGATCGCCATCACTTTGACATTGCGTTTGGCGAATTCGTCTTTCAGTTTGGCGGTGTAGCCAAGCTCGGTCGTGCAAACCGGGGTGAAATCCTTGGGATGAGAAAACAGAATGCCCCAGCTATCGCCCAGCCACTGATGAAAATTGATTTTTCCTGCGGTGGAATCCTGAATAAAATCCGGCGCGGTATCGCCGAGTCGTAGTGTGGTCATGATTCTTCTCCTGTAAAAAATACGTAGTTCCGGCGCAAGACTTTTACGCCAGCATGGTCAGATATTGTGTCGGGTCGGCGACATTGGCGTCTGCGAACCCTTTGCGCCGCAGGCGGCAGGCGTCGCAGGCACCGCATGCGCGGCCGAATTCATCGGCCTGGTAGCACGACACAGTCATGCCATAATCCACGCCCAATTGCCGTCCTTGTAAAATGATCTCGGCCTTGGACAGGTTCAGTAAGGGTGCGTGAATGTGCAGCTTATTCCCTTCGACCGCCGCCTTGGTGGCAAGGTTCGCCATGACTTCAAAAGCACGTAAATATTCCGGCCGGCAATCCGGGTAGCCGGAATAGTCCACCGCATTTACGCCGACAAAAATATCGCGCGCGTCGAGTACTTCCGCCCAGGCAAGGGCGAGGGAAAGCATTATCGTGTTGCGTGCCGGAACATAAGTGACGGGAATGCCTTTGCTCGCCTGCAGCGGGACTGCGATTGCCGGGTCCGTGAGCGCCGAGCCGCCGAACATGCCGAGATCAACGCGGACGACGCGATGCTGCCGCGCGCCGAGACGTACCGCGACGCGCTCCGCCGCTTCGAGTTCTACGGCATGGCGTTGGCCGTAATTCACGCTCAGGCAATAACAGGCGAAACCTTGAGATTGTGCTATCGCCAGGGTGGTGGCTGAATCGAGTCCGCCGGAGAGTAATACGACTGCACTGGGCATGGAGTAGTCTTGGATAAAGGCTGATGCTGGAAACCTACAATAATTATCAATAAAATCAATTAGTTACAATAATATTTATTTTCCCCGCTCAACACCCCAAAGAATCTTGTGCAATTGCACCTGCATGCGCACCGGCAGGCGGTCGCGCAGAATCCATTCGGCAAGTTGCGCCGGTTCGAGCGACTCGTACACCGGTGAAAATAACACCGGGCAAATTTTTTCCAGCGCGTGATGTTGCAATTTTTCACGCGCCCATCGGTAGTCTGCCTCATCGCACAATACGAATTTGATTTCATCGCGTGCAGTGAGCAGCGGGATATTCTGCCAGCGGTTTTTTTCCATTTCGCCGGAACCCGGCGTTTTGATATCGACTATCCGCGACACGCGCGGATCGACGCGGGAAACATCAATGGCGCCGCTGGTTTCCAGCGACACCGAATAACCCCCATCGCAAAGTTGCTTGAGCAGGGGCAGGCAGTTTTTTTGCGCCAGTGGTTCGCCACCGGTGACAGTCACGTAGCGGGCCGCATAGCTGGCAACCCGATCGAGTATGGACTGAACCGGCGCGGTTTCCCCCTCGTGGAAAGCATACGCCGTATCGCAATAGCCGCAGCGTAACGGACAACCGGTCAGGCGCACGAAAACTGTCGGCAAACCACTGCGGCTGGTCTCGCCCTGCAATGAAAAGAATATTTCATTCACGCGCAGCATCAGCACGGCAGAGTCGGGCGGCGCATCATCAATGCGCAGTGGAATGACTTGCGAATTCACGATGAGCGTTTCACAAGTTATTTCTTTTTGGTTCCCGGCATAGACGGCGGCTGGGGAATCGAACTGCGCGTATCGGCGGGCGCTGAAACAACGGCAGGCGATGGATTAATTACCGCCCCGCCGCCGGAAACCGCCCCTGGCGGCAATGAAGAAACAGGCGCCGACGCGGGCACCGGAGCTTCTTCCAGGCGCTTGATACGCGAATCCAGGTCGAGATAGAAGTCGCGCTGTTTTTTCTGCGTGGTTTCGATGGAGTTATTCAATACTTCCTGTTGCCCGCGCAGTGATTTGATTTCGGTTTTCAGCGCGTCAATCTGTCCTACCAGTTCGACCAAACCCAGGCTTTTCACGCTGGTTTCGATCGACTTTACATTTGCATCAATGCGCGCAAACTGCGCCTCATTCGCGGCCTTCTCGGCTTTCTGTTGCGCGGTGAGGGTATTGATCGCCTTGCGCGCTTCATCGTCGTCAAACAAGCCGGCATGAACGCCGGTCGCCGTCAACATCGCCAACGACAAACCAAGCAGAAGAAATCTCATCATTGCCCTCCGTATTGAATATCGACGCGGCGGTTTTCCGCCCAGGCGGCTTCGTCATGTCCTTGCGCGCGCGGCTTTTCCTCGCCGAAGCTGACTGCTTCCATTTGCGCGTTGCTTGCGCCCAGAACGTTAAGCAGTTTTTTCACCGCCTCGGCGCGGCGTTGACCGAGCGCCAGGTTGTATTCGCGGCTGCCGCGCTCGTCTGTGTTCCCCTGAATGGTGGCACGTATGGCCGGATTCGCGACCATGTAACGCGCGTGGGCCTGCACCACTGGCTTGGAACTTTCGGTCACGATGTCGCTGTCGAGATCGAAATAAATACTGCGCTTGGTGAGCGCTTCGTTGGCACTGGCGTCGGCCCGTGCATCATTATTCACAGTAGTTACCTGCGGCTGCGGTGCCACCACGCCGGTCTGCCCCGCACCCTGACCGGCCGCCGTTCCGCTGCCGGACTTATCGTCGATCGGCGCCTTGTTCACTTCGAGAGGAGTGCTTTTGCACGCTGCCAGGATCAACAGCAGCGATAGCGCAATAGTTAATTTTTTCATGATTTGTTCCTTGCTTAAATAAAATCGAAATTAAGACTACAAAAATAATCCAACCAAAATCAATTCCGGCGAAGCGAAATCCTATTTGCCCAACGGCCCCCACGCGGGCTCGCGCACATCCCCTGCAGGCGTCGACAAGCGCTGCTTGACGCGCCCGTCGCTGGATACCGCTGCGAGCACGCCGCGCCCGCCGACCTGGCTCGCGTATAAAATGGTTTTGCCGTTAGGAGCGAAACTGGGCGATTCATCGAGCGCGGAATCTGTCAGTACCTGAATTTGCTGCGAAGCCAGATCCTGCATGGCGACACGATAGCGCCCGCCGTTGCGCTGAATGAACACGATGCTTTTTCCGTCCGGACCCACGCGCGGCGTGACGTTATAAGTTCCTTCAAATGTCACGCGCTGCGCATTGCCGCCGTCGACGCCGACACGGTATATCTGCGGGCTGCCGCCCCGGTCGGAGGTGAAGTAAATACTCTTGCCGTCAGGCGAAAAACTCGGCTCGGTATCGATGCCATTGCTGTTGGTAATGCGCGTCGCGCTGCCACCGGACGCAGAAACCAGATACAGTTGTGATCCGCCGTCTTTGGTCAAGGTCACAGCCAGCCGCTGGCCGTCTGGGGACCACGCCGGCGCGCTGTTGCTGCCGCTGAAGCTTGCCACCGTTGTCGCCTGGCTGGAGTAAATCTCGCGCACAATCACCGACGGCTTGCGGTTGGCGAAACTGACATAGGCGATGCGATTGCCGTCCGGCGACCATGAAGGGGAGATGATCGGATCCACCTGGCTCAACACGGTTTGCGGGTTAAAGCCGTCGGCATCGGCGACCTGCAGCTGGTAACGTCCCGCGCCCTTGATGACGTACGCAATGCGAGTATTGAATACGCCTTTGCTGCCGGTGAGCGCTTCATAAATCTGATTGGCAATCGTATGCGCGGTGGTGCGCAGATTCGCCTGATCGACGCCGGGATAACTCAGGCGCAGCATGCCTTCCTGTTTCAACACATCCTGCAGCCAGAAGCGCACTTCATGCCTGCCGCTGCCCTGCGGCGATACAGCGCCGATGACCACTGCGTCCGCCGAGCGTGCACGCCAATCGGCATAATTCACCATCGCCGGATCGCTGGGAAGGGGATTCACCGCCGAGCTATCCACCAGCCGAAATAATCCCGTGCCGGCCAGATCATTCTTGACGATCGCAGTGAGTTTCTGCTGTACGGCATCCTCGCCGGCGAAAGGCACAATCGCGATCGGGATCTGCTTCGCGCCTTGGGTGGTGACGTCGATCGTGAGTTGCGCATGTGCGGAGGAAATCCAGAGCGCGAAAAAGAACAGGCAAATCTTGGTTAATTTCAGCATCGTGTTATTTCTCGTGTGTTAAGGCCAAATCGAAAGAGCGGAATTGCTGCCGCAACCTGGGGTCTTCAGGCAACGGCAGAGGCTCCGCGCGCTTGATGCCGCGCTGCACAGCATCGTTATAAATTTTATTACCGCTACCGCCCACCGGATCGGCACTCAACACTTCGCCGGTTGGCAACACAATCAATTTTACTACCAGACGCGTGCCAACGGGAACGCCGTCAGGCACGTCGGTATTGCTTCTGATCTTGTCACGTATTCGGGCAATATAGCTATTCATCGCGCTCTGCTGCGCCGCGCGTTCGGATGCCGCCTTGTCTGCCGCTGCCTGTTGCGCGGCGGCCAATTTATCCTGCTCTTCCTTCAGCGCTTTTTCCTGCGCCAGCCGCTCCTGCTTCTGCTTTTGCGCGAGGGCATCCTGCTCCTTGCGCTGTTTTTCCCTGGCGGCCTTTTCTTCCTGCTGCTTGCGTTCCTTCTCCTGTTTCTCCTTCAGCGCAAGGTCAGGCTTGGCCGGCTCGGGTTTCGCCGGCTCCGGTTCCGGCTCCGGCTCTTTGACCACCGGTTTCGGCTCTTCCGCTTTCGGCTCCGGCATTGCCTCCTGCGGCGGAGGCGCAGCCGCGGTGACTTTCTGCTCGGGCAACTGTCCCCACAATTCAACCTGTACCGGCGGCGGCTCCTTGCTCTGCCAGCTCACGCCGAAAATCAGCACGGCGAATATGAGTAAATGCACCAGCACCGCCAGCACAATGGCTGGTATCCGGCCCGGACTGGCGCTGATATCCTTCGCCATTGTCAGTTCTTGTTCGGCTTGGCGAGCAGGCCAATGCGCTTGACTTTATTCTGCTGCAAAATGTCCATTACGTTCATGACCTCTTCGTAGCGCACCGCTTTGTCTGCCGCGATGACTACCGGCTGGTCCGGCACCATGCTGAGTTTGTCTTTAATCGCCTGCACAAGTTCCCCGCGGTTGAGTTCGCGCATGGTGCCGGTTTCGCGGTCATTCAGCAGAATTTTTCCGCCAAGCTTGATTTGCACCTCCAGCGCCGCGTTCGACGCACCGAGCTGATTGCCGACGCTGGGCAAATCAATCTGGCCCGGATTGATCAACGGCGCGGTAATCATGAAAATCACCAGCAGCACCAGCATCACGTCGATGTAGGGCACAACGTTTATCTGGTTAATCTGTTTACGTTCGCGCGGCATTATTGCGCCTGCCGCTGCAATATGTTGGAGAATTCTTCCATGAAGCTTTCCAGCCGCGATGACAGGCGGTCGATATCATGGGTGTAACGATTGTAGGCGACCACCGCCGGAATCGCCGCGAACAAGCCCATGGCGGTGGCGACCAGGGCTTCGGCGATGCCCGGCGCGACATGGGCCAGGGTTGCCTGGCCGACATTGGATAGCCCGCGAAAGGCATTCATGATTCCCCACACCGTGCCGAGCAAACCGACGTAGGGGCTGACCGACCCGATGGTGGCGAGAAACGATAAATGCGATTCGAGCATGTCCATTTCGCGCTGGTAGGTGGCCTTCATTGCGCGGCGCGTACCGTCCATCAACGCACCGATATCGCTGCCGCCCCGCCCCTTGAGTTTGAGAAATTCCTGAAAGCCCGATTCGAATATGCGTTCCATCGCGCCGGTTTCGCCGCGGCTATTGGAAATCCGTTGGTAAACGTTGCGCAAATCCGCGCCACTCCAGAACTCTTTTTCAAATGCGTTGGTGTCCTTTACCGCGCGCTTGATGGCAAACATTTTCATGAAAATATACAGCCACGACATGAAGGACGAAGCAAGCAGCAATAACATCACCAGTTGCACAATGACGCTGGCGCCGGTGATGAGATGCAAAATGGACAGATCGGTATTGGCGTTCACGCGTTGCCTTTCTTTGCCTATTTATTTAATTAAATCAATGAGTTGCGTATTGTTATCGGTATTTGCGCCGGCTTCAGCGTTTGCACATTGACGCACGCGATGGTGACGCTGGCGCCGGCAATCACCTCATCATCACGCAGGATTTTTTGCGCAAATACCAGGCTGAAATGGCGCGCCGATTCGACCGACGCCGTCACCTGCAACAAATCATTCAGGCGCGCGGGCCTGGCGAATTTTATCTGCACCTCATGCGCGACGAATATGATGCCCTGCTCGGCAGCCAAACGCGTCTGGTCAAAACCGAGGTCACGCAACCATTCGGTGCGCGCCCGCTCCATGAACTTCAGGTACTGCGCATGGTACACCACGCCGCCTGCATCGGTGTCTTCATAGTAAACCCGCACCGGCCATGTAAACGTCGGACTCATCACGCAGAGTTAAAACAGATCGGAGGAATTTTTTACTGCGGGCAGACCGAAATGCTTATACGCCAGCGCCGTCGCCATGCGACCGCGGGGCGTGCGCTGCAGATAACCTTGTTGAATCAAGAACGGTTCGAGCACATCTTCAATCGTATCGCGCTCCTCGCCGATGGCGGAAGCGAGGTTGTCCACACCGACCGGCCCGCCGGCGAATTTTTCAATCACGCACGACAGCAGCTTGCGGTCCATCACGTCGAGACCGGCCAGATCGACATCGAGCATTTTCAACGCATCGTCGGCAACCGTTTGCGTCACGATACCGTCGGCCTTCACCTGGGCGAAATCGCGCACGCGGCGCAGCAGGCGGTTGGCAATGCGCGGCGTGCCGCGCGAACGCCTGGCGATCTCATGCGCCCCCTCCGGCGCGGTTTCAACCTTGAGCAGGGTCGCGGAGCGCTTGACGATGCGCGTCAATTCTTCGGGTGAATAAAACTCCAGTCGAGCCACAATGCCGAAACGGTCGCGCAGCGGATTGGTCAGCATGCCCGCGCGGGTGGTCGCGCCGACCAGCGTGAAGGGCGGCAAATCGAGCTTCACCGAACGCGCCGCCGGCCCCTCGCCGATCATGATGTCGATCTGATAATCCTCCAGCGCCGGATACAAAATCTCCTCCACCACCGGCGAAAGGCGGTGAATTTCGTCAATGAACAACACGTCGTTGGGTTCCAGATTGGTTAGCAGCGCGGCGAGATCGCCGGCGCGCTCGAGCACCGGCCCGGAGGTCTGGCGCAGGTTCACACCCATCTCGCGCGCGATGATATGCGCCAGCGTGGTCTTGCCCAACCCCGGCGGGCCGAACAGCAGGACATGATCGAGCGACTCTTTGCGCTTGCGCGCCGCGTCGATGAATATCTGCAACTGCTCGCGGATTTTTTCCTGGCCGACGTATTCGTCCAGCGCCTTCGGGCGCAGCGCGCGCTCCAGCGCTTCCTCCTGTTGCGAAGCGGGTGCGGCGGAAATCAGGCGGTCGGTTTCTATCATAATTTTTTAATCATTTAATCCGTAGGCTGGGCCGGTATGCCCATCAAGCTATGTGTTTACGCAGGCGCCGGGCTGATAAGCCCAGGCTACGAAAATTTCAACCGCGGTAGGGTAAGCAAAGCGTAGCGTGCCCACCCTACCACTGCTGTCATCCTGAGCGATCGCGAAGGATCTGCTTTGAAATCTACAGCAGATTCTTCGGGAAAAGCCCCTCAGAATGACATGGTTTTAATTTAACTCAGCGCAAAACCCTATGCCGCTTGTTTCAATTCATCCTTCGCCGCCGCACGCTCACTTTTCGAACGTACTTTGCGGATATATAGTTGTTTCTCTATGGTCGCCACCACTTCGCCGCTTTCGTCAGTGACATCGACGCTCAACACCGGCTCAAACTTATCCCCGTTGGCAGTTTGCGCCAATACTTCATCGAGAAAATTCTGTTTTAACTGGAACTCGGCATACACCGTGCCGCGGCCCGGTTTACGAAAATGGATGGTCGCGGACTTGTCCCACACTACATAACCTTTACCCAAATTCTCCGCCGTCATGATCATGAAAAACGGGTCGGTCATGGAAAACAAGGTGCCGCCGAAATGGGTGCCCATGTAGTTTTTGTTGTACCAATACATTTTCATGCGCACGCGCACGTTGCGAAAATCGTCGGTCCAATGCATGACGTGGATACCCGCCCCGACAAACGGCGGCCAGCAATTCATGCCGAAGCGCAGCAACTTTGCGCCGAGATTCCATTTTTTGATCCAACCCTGTCCGGACATTTGCTCAAGCCTTTGACAATGATTTCAGCGCGCCACGGATTTTTTCCGACAGCGTCAAGCCCTCGGGAATCTGTTTCAACGCGAGCTGCGCTTCGCGATCATTATATCCCAGCGCCAGCAACGCATTCAGCGCGTCGTCGGCGGAAGACGCGGGTTTTACGGCACGACCCGCCACCACCACATCGAGCTTGTCTTTTAATTCGAGCAACAGGCGCTCAGCGGTTTTTTTGCCGACGCCGGGGATCTTGGTCAGACGCCCCGCTTCCTGCGACGCCACCGCCTGCGCCAGATCGCCGATGGATAATCCGCTTAACACCGACAACGCGAGTTTGGGTCCGACGCCGCTGATCTTGAGAAACTGGCGAAACACTTTGCGCTCTTCTTCGGAGCCGAAACCGTAGAGCAGATGCGCGTCTTCGCGAACGATGAGTTGCGTATGCAGCATGACGGTCTCCCCTGTGGCGGGCAGATTGTAAAATGTACTCATCGGCACGTCGATTTCATAGCCGACCCCGTGTGCGTCGATGACCACCTGCGGTGGGCGTTTTTCCACCAGCTTGCCTGTGATGCGTCCGATCATACTAAGCTCTCGTTTGCGTAAGCGCGCGCAGAAATCTGCGTGCTAAAAATTTTTTCAATTAACTGCTTTGCTTCAAACAACGATATACAAATCGGATGCCCCAGTGCCAAGACTTCAGGTGCAGGCATCAGCATATCGGGAACCATAATGACTTGCATCCCCGCTGCCAAAGCCGCGCGCACACCCGGCGCGGAATCTTCCAGCACCAAACAATTGTTCGGGTCTACGCCAAGCCGGGCAGCAGCAGCGAGAAAAATCTCCGGCGCAGGCTTACCCTGTTTCACTTCGTCGCCGCCGACTACGATATCGAAGTATGGTGCAATACCTGTGCGATTAAGCTTGAACAAGGCGCGCGATTTATGAGTAGAGGTCGCGATGGCTTTCACCAGCGATCGTGATTCGACCCAATCCAGCAATTCCAACAGACCTGGTTTTAAAGGAATAATCTCAGTTGCAATGACTATCTCATAACGTGCGCTAAAAGCTTCACGCAAATGATCGGCTGAATAATCCAGTCCGAGATGCTTGCGCACAACCACATCAGAATCACGCGAATTCAAACCGACCATCGCCAATCCAATTTCCTCCCGCCAAGGATAGCCGAGCGATTGAGCCGCTTCTGCCAACACACGCAATGCTATGCGCTCGGTATCAAGCATGAGACCATCCATGTCGAAAATAATCGCTTGCAAATCTACGCTCATACCAAACGGCCTTTTTTCACTCTATAACCCCTTGTCGCAATATTCCCCAAACCCAAACCGCCATGCGCATGACAAATCGCGCAAGCCAGCGCATCGGCGGCATCTGCGCTCGGCACGCCTTCCAGATTCAACAAGCGTTTGACCATTTCCTGCACCTGTTCTTTTTTCGCGTGGCCGTTGCCAACCACGGCTTGCTTGACTTGCAGCGCAGTGTATTCGGCGACGGGCAGGTTTTGCAGCACCGCCGCGCAAATCGCCGCGCCGCGCGCCTGGCCCAATAATAAAGTCGATTGCGGATTGACGTTGACGAAGACTTTTTCGATGGCGACTTCCATCGGTTGATTCAGCGAGATGATTTCGCCGACGCTGTGCAAAATAACCTTGAGCCGCTCGGGCAATTCTGTCACCGGCACTTTCACCACGCCGCTGGTGATGTAGCGCAATGTTTGTCCGTTTTTTTCGATCACGCCGAAACCTGTCAGACGCAATCCCGGATCAATGCCGAGTATCCTCACAGCGAGAAAAAATCTGCGCCGAAACAGGAGTTGGGAGTATTTGAATTATTCAATATAATCAATTAGTTATTTAAACATCGATAATCGCCGTGGTATACACTTCCTGCACGTCGTCAAGCGCATCGAAGGCATCCAGCAGCTTTTGCATTTTCACCGCATCGTCGCCGGTCAATAACGTTTCAGTCGATGGCTTCATGGTCACTTCGCCGAACTCGGATTTGAAGCCGGCTTTTTCCAGCGCCGCTTTGACGCCGGCAAATTCATACGGACCGGTAATGACTTCAATGCTGCCATCCTCGTTGGTCGAAATATCCTCTGCACCGGCTTCGAGCGCAGCTTCCATCAGTTTGTCTTCGTTGGTGCCCGGTGCGAACACAAGTTGACCGCAGTGTTTGAACAAAAACGCGACCGAGCCGTCGGTGCCCAGGTTGCCGCCGTATTTGGTGAACGCGTGACGCACGTCGGCGACGGTGCGGGTCTTGTTGTCGGTCATGCAATCCACCATCACCGCTGCGCCGTTGATGCCGTAGCCTTCGTAGCGGATTTCCTCATAGCTCACGCCTTCCAGCTCGCCCGCACCGCGCTTGATCGCGCGCTCGATGGTGTCTTTGGGCATGTTGTTGTCGTAGGCCTTGTCGACGGCGAGGCGCAGGCGCGGGTTCATCGCCGGATCGGCTTCCCCCAGCTTCGCTGCCACGGTAATTTCCTTAATCAAGCGGGTGAAGATTTTGCCGCGCTTGGCGTCGGTGGCCGCTTTCTTGTGCTTGATATTGGCCCATTTGGAATGCCCTGCCATAGCTTTGTTTCCCGATATGGTTGATTTACATATTTAGAGTCGCTAATGGTAACATTCCGGCCATATCTTGACCAAGGCTGGAGAATAAAAATGGCTGAACCGATGCTCATCGCGCAAAGCGCCGTTTCCCTCACACTATTGCCGCAAATGGCGAATCGCCACGGTCTGATCGCCGGCGCGACGGGAACGGGCAAAACCGTGTCGCTGCAGGTTCTGGCGGAAAACTTCAGCCGCAACGGCGTGCCGGTTTTCATGGCAGACGTGAAGGGCGATCTCGCCGGCATCTCGCAGGCAGGAAAAGAAAACCCGAAAATCAAAGCGCGGCTGGATCTGCTCAAGATCACCGATTTCCCCTATCAAAACTATCCCGTAGTTTTCTGGGATGTGTTCGCCCAGCAGGGCCATCCGGTACGCGCGACGATATCGGAAATGGGCCCGCTGCTGCTGGCGCGGATTCTGAATTTGAATGAAGTGCAGCAGGGCGTGCTGGCCATTTTGTTCAAGCTCGCTGACGACAACGGTCTGTTGCTGCTCGACCTGAAAGACCTGCGCTCGATGCTGCAATACATGGGCGACAACGCGGCGCAGTTCACCACCAAATACGGCAATATTTCCACTGCCAGTGTCGGCGCCATCCAACGCGGCCTGCTCGAACTGGAACAACAGGGCGGCGACAAATTTTTCGGTGAACCGGCGCTGAATTTCGACGATTGGATGCAAACCGACAGCAAGGGCCGCGGCCAGGTCAAGATTCTGGCCGCGGACAAGCTGATGCAGGCGCCGCGCCTGTATTCGACATTTCTGCTGTGGATGTTGTCCGAGCTGTATGAAAATCTGCCGGAAGTCGGCGACCCGGAAAAGCCCAAACTGGTATTCTTTTTCGACGAAGCGCACCTGCTCTTCACCGATGCGCCGCAGGCATTGATGCAGAAAATCGAGCTGGTGATCCGGCTGGTGCGATCCAAAGGAGTCGGCGTTTATTTCGTCACGCAGAATCCGCTCGACGTGCCGGACATCGTGCTCGGCCAATTGGGCAACCGGATTCAACACGCGTTGCGCTCATTCACGCCGCGCGACCAGAAGGCCGTGCAGGCAGCGGCGGAAACATTTCGCACCAACGCCAAACTCGACGTGGTGAAGGCGATTACCGAACTCGGCGTTGGCGAGGCGCTGGTGTCGTTTCTGGATGCCAAAGGCACACCGGGCGTCGTGGAACGCGCGTATATCCTTCCGCCGCATTCGCAGATCGGCTCCATCACGCCGGAGCAGCGTCAGGCGATTATCAGCGGCTCGACAGTATTCGGGCAGTACGAGAAAACCGTCGACCGCGAATCGGCGCATGAAAAACTCCAGGCCCGCGCCGAGGTGCGCGTCGCGTCCGCCGAATCTTCCGGCGGCATGATGGATAAAGTCAAAGACACCATTGGCGATGTGTTCGGCGGCGCGACGGGACTGCCTGGCGGAGGCAACAATAAGAAAGGTGGTCGCACGCGCGAAGGAATGGGCGAGGCGATGATCAAAAGCGCGTCGCGCGCCATCGGCAGCCAGATTGGGCGATCGATTATCCGCGGCGTGCTCGGTTCGATTCTGGGTGGACGCAGGTAATTTCACCGCGATAAATATTTAATATAATTAATAAGTTATAAAAATACTATGGCGACAAAACCCGGCGAACGTAAAGCACAGATTCTGCAGACCCTTGCGGAAATGCTTGAAGATCCAAAAGGCGAAAAAATTACCACCGCGTTGCTGGCGGCGAAAGTCGACGTATCCGAGGCTGCGCTGTATCGTCACTTCGCCAGCAAAGCACAAATGTTCGAAGGGTTGATTGAATTCATCGAAGCGACGGTGTTTTCGCTGATCAACAAAATCATGGCGGAAGAAACATCGGGCATAAAACAGCTCGAGGCCGTGATGGCCATGCTGCTCGGCTTTGCCAAAAAAAATCCCGGCATGACACGCGTGTTGATCGGCGACGCGCTGGTGCA
>JBAVXA010000116.1:0-1691 GCA_049698095.1 Burkholderiales bacterium
CTTTGCCGCTGGTGAGCACCACGGTGCGTACTTCGGGATGCTCGAAGCGAATGCGCTGCACGGCGTCGTAGAGTTCGATATCGACGCCAAGATCATAGGAATTCAGTTTCAACTTGTATCCCGGGCGGATACCGCCGTCTTCGTTGATGTCGATGGCGAGGGTCGCCACTGGGCCGTCATAGCTGACTTTATAATGTTGATAGCGATCAGGTGTAATCTGGTAGTCGACCAGAGGAGAGTCGGATGCGTCCTGTTTGGTCGCGCTGGCTATGCTCATGCTGTCTCCATTTAATGGCTCAATGCCAGGTTAATTTTTTGCAGACTTCGCTTCGGCGTGTCGCCGGACGTGTCGAGGGTGAAATCGGCCTTTGCATAAAGTTGTTCTCGCCCGGCCAGAAGGTTTTTCAGGTCTTGCATGGCTTCTTTATGGCCGCGCATCGGGCGCATGTCGCCCTGGGCGATTACGCGCGACATGTGTTCCTCGGGAGTGGCTTTTATCCAAACGGTGAAACAATTTTCCAGCAGAGAATTATAGGTATCGGCTTGCGACACGATGCCGCCGCCGACACTGATCACCGCGCGTTCGTTTTGCGCGAGAGTCTTTTCCAGGCACTGACTTTCCAGCCGCCGATATCCGCTGTCACCGTAAAGCAGAAAAATTTCTGCCTGATCCATTCCCGCAGCACGCTCGATTTCCCGATCCAGTTCGATGAACGGCAGCCCCAATGCCTTCGCCAGCATCCCGCCTAATGTCGATTTGCCCGCGCCGCGCAGGCCGACCAGCGCAATGCGGTTTTTCGGTTTTGCGTCGTTGAGGTTAAAGTCGCGCATCAGTCTCTTGCGCAGAGCAGCCAGTCTTGCTTCCGGCATTTTTTCCAGCAACTGTCGTATCAGTCCCAACTCGCGCGATGGGTCATTGCCCGGCTGCAACAGTTCGGCGAGCGGCAAATTAAGCGCATTGGCGATCTTGCGCAGCAGCAGAACAGAAATATTTCCCTTGCCCGATTCAAGCTGCGCGACGTAACGTTCTGACACTCTGGAGTTTTCCGCCAGGGTCCTGCGCGTCAGGTTACGTTGCGATCGCTCGTGTCGCACGCGTTCGCCCAGCGCACGAAGGAATTTGGTGTCGGCATCGCCTGTGCCAGCCGACGGGCTGTCTGGTTGCCTCGCAATACGAACTGAAGAAGCTGGCGTCATATGCAATATAATGCATTTCCATTTTTTAAAATTGTATTATAATTCGCCGTTCCGAAAATGCAACATTGATCGGTAATTAATTCTAATATTGTCCTGTGCCGCATAAATTATTGCGCCCGCGCATAAAATAAAAACGTATTTCAGGAGAGTGAGCATGGCCGAGTTATCCAGCGCCGACCACAGCACCAGTCCGCCGCAAGTTCGTATTCCGCGCGATTACAATGCGGCGCACGATTTGCTTGAACGCAACCTGATTGGCGGACGCGGCGACAAAACCGCCGTGATTGACGACGCCGGCAGTTATACCTACAACGAGCTTTCCCATCGTGCCAATCGGTTCGCCAATGCCCTGCAGAGTCTGGGAATAAGTCGCGAGCAGCGCATCATCCTTGCGATGCACGACGGCGTCGATTTCGTGGCGGCGTTTCTCGGCGCGATCAAGGCCGGGATTGTGCCGATTCCCATCAACACCCTGTTGCCGACCAAGGATTATG
>JBAVXA010000117.1:0-15004 GCA_049698095.1 Burkholderiales bacterium
CTGCACGCAATAAATTCAATCCGATCCACGCCAAATATGCAGCGCCTAAGTATTTGATTAAATTAAATAAATCGGAATTCGCTTTTAGCAGGGATGCAACCCCTGCCGCACTCAATATCATCAAGATTGTATCGCCGACAAATATTCCCAGCGCGCCAAGATAACCTTGCTTTACCCCGCGCTGCGCGGCGACTGACAAAACATACAAGGAATTGGGACCGGGCAATAACACGATAAAAATCACGCCCAAGGTGTAAGTCAGAATATCGGTGATTCCGAACATGATGAATTATTTTTTCTTCATCATGTCTACAAAACGATCGAACAAATAACCGACTTCGTGCGGGCCGGGACTCGCTTCAGGGTGCCCCTGAAAACTGAAGGCGGGTCTATCCGTGCGCACCATGCCTTGCAGCGAGCCGTCGAACAAGGACTTGTGCGTGGCGCGCAGATTCGCCGGCAGCGTAGCCGCATCGACGGCGAACCCATGATTCTGGCTGGTGATCATGACTCTGCCGGTATCGAGATCCTGCACCGGATGATTGGCGCCGTGGTGGCCGAATTTCATTTTGACGGTCTTTGCACCGCTGGCTAAACCTAATAATTGATGGCCGAGGCAAATGCCGAAAGTCGGAATATTCTTATCGACTAAAGTCTTAATCGCGCGAATCGCGTAGTCGCAAGGCTCCGGGTCGCCCGGACCGTTGGATAGAAAAATGCCGTCGGGTTCGAGCGCCAGCGCGTCCTCGGCGCTCCCTTGTGCGGGCAGCACGGTGACTTTGCAGCCGCGTTCGGTAAGCATGCGCAAAATATTCCGCTTCACCCCGTAATCGAATGCCACCACATGAAATTCAGCGTTGGTTTGTTTGGCGTAGCCTTTGCCGAGCGCCCATTCGCCTTCCAGCCAGTCATATGCTTTTACGGTACTGACAACTTTGGCCAGATCCATTCCGGCCAATCCGGCGAATGCTTTCGCCTGTTTCAGCGCCTCGGCTTCGTCGACGTTACCCGCCATAAGGCAACCGTTTTGCGCGCCCCTCTCTCTTAAAATGCGCGTCAGGCGACGCGTGTCAATATCGGCAATCGCGACGACATTGTTTTTAATCAAAAAACTGGATAGATCCTGCTGAGAGCGGAAGTTACTGGCAATTAAGGGCAAATCACGAATCACCAGGCCCGCGGCAAAAACGCTTTCCGACTCGGCATCTTCCAGGTTGACACCCGTATTGCCGATGTGGGGATAAGTGAGCGTGACAATCTGTCTGCAATACGATGGATCGGTGAGAATTTCCTGATAACCGGTCATGGCGGTGTTGAATACGACTTCGCCAACCGATGTGCCTTGTGCGCCAATGGATATGCCCCGGAATACTGATCCATCTGCAAGAACGAGGATGGCGGGACGAGTGTGCGGCACGGGAAACTCCGGAAAACTGCGCAAATTGCAGGTACAAAAAATGCGGGAAAGATGTCGCTCTTCCCCGCGCTATTTGAGTAAAGATTATACCCGAAAACACGCGCGCATTCAACGCGCGGACGCAGATGTTTTATTTTGGCAAACCGAGCAGCGACACGTCACCGGTTTTCGCCGCTTTGACAATGAGATCACGCGCGCGCTGTGCTTCGAGACGATCGGCGTCGCTATCCAGCCGATCGAGAATTTGCTGCGCAACATTCGGTGAACTGCAATTTCCATCGTTAATGCATTGCTCTGCCCAGGTAATTGAGCCAGTTGAACAGTCTGCTCCCAGTTCGCACGCCGCAAGGTTAGCTGCTGCAGATACCAACTCGTAGCTGACCGGATGATTACCGACGCCAATCAAAATGTAATCGACCCCTGGCCGTTGCAACAGATTCGCCACATTTCTTATGGCATAGGGGTCTTCAGACTCCAGCGTCGAAACAAGAGCCTGCGCTATTTCGACTTCAGAATATTTATTGTTGATGAGTAACCCGCGCGCCATCAGCGCCTTGGCATCCCCTCCGGCTTCCGCACTTTCCTGCAATGCTTGCACTTCCTTCACCGTTTCGTTTACCGGGGTTGTTTCAAGGCCATTGCAACGACTATGCAGCTTGTTATACGCCTCGGTACGATCAACTAATTGCTTGCCCTCAGCGCTGGACTGCAAAAAATCGGCAGCGTTCTGATATGGTTTTCCGTCCGAACCCTTGGCGAAACGAAGACAGGTACCAAGCGCGTTATAGACCCAATATTTAACGCCTGGCAAAGAATGGTGGCGATATTTTTGATAAAACGCTTTCAGATCCTGTGATGATTGATACTCCATGCCGACCAGAATCTCTTCGGCCGGAGTTTTATTTGGCGCGAAAATATTGGTCTTTGGCGTCATGCTTTTGGCGGCAGATGAAGAGGGTGAAACAGGCAGCAAAGATGGTGTGATATTTGTTGCTGCAGCGGGATTTTTTTCGGCCGCCACTTCGACGCGAGACACGTTCCTATTTTGCGGAGTTGTATAAAATAAATACGACACCCCAAACATCAATAACAAACTAAATATAATCAAATACTTATATTTATCATTCATTTCAGCTATCTGGCTGAGAACTCATCGCAATCCCAGCACGTCCTGCATATCAAACAACCCGTTCTTTTTGCCCGCCAGAAATTTCGCTGCGCGGACGGCGCCTTGTGCGAAGGTCGCGCGGCTTGATGCTTTATGGGTGATCTCGACCCGTTCGCCAATGCCGGCAAACATCACGGTGTGATCGCCGACGATATCACCGCCGCGCACGGTAGCGAAGCCGATGCTGCCCGCCTTGCGTTCACCGGTGACGCCTTCGCGAGCATAAACGGCAATTTCATCAAGCGGCTGGCCGATGGTCTTGGCGATGACTTCGCCCATGCCGAGCGCGGTGCCGGAAGGTGCATCAACTTTGTGCCGGTGGTGGGCTTCGATGATTTCGATGTCATAGCCGTCGTGCAAAATTTTCGCCGCAAGCTCGAGCAGCTTGAAGGTGACGTTGACGCCGACGCTCATGTTGGGTGCAAACACGATGGCGATATCGCCGGCCGCCGCACGAATCATTTGCTTTTGCGCCTCAGAAAAGCCGGTGGTACCGATAACTATTTTTGCACCTTTGGCGCGGCAGAGGTCGAGGTGCGCCAGCGTGCCTTCGGGACGGGTGAAATCGATCATTACATCCCCGGATTTCAGCGCGGAGGACACGTCGGCTGTGATAACGACGGAATTTTTCGCGCCGATCAATTCGCCGGCGTCGCGGCCGACGAATTCGCTGCCCTTCTGCTCGAACGCGCCGGAGAGGCGTACTTGGCTATCGGCGGCGATGATTTCCATCAGCATGCGGCCCATGCGACCGCCGCTGCCGGCGACGCAAATGTCCATGACTTTCATTTTTTGGCGCTCAAATCCGCGTTCGCCAGGCCTTCGCCTTCGATGCGCGTGAGCACATCTTTTTCAAACGTCACCGTAAGTTTGCGCTGCGGCTCAACCGTCCAGCCCCTGCGCATACGGTAAACATAATCCCAGCGGTCGGCGTGATAAATATCGGCGACCAGCGGGGTGCCGATAAGGTTTTTCACTTCACTCCGCGTCATTCCGGCTTTGAGTTTTTCCGCGTCTTCCTGCGCGACGATATTGCCTTGCTGTATGTCGATTTTGTAAGGGGCGAAATAGCTGCAAGCCGGAAGCACAAATAAGATGCCGGTTGCGATGCAGCAGCAGGTGATTGAATGGCGAATCATTGGTATGTCCCGGGATAGTTAATGCATGATTATAGCGCGGCGGCGCGGCCTTAGTCAGCCGCAATACCGACGGCATCTTAACGCGCGGGCGCGGATGTGGTACAAAGATGCATGAGCGAAGCCAAAGACCTGAAAAATATCGGCCTGAAGGCCACACTGCCGCGACTGAAAGTGCTGAACCTGTTCGAGCAAAGCGACGTGCGCCACCTGACCGCGGAAGATGTATACCGCCTGCTCGGCAATGAAGGCATCGACATCGGCCTGGCGACGGTTTACCGTGTGCTGACGCAATTCGAGCAGGCGGGCCTGCTGTCGCGCCATCATTTCGAGAGCGGCAAAGCGGTATACGAGCTAAATCAGGGCGGCCATCACGACCATCTGGTGTGTCTGCAATGTGGCCGGGTGGAGGAATTTTATGACGCCGAAATCGAGCGGCGGCAAAACAAGATCGCCAGCGAACGCGGCTTTGCCATTCACGACCATTCGCTGCACATATACGCCGACTGCACCAAACGCGATTGCCCGCACAAGAGTTAAAATGTGCGGTGTCATCGATTTTGAAACCCCGGCGTTAGACTCGCCTGACCGTTACCGCGTACGCACTTGTTGCGCGGCGTCTATTTTTATCAGGAAAACCAACGATGACAAGCTTACGTTCTTCGACGCGATATGTAATTTTGTCCCTGCTTGCGCTCGGCATGGCTTTCGCCGGATTACACGCGACTGCCTACGAAGCTCCCTCAGGCATGCGCAAGATGTTCGGTCAAAACGCGGAAATGATCGGCGTCAACGAGCTGAATCCCGAGGCGAGGCACGTCCTCGCCCTGATCAAGCAAGGTGGACCGTTTCCCTATAGCCGAGACGGCGTGGTGTTCGGCAACCGCGAAAAGCGCCTGCCGAAACAGCCGCGCGGCTATTACAAGGAATACACGGTAAAGACGCCGGGGGCGCGTAATCGCGGCGCGCGCCGCATCATCGCCGGCAGCAAGGGAGAGTTCTATTACACCGACGACCATTACGAAACGTTTCGCCAGATTAAGGAATAACCGATGAAAAAACTGAAATCCTTGTTGGCCGAGAACAAACTCGGCGGCGTTTTCCAGCTAACATCGGCTGATACGCAGGCGGAAATCGAGAAAATGGCCAAGACGGCAAAGCTCGCGTACTTTCATATTGAGGGTAAAAAAATCGAGAAAAAGGAACAGTTTCTGAATCATGCTGCGGTAGCCATGCACTTCCCCGAGCATTTCGGCAACAACTGGGATGCGTTCGCCGATTGCCTTGAGGATTTGTCCTGGCACGATGCCAAGGGCTATCTCGTGCTGTACGATCATTACGACGGATTGGCGTCTCACGCACATGGACAATTCGATACGCTGCTCGAAATATTCCAGAGCGCCGTGGAATATTGGCGGGAGCAAGGGAAGCCGATGCTGGTATTACTGCGCGGCAAACCGGCAGTCGATGGTGTGGAAAAAATAGCCTGATCGGACAGAGGGTAAGCAAAATGAAAAAACCCCGCCATGCGGGGTTTTTTCATTGCGGAGCAAATACGATTATTCTGGTGTTTTTTTGCGGCGCGAAATTCCGGCCATGCCGAGCAGACCAAAACCCAGCAACCATACGGCTGGAGGCATCGCGTTGGTCATGTTCGCCGCGTTCTGCAGCAACGGATTCTTGATTGCGGCGATCGAGACGTATTTCGGATTCAGCGTTGCGGCGTCATCACTGAAATTGATCTTCTTTGAGGCGGCATTGCTTGTCTGCGCTGCTGGATGGTTGGATCGCGCCACATCGGCAAGCGCGGCGGGAACACCAAGCGTCAGGAATATCGCAGGTCCGTTGTGCAACATGGCGACAGGTGACGGTGCAGGCTCGAACTTCAACGGCTTGACCGGCGCAGAATTTTTTAAGAATTCCTGCAGGTTATCGCCGTTGATGTCGCGCAAATCTCTCATTGCACCGATTGCGCTGGTTGGCTTGCTGTAGGGGGAAACTGTCTCGGCGTAGGCGACCACGCCTACTAGGCACAACACCAAGACCAGCTTGTTAATAATATTCATGTTCCCTTGATGAAATGAGGTAAACCAAAACGACATCACGTTCGAGTTTTAGCCTTCACGGGAATTATTTCACAAACGAGGAAAATAGCAGGTGGGGTAGCATGGGGTGAACACTGTATATTGGCGCGGAAAAGGTAGTAATCTTAAAACCGAGAAAATGTTCGTCTTTAATTTTAACTAATTGTTTTTATTATATATTTCAGTCAGTGTGCACTAACGGAAATTCTTGGGGTAAAACGGCGCGAAACCGCCGGTTTGACGGAAAAGAACTTACGCGTGCGACCGATTGATTTCATTGAATTTAATATGGTTTTGGCTGCCGGGAGTTCGCCCGCGGGCAAAACAGAACGAAGTTCGAGGATTCACTCGGACGCACGTCAATCTTCGGATTGCGACAGCAATCCGGCGTTTCCGCCGACTGCCGCTGTGTTGACGGTTTGCGTCCGTTCGGTCACAAAGCGCATCAAGTAATGCGGACCTCCCGCTTTCGGGCCGGTTCCTGACAGGCTTTCTCCGCCGAAAGGTTGTACGCCAACGACTGCGCCGATCATGTTGCGATTTACGTATAGATTACCGACCTTCGCGCGCGCGCATACCGTTTCGATCGAATCGTCGATGCGCGAATGGATTCCCAGGGTCAATCCATAGCCTTTGGCATTGATCGAATCGATTACCTTGCCTAAATCGCTTCCGGCAAAACGGATTACATGCAGGATCGGCCCGAACACTTCGCCGTCGAGCTGATTAAGATCAGCGAGTTCATAAATCGCCGGTGCAAAAAATGTCCCTTGTTCGCAAGCATCCGGCATGGGCATTTCGAAAATAATTTTGGCTCCGTCGCGCATTTTTTGCCGGTGGCGTTCGAGTATGGCTTTGGCATCGGCGTCGATCACCGGCCCGATATCCGTTTCGAGTCTGGTCGGGTCGCCGATCACCCACTCGCCCAGCGCACTCTGCAAAAGAAACAAAACCCGATCGGCAATCTCCTGCTGAACAAACAGCACCCGGCAAGCGGAGCAGCGCTGACCGGCGCTGTTAAAGGCCGACGCCATCACATCATTTACGACCTGCTCGGGCAACGCGGAGCTGTCGGCGATCAGCGCATTGACGCCGCCGGTTTCCGCGATAAACGGAACGATGGCACCGGTTCTTGCCGCAAGCGAACGGTTAATCGACTGAGCCGTCGCGGTCGATCCGGTAAATACTACACCGTCAACACGGTCGTCCTTTACCAGCGCCGAACCGATAATCGCGCCGTCTCCAGGCAGCAACGACAATACGCCTGCCGGCACACCCGCCTGATGCATAATTTTCACCGCAAGAAAAGCAATCAGCGGCGTTTGCTCAGCGGGTTTGGCGATCACTGCGTTGCCGGCGGCCAATGCCGCCGCTATTTGGCCGGTGAAAATTGCCAGCGGAAAATTCCATGGGCTGATGCAGGCAAACACTCCGCGGCCATGCAGAAATAGTTGGTTGGATTCCCCGGTTGGGCCGGGCAGCGTTTCCGGTGCAGAAAAAAGTCTGCGCGCCTGCGCGGCGTAATAGCGCAAAAAATCCACTGCCTCGCGCAATTCGGACTGAGCATCGGAAAATATCTTACCGGCTTCAAGCATCAGCAGCGCCATCAATTCGGCCCGCTTTGCCTCGAAAATATCGGCTGCGCATTGCAGCGCGTCGGCTCGCGCATCGACAGGCGTTGCGTTCCAGATCCCCGCCGCTTGCGTCGCCGCCGACAACGCGGCATCGACACCGGCCAGGTCGGAATCGACGACCCGGCCGATTTCACGCCGCCGATTTGAAGGGGCAGTCTGCACTCGCGCTGTGCCTATTAATGCCTTGCCGTTTACCAACGGTGCGGCAAACCAGTTCGACGATTGCATCAGCGTTGTCATTTCGGCGTGGAGTTTTTCCATTTCCAAAGCGTCGGCCAGACTGATTCCCGTCGAATTTTCCCTTTCCGGGCGAAACAGGTTTTGCGGCAACGGAATGCGCGGGTCGGCTATCGTTGTGAGCGATTTCAGCTGGGAAATCGGGTCAGCCACAACATTTTCCACTGCGGCTTTTTCGTCGGCGATGCGATTCACGAACGATGTGTTCGCGCCATTTTCCAGCAGACGCCGCACCAGGTAGGGCAGCAAGTCCGCGTGCGCGCCGACCGGGGCATACACGCGGCAGGCGAGACCTGGCAGCTTCAATACTTCATCATGCAACGCCTCGCCCATGCCGTGCAGGCGCTGGAATTCGAAATCGCGCCGCTGCCCGGCCTGCTGCAGAATATAGGCGACGGTGTGGGCGTTATGCGTGGCGAATTGCGGGTAAAACGCCTGTGCGTTTTCGAGCAAGGCATTGGCGCAGGCGAGATAAGCCACGTCGGTGGAAACCTTGCGCGTATAGACCGGATAGCTTTTCAGCCCCAGCGTTTGCGCGCGCTTGATTTCGGTGTCCCAATATGCGCCCTTGACCAATCGCATTGGAATGCGCTTGCGCTTCTGCTTTGCGAGGTTTCCGAGCATCGCTAAAACCTGCGGCGCGCGCTTTTGATAAGCCTGCACCGCGAGGCCGAAACCGTTCCAGTCGGAAATTTTGGCATCATTAAAAATATCAATAAAAACAGATAGTTGCAAATCAAGCCGTTCGGCTTCCTCGGCATCAAGCGTCAGTCCGATTCCGGCGTCGCGCGCCTGCAAGGCCAGCGCCAGGACGCGTGGCGAGAGCTCGGCCAATACGCGTTTTTTCTGCGGCGGCTCAAAGCGCGGATGCAATGCAGAGAGCTTGATCGAAATACTCGGCGCGGCAAAAATACTCGGCGGCGTTGAAACACTCCTACCGAGACTTGTGATCGCATTCTGATACGCGATGAAATACCGCTCTGCATCGTCACGCCCCAATGCCGCCTCGCCGAGCATGTCGAAGGAATAGCGGTAGGCGGAATACGGCGCTTTGCGGCTGCGTGCGATCGCACTGTTGATGTCCGCACCCATGACGAATTGTTCGGCCATGATACCCATGGCTGCTCGGATCGCCTGCCGCGCAACCGGTTCGGTAAGCCGCGCAAAAACTTTTTCCGCCTGTTGCAGCGCATTTTTCTCGGCTGGCAGGTCGCCCGCCAGGCGGCCTGCCAGCAGCATGCCCCAGGTCGAGGCATTCACCAGCCACGATTCGCTACGGCCGACATGCTGCTTCCAATTGCCCTGCGAAAACTTGTCGCGGATCAGCGCATCGGCGGTGGGCGCATCGGGAATACGCAACAGCGCTTCGGCGACGCACATCAGCAACACGCCTTCGCGAGTGGAGAGATCATATTCGTGCAAGAACGATTCAATGCCGGCATTTTTTTGACCGCGCACTGAACGTACCAACTCTGCCGCGCGGATCGAAATGCTCTGCGAAGCCGCAGCACTGGTCTGCGCGCGCGGCAGCAGATTTTTCACGCAGACGGCCTCGTCGGCGAGAAATGCCGCGCGGATATCAGCCTGAATGCGTAGCAATTCTGAATCTGAAGCCGCCACCTTGCCCTCCTTCCCGATATTCAATCAGGCTTCTTCCGCGGCGTGCTTACGCACTGCAACCATATCCACTTCTGCAACTTTGGCGATCAATGTTTCGAGGTCGCCGGCCGGCAAAGCACCTGCCTGCGCAAACAGAATAATCTGTTCGCGAAAGACCATGAGCGTGGGAATTGAACGAATCTGAAAATGTCCGGCGAGTTCCGGCTCTTCCTCAGTATTTATTTTGGCGAACACAACGCCCGGATGTTTTTCCGATGCCTGCTCGAAAACCGGTGCGAAGCCAACGCAGGGGCCGCACCATGGCGCCCAAAAATCGACAATCACTGTGTCGTTGTTGCTCACCACTTCATCGAAGTTTTCCTTGGTCAATTCGAGAGTCGCCATGACCCGCTCCTTAATTGATTGAAAATCGCCATAAATCAGTCTTGCGTCTTGACCGGTTCGCCCCACGCACCTTCGAAATATCTTGCCTCAATCGGCTTGCGCTTGCGTGGTGCAAGTTCGCGGGTGAGATAATCGCCTTCCAGAATGTCGGCGTCAGCCTGATAACCGACCGCGATCATTGCCATCGGTACAAACTGGTCGGGAATTGAAAATGAGGCGCGCAATTTGGCGGCGTCGAACCCGCCCATCTGGTGCGACACCAGCCCCAGCGCCCCGGCCTGCAACACCAGCGCCATGCTGGCAGCGCCGGTGTCGTATTGGCCCCAGCGGTTGGGTTGGCTGTTATGGTCGAACAGCGTATTGGCGATCGAAACAAACAGCAACGGGGCATTTTTCACCCACTTCTGGTTGGATTCGCCGATGCAATCGAAGGCCTTTTCCCAATTTGTCTGATCGGTCGATTTATCCCAGACGATAAAGCGCCATGGGTCGTCGCCGAAACAGGACGGTGCCCAGCGCGCAGCTTCGATCATGGCAATGATTTGTTCGCGACTGATTGTTTTGCCCGCGTCAAAAGCGCGCGGACTCCATCGGTTCGCCAGCAACTCATGAATCGGCTGAAGGGTGTGTGCCGGTTTTTGCGGTTTCATGCGGGGGCTTTCTCAGTTTTTAACGACAAGAATCGCGCCGACAAGCAGGAGAAAAACGCCTGCAACGCGCCAGAAATTCATCGGATTGTGGGGAAATCCTAATACGCCGAAATGATCAAGGATGAGCGAACTCAGTAGTTGCCCGGTAATGATAATGGCGAAAAATGTCGCCGAGCCCAGCTTGGGCCCGGCGAGAATCGCCGACATGATATACAGTTGCCCGATGATGCCGCCAAACCATGCCCACGGCGGCGCTTTGATCAGCAGGTCCGCGGTCGGCAACGGCACGCGCATCAATGCAGCGACAGATCCCAGCGCCAGCATGCCCACAGCAAAGTTCGTCAGTGCGCCCCACAGCGGGTGCCCGAGCGATTCACGGATCTGATTATTCATCGCCACTTGGAACGGCAGCGCGATTCCGACAAAAACAGTCAGCGCCAGGTAAAAATAATTCACGCCATTTCCATCGGCGCGAGGTTTGCTGTGAGCACTGTGTTTCGATTATTTTGCATCGGGAGTTGTACGCGCAAAAAACGCGCTATCTTGTGATTACGCATTTTTCATATCCCGCAGGGCAACTTATTTTTTATCAATGCTGAACGGACCGGAACCGTGGGCGAACACCAATAGCATGCCGCCCATGATGGCGAGGTTCTTCATGAAATGAATCATCTGGCCCTGCGCTTCTGCTGCGGGAAATTGCCAGGGGCCGTGAAAGATGACCGTGGTGGGTATCAAAAACAGGAAAATCGCGAGCGCCGCCCAGCGCGCTTTCCACCCGAGCAGAATCATCAATCCGCCGCCAAGTTCGATCAATATCGTAGGAATGAGCAGCACTTCCGCCATGGGCACGCCTTTACTTGCCATGTAACCTGCGGTTCCGCCGAAGCCGGTGATCTTGCCGAAGCCGGAGATAATGAAAATAATCGCAAGAAGCGCTCGTCCTATCAACGGGGCATATTGATTTATCGGACTCATTTTCTTTATTTCCTTTGTAATGTTTAAGCTTGAATTATGCCATGTCGAACAACAGGAATTCTACCGATTCTTTGCTGCCGAATATGAGTTCGTTTTCACCCAGAATTTTGGCGCCGTCGCCCTGTTGCAATGTTTGTCCATTCACTTCCATGCTACCGCGGGCCACGTGCACGTAAGCTACACGACCTTTTTCGGGAAAATACTTAACTATTTGATTATTATCAATAATTGCTGCATAGATTGAAGCGTCCTGATGTATTTTTACGGAGCCATCGCGCGCGTCGAATGACGCACTCAAGCGCAGCTTGCCGCGCTTTTCATCGTCGCTGAATACTTTTTCCTCGTAGCCCGGTTTGATGCCGGTAAACTTTGGCTGAATCCAGATTTGCAGCAAATGCACCGGCTCGGATTGGGATGCGTTGAATTCGCTATGCGTCACACCGGTGCCTGCGCTCATGCGCTGCACGTCGCCCGGTTTGATGACCGAGCCGTTACCCATGCTGTCTTTGTGCTGCAGAGCGCCGTCTAAAATATAAGTGATGATTTCCATGTCGCGATGGGCGTGGGTGCCGAAACCCATCCCCGGCGAAACAACATCTTCATTGATCACGCGCAGAGAACCGAAACCCATCTCATCAGGGTCGTAATAATCCGCAAAGGAAAACGAATGGTAGGTATCGAGCAAGCCATGATTGGCATGTCCGCGGTCTGCACTTTTGCGTAGTGTGATCATGCTGAAATTCCGCAAATGGTTTGAGGAAGAACTTTAGTTTGGGGCATACAAAAGCAGACTCGAGCAACACCCGCGTGTGTCGAATTATTTTGCACTGGGCTGCAGAATGGGCGTCGTTTCTTCCGCTTCCGGCTGACGACGTTTTCCCGCCAGCAAGGTATATGCCGCCGGTATGACAAACAAAGTAAACACAGTACCTAGCGCCAGTCCGCCCACGATGACCCAGCCAATCGGTCGTCTGCTCTCCGCGCCAGCGCCTGTGGCGATTGCCAGCGGCACGGCGCCGAGCACCATTGCCGCCGTAGTCATCAGGATTGGCCGTAGTCGCAGCGTTGCCGCTTCAATCACTGCGTCGAGTTTTTCCTTGCCTTGTTCGCGCAGCTGGTTGGCGAATTCGACAATCAGAATACCGTGCTTGGTAATCAACCCGACCAGCATGATCAAACCGATCTGGCTATACGTGTTCAGCGTGCCGCCCGTGAGATTCAATGCCAGCAGCGCTCCGGTCATTGCCAGCGGCACGGTGAGCATAATAATAAAAGGCGAAATGAAGCTTTCGAACTGCGCTGCAAGGACGAGATAAATAAACACCAGCGCCAGCGCAAACGTTAAATAAAGAGTCTGACCAGATTCCCTGAATTCGCGCGAAACGCCATCGAGAGACGTCTGCACGCTGTCGCCCATGGTTTGGACCGCAGTTTTTTCCATGAAGTCGAGCACCTCGCCGAGCGTATAGCCTGGAGCCACATTGGCGGAAATAATCGCCGCGCGCTGGCGGTTAAAGTGATTCAATTCCTTGGGCGCAACGGTTTCGCGCAACTGCACCAGATTGGATAATTGCACCAGGCGGCCGTCTTTGCTGCGCACATACATTGAAGTGAGATCCGTCGGCTTGGTGCGGTTTTTGTCTTCTACCTGCACGATTACATCGTATTGTTTTCCTTCGCGTTTGAACCGCGTGACATTGCGGCCGCCGAGCATGGTTTCGAGGGTGCGCCCGATTACATCGACCTCGGCTCCGATGTTGGCGATTTTTTCCCGGTCCACATCGACCGCCAGCTGCGGCTTGTTTAATTTCAAATCGGAATCGAGGTTTTGCAGGCCCGGAAATTTGCGCGCCTCCGCGATGAACTTATCAACGTTGGAATTTAACTGCTCATAAGAATTGCCCATGATGACAAACTGCACCGGAGGGTTACGAAAACTCTGGCCCAACGACGGGGGATTGATCGGAAACGCAAGCACACCGGGCAGCCCACCGAACATTTTGGGGCCCAATTCCTTGGTGATGTCCATTTGCGAACGGGTACGCTGGCTCCAAGGCTTGAGACTGACAAACGAAAACGCCACATTGACCGGATTCGGCTTGTCCAGACCTGGCGCGACAAACATGACGAAGTTTTTCACCTCGGGAATCTCGGCGTACATTTTTTCGATTTTTCGCGCATAGTCGTCGGTATAGTTCATGGTTGAGCCATCCGGCGCCAGCAATAATCCGATAAAGAATGAACGGTCTTCCAGCGGCGCCAATTCCGATTTTAACGACTTGAACAAAAATCCCCCCGCTACCGCGACGCCGATAAACGCGAGCGCAATCAACCAGCGGACGCTCAACGCACGCGTAAGCAGCGCGCGATAAGCCGACGTCAAGCCGCTGAAAAAGGGTTCGGTGGAGTTGTAGAACCAACCATGCGCCCCGCTTTTCAGTAATTTGGAACACATCATCGGCGTTAGCGTCAGCGCGACAAAACCGGATACCAGCACCGCCGCCGCTACCGTTAAAGCGAACTCGGTAAATAACTTGCCTGTGTTGCCGCTGGCAAATGCCAATGGCGTGAACACCGATACCAGCGTAATTGTCATTGCGACAACGGCAAAGGCGATTTCGCGCGTGCCTTGGATGGCGGCTTTAAACGGGGTCATGCCTTCTTCGACATGTCGGTGAATATTTTCCAGCACCACAATCGCGTCGTCCACCACCAAACCGATGGCAAGGATCACGCCGAGCAAGGTAAGAATGTTGATAGAGAATCCCAGCGCCGACAGGAATATGAACGATCCGATGAGCGATACGGGAATCGTGACGAACGGGATCAAGGTCGCTCGCACCGAGCGTAGAAATAGAAAAATTACCAGCACCACGAGGATCAACGCTTCGCCCATGGTTCGGTAAACCGACTTGATCGATTCGTCGATAAAGATCGAACTGTCGAAACCCACTTCGAGTTTCATGCCTTCCGGAAGGTTGGCCTTGATGCGCGGAATTTCAGCCTTGACTGCGTTGGCAACGGCAAGCGTATTCGCCGTCGACTGCTTGACTACGCCGAGCCCGACACCGTCGTTTCCGTTCGAGCGCAACATGCCGCGCGCATCAGCCGGGCCCATTTCGGCGCGGCCGATATCTTTCAGCCGTACCGGATAACCCAAGGCCTGGGATACTATCAAGTCATTGAATTGTTCCGGTGTGCGCAAATCGGTTTCGGCTAACACCGTGAACTCGCGCTGCTTCGATTCTATGCGGCCGGAAGGAACTTCAACGTTTTGCTTGCGCAGTGCATTCTCCACGTCTTGAACAGTCAGGCTGTACGCTGCTAGCCTGTCGGAATCAATCCACAATCGCATGGCGTAACGGCGCTCGCCGCCGATAATCACGTTCGACACGCCGGGCAAAGTTTTCAAAATGTCCGCGACATAACGATCAGCGTAATCCGACACTTCGAGACCACTGTGACGATCACTGGAAAAAATCACCCAGATAATCGCCTGCGCATCGGCTTCGATTTTCGCCACGACCGAGTCATCCGTCCCCGCAGGCATGCGCGCCCGCGCACGGGCCACGCGGTCGCGTACGTCGTTGGCCGCCGAATCCGCCGTACGTTCGCGCACGAACTCCACCGTTATCTGGCTGACTTCTTCGCGGTTCACCGATTTGATGGTCTTGATGCCTTCAATGCCGGATAAGG
>JBAVXA010000118.1:0-7824 GCA_049698095.1 Burkholderiales bacterium
TCCAGCGCGCGCTCGGCACGCTGCGGTTCCTTGCGCACCAGACTCAGCACGGCGTTGATACTGTTAAACAGGAAATGCGGACGGATGCGCGCCTGCAACGCCTGCAAGCGCGCCTCGGTCAGCGCGGGCGACAGCGCGCGGCTGCGCATATTGAAATACAACAATACCGCGGAGGTCATCAAAATGCACAACAGCCAATAGCGCAACGGATTGGTGGTTTCTTTTTCCGAGAGCAGCGGCGCGAAGAAAACTAGCATTGCGGTAACAATCAGGAGCTCCAGCAGGAAAACCAGAACTATCGAGGTACGATAATCAAGCGTCTGCATTGCCCGCTTCAAAACGCATAACAAGCCGAGACTCAGAAGCAGCGCCGGCTGCACCAGCAAAGAGTAATTCAGGATTTCCTGCCAGATACCGTTGAGCTCCGGGCTTTTCGCCAGCGCGCCGCCGAGACACATCAGATTCACCAGCACCAGCGTCCGCAACATGACGCCGAGATTACAGAAATCCGGCAGGGAAATGGCCGCCTGATTTTGATTTATACTTGCCACTGTTATTCTTTCCCCGTTGATGGTTGCGAGTCCGACTTGAAAAGCAAAAAATCCGCGTCGAGCAAGACCTGGTCCGGCCGATTTGCCGAGCCGGTCGCCGAATTGGTCAAACGTTACACCGCATCGGTGGACTTCGACAAGCAATTAGCGGAATTCGACATCCAAGGTTCGCTCGCCCACGCCCGCATGCTGGCCGGCGCCAGCATTATCAGCAAAAAAGACCTGGCAGACATTGAACGCGGCATGCAAACCATTCTCGCAGAAATCCGCGCAGGCAAGTTTGACTGGTTGCTGGACCTGGAAGATGTCCATCTCAATATCGAAAAGCGCCTGACGGCTTTGGTCGGCGACGCGGGAAAGCGCCTGCACACAGGCCGTTCGCGCAACGATCAGGTGGCCACCGATATCCGCCTGTATCTGCGTTTCGAAATTGATGAAATTATTTATTTAATCAGTAAGTTACAAATTGCGCTGATCGATCTGGCAGAGCCGCATTGCGATACCATCATGCCCGGCTTCACGCATTTGCAAGTGGCGCAACCGGTGAGTTTCGCGCATCACCTGATGGCGTATTACGAGATGCTCAAACGCGATGCGGCGCGCATGGCGGATTGCCGCAAACGAATGAATCAATTGCCACTCGGCGCCGCGGCGCTGGCCGGGACCAGTTACCCGATTAACCGGCTGGCGGTTGCAAAGGAGCTTGGTTTTGACGGCGTGTGCGAGAACTCGCTCGATGCAGTTTCCGATCGCGACTTCGCCATTGAATTCACCGCCGCGGCAGCGCTGGTCATGACCCACCTGTCGCGCCTGTCGGAAGAATTGATTTTGTGGATGAGCCCGCGGTTTGGCTTTATCGACATCGCCGACCGCTATTGCACCGGCTCGTCGATCATGCCGCAGAAGAAAAACCCGGACGTGGCCGAACTGGCGCGCGGCAAGACGGCAAGGGTAACCGGCCACCTGATGGCGCTGCTGACGTTGATGAAAGCGCAGCCGCTGGCCTATAACAAGGACAATCAGGAAGACAAGGAGCCACTGTTCGACACGGTAAAAACGCTGGAAATGACGCTGACGATTTATGCCGACATGTTGCGCGGGATCAGTGTCAATAAAACCGCGATGGCGGATGCCGTCAAGGCCGGATTTGCCACCGCCACCGACCTTGCCGATTATCTGGTCAAAAAGGGGTTGCCGTTTCGCGACGCGCATGAAGTGGTTGCGCTGGCAGTCCGCGACGCGGAAAAATCGGGCGTCGATCTGGCTGAATTGCCGCTTGCCCGATTACAGGGATTTTCCAGCCTGGTCGGCAAAGACGTTTTCAAGGTTTTAAGTCCGGAAGGGTCGCTGGCCAGTCGCGATCACATCGGCGGGACGGCGCCGAAACAGGTTAAAGCCGCCATCAGCCGCGCCAGGAAAGCGTTGGCTAAACAGAAATAGCCGGATATCGCCGTATTATTCTTCGTATTCCTCGGTTTCGTCGGTCTCCTCCACCAGCAGGTTTTTCGGCGAATGTTCGCGGCAAAGCTTGCGGATATCGAAGCCGGAAAGGCGCTCGCCCATCAGGTCGCAGCGGGTGATCCTGCCCTGTTTCTGGTAATGAACGCAGCCTGGACAGGAGCCGAACGTGCGTCCGCCATTCTCCATTTGCAGCATATAAAGGCTTTCGCGCAATGCCGATACGCTGTTGCGGATACGATTGGCGCTGATTTCCTTGGTCGCTTCCTGCCATTGCGAACCGGGCTGGATCTGCGCCAGAAATTGCTCGGCCAGCGGCGACAGCCGCAGGCGGACCACCCGGCGGTCGATTTCATCCTGATAGCGCTCAATCAGGCCCTTGCGGTCCAGCAGAATCAGGCTTTGCGACACCGTGCCTTTGGTCGTGCCCAGATATTCCGCCAGCGCCTGCGGCGTATTGCTGTAGCGGTTGGCGCGGGCAAGGTAGAGCAGGGCCTGCAAGTGGTTTGGCTGCAACTGATAGACCGCGCCGAAGCGCCGCAGGTCGGCGCGAATCAGGTTGCCGAGACGCTCGATCAGATCGAGTAATACGAGGGGGCTTTTGTCCATAAGCGTATTAGTATCGATTCGCTACCAATTTGTCAATACCAATTTATGAAAAAAAGTAGTATTGAATCGATACTATATACCTATTTTGGCCTTGATTTGGTTGGAAAAGCGGCATTTTCGACTTCAATTGACAAATCCGGAATCTTTATTTCTCCTATGAGAAACCGTATTTGCCCGCGAATGAGCTCAGGTTGTGAGCTTAATCACAATTTTTTCGCCCGATTGCGAAAAAATTATCGTTTCCAACGCTGCGCCCAACTCGCGACCGTCGCGCGTGTCGATCCAACGGCCGTTTTCGGCGCGAAAATGAAACCCGCCGCTCTTCGCCGCCACCCAAATCTCGCGGTTCGGCGTTTGGCGGTTAATGATTATCCGGGAACCGTCGGCACATTCGATTTCCAGAATGCCGCCAACCGTTTCGTAGTCCAGATCGGCGTCCGCGGCATCCAGTGCCGCCTCTATTTTCAGGATTACGCCGTCAACTTGACGGTTGAAGTCGGTTTCAGTCATTGCAGCTCCACGTGATAAGATTCGATTTCCCTGCGTTTACTGTTACCGGTCGGAAACGTCATGATTGAGAATACTATGCGGCCACTTATCTGGCTATGCCTGGCCGCCGTGATAGCCGGCTGCGGCTACAAAGGCCCGCTGAAACTGCCTGAGCCGGCCAACCCCCCGGCCGCCAAGCAGCAAAAACAATAACCCTTCTTTCGGTCTGCCTATGAACCCCTTTTTTTCCGTTGTCGACGGCGAAATGCATGGTGAGGGCGTTGCGCTTTCGTCCATTGCCGCCCGGTTCGGCACGCCGTGTTACGTCTATTCAAAAGCCGCATTGGTGGCGGCCTACCGGGATTTCGAGCGCGCGTTTGAAGGTCGCGATCATCTGATCTGCTACGCCATGAAAGCCAATTCCAGCCTCGCCATACTTAACCTGTTTGCCAGACTGGGCGCCGGGTTCGACATCGTATCCGGCGGCGAGCTGGCGCGGGTGCAGGCGGCGGGCGGCGATACTTCCAAGGTGGTATTTTCCGGAGTCGGCAAGACCGAAGCTGAGATTCGCACTGCGCTGGCGGCCGGCATCAAGTGCTTCAATGTCGAGTCGGCGAGCGAACTGGAGCGGCTGAACCATGTCGCCGGGGAGATGGGAAAAGTTGCGCCGATCTCGTTCCGGGTCAACCCGAATGTCGACGCAAAGACTCATCCTTATATATCGACCGGACTGCGCGACAACAAGTTCGGCGTGGCTTACGAGGACGCCCTGGCGCTGTACCGGAAAGCGCGCGCTATGCAGAACATTGCCATCAAGGGTATCGATTACCATATCGGCTCGACCGTCACCGACATCGCGCCGTTTGCCGAGGCGTTCGAAAAAGTGTTGTCGCTTGTGGACAGGCTCGAAGCCGATGGAATCGCTGTTTCCCACATCGATATCGGCGGCGGCGTCGGCATTCGCTACAAGGACGAAACCCCGCCGACCATAGCAGAATACGCTGCCCATCTGCTCAAGCGCATGGGCACGCGTAAACAAACCATATTGATGGAACCGGGCCGCGCCCTGGTCGGCAGCGCCGGAATTCTGCTGACGCGAGTTGAGTACCTGAAGCACCAGGAAAGCCGGAACTTTGCCATTGTCGATGCGGCGATGAACGATCTTATCCGACCTGCCTTGTACGAGGCATACCATGAAATCGTCGCGGTGAAGCCTGGCGGTAATGAGGTAAAAACCTATGACGTGGTCGGGCCGGTGTGCGAGACCGCCGATTTCCTCGGCCACGGCCGCAGACTTGCGTTGGCGGAAAACGACCTGCTGGCCGTTATGGCAACCGGCGCCTACGGTTCCGCCATGAGCTCCAATTACAACTCCCGCCCCCGCGCCGCGGCCGTCATGGTCGACGGCAATAAGACGTACCTGATCACGGAGCGCGAATCTGTTATGCAGCTTTTTGCGCGCGAGCGTCTTCTACCCGACGCATGAAGCGACTTCGTGCGCCGGTGGTTGGGACTGCCAAATGCGCGCCGAATCAATTTTTGACAAAAACTTCCAAAAACACGGTATATGGTATCGATTCGATACCATTATTTTATATATTGAACAAAATAAGCCTATTGATTTTTGTTGATTTGTTACGTCGAAAAAAAATCCTGTAATAGAATCCGTTTTACCAAGTAGCGGTTTTGCTCGTCATCAGTTTCAAGTTGACCGGCAGCGTCGAAAACAATGTGGCGCCTTGGTGTGCGCGCAGGCGCATGCAACCTTGCAGCACCTATTTGTTCAACGTTATATAAGGAGTTTTATCATGGCAACAAAGAAAAAAGCAGCGAAGAAACCAGCAACAAAGAAGAAACCAGCCGCCAAAAAAGCAGCTAAAAAGGCAGCACCGAAGCGTAAAGTAGCAGCCAAGAAGAAGCCGGCCGCGAAGAAAAAGGCAGCACCGAAGCGTAAAGCTGCTGCCAAGAAGAAACCCGCTGCCAAAAAAGCGGCTAAGAAACCAGCCGCTAAGAAAAAAGTAGCGAAGAAAAAAGCTGCGCCTAAGAAGAAGGCCGCTAAAAAGGCAGCCAAGAAGCCTGCTGCCAGAAAAGTAGCGAAGAAAAAAGCTGCGCCTAAGAAAAAGGCCGCCGCAAAAAAGCCAGCCGCAAAAAAAAAGGTCGCAAGTAAGAAAAAGTCGCCGATGAAGAAAGCAGCGTCCAAGCCAGCCGGCATGGGCATGCCTTCCGCTCCGCTAATTACGCCGATTTTCAAACCGACGTTCTAATAGCAGGCCATCGCCTCACCTCTGCTGCCATCCGGCACGATTCCGAGCGTTCGGAGTCCCTGCCGGATGGTAGTAGTTACTTTTCCAAAATCCGGCCGCTCCGCCAGATTTTGTTACCGCTTTGCCCCCTTCGTTACTGCTCCTTCCCGCCCGGTTCGTCCGTCTTTCCCCGTTTCGTGTAAGATTTCGCCATCGGCCACACCTGTTTTGGCCTGCAGCGCCTCTGCCGCAATAGCTCAAGGATGTTAATGACGTCTTCACCTTTTTCGCGCCTGTTGGTTTTTGGGTGTGCATTTTCGCTCGCGGCATGCGGCGCAAAGAACGACGCCCCGAAAAAAGCCCCGGACGGTATCGTCGTCACCACCGCTAAAGCGGAAACACGCGATATCAAATTGGTGGAAAAAACCGTGGGCGAGGTCGATAGCCCGTCTTCGCCTCAGGTTTCGTCGGAAGTTGCCGGCAGGATTACCGACGTTTACTTTAATCTGGGCGATCCGGTGAAAGCCGGGGATGTCATGGTCCGGCTGGATCCGACCGATCTTGGCAGCAACCGTTCCGCCGCCGAGTCGGAAGTGCTCAGGCTCGAAGCGCTGGTGGCGAACCAAAAGAAAGTGGTCGAGCGCAATCGGGAATTACTGGCGCAAAATTTCATTTCACCCCTGCGCGTTGAAGAATTGGAAGCGCAGCTTGCGGCGCTGAACCAGCAATTACGCGGTGCCCGTGCACAACAGGATATTGCGCGCCGCAATGTCGGTAAATCGAGTGTATTTGCGCCTGTGAGCGGCCGCATCGAGCAAAAACAGGTTTCAAAGGGCGATTATGTGACGCCCGGCAAACTCCTGTTTCAAATTGCTACGTCCGAATTATTGCGCGTGCGCCTGCCGTTTCCGGAGACGGTCGCGACGAAGATTCAGCCGGGTCAGCGAGTAACGCTGATCAGCCCACTTGCACCGGATAAGCCGCTGGAGGCAAAAGTCGAAGAAATTCGCGCGCTGGTCGGCACGTCGAACCGTTCCATCGAAGCGATTATCAAATTGCGCAACCCTGGTGATTGGCGCGCCGGCTCATCGGTCAACGGCGAAATCGTTGTCGGCGAGCGTAACGGCGCAACGACCGTACCGGCCGTCAGCGTGGTACTACGGCCGGCCGGAAAAATTGTCTACGTGGTTAACGCCGGGATTGCCGAGCAACGCATTGTCGATACCGGCGTACGCCAGGACGGCTATGTCGAAATATTATCCGGGGTCAGATCCGGTGAAACAGTCGTTCTCGACGGCGCGGGTTTTCTGACCGACAAAGCGCCGCTAATGGTTCAATCCGCCCAGCCTGGTGCATCAGCCTCAGCCGAGCCGAAGGAGAAAACCCGGTGAACTTGCCGGAAATTTCCATCAAGCGGCATGTATTCGCCTACATGCTTAACGGTTTACTGGTGTTGTTCGGCATCATCGCCTATACCAAGGTCGGCATTGATCGCTTTCCTTACGTTGAATTTCCGGTTGTATCCGTATCGACCATCCAACGCGGGGCGAACCCGGACACGGTCGATTCGAGCGTCACCAACGTCATCGAAACATCGGTCAACAGCGTACCCGGCATTGAACATATCCAATCATCGTCGTCACCCGGGGTGTCGGTAATCGCCATTACGTTTGCGCTCGACAAGAAGATCGACGTCGCGTTTAACGAGGTGCAGGCCAAAGTGAACCAGATTTTGCGCCGTCTGCCGCGCGACGCCGACCCGCCCATCGTCGCCAAAGTGGAGACCAACGCGCAGCCCATTATGTGGCTGGCCTTGCAGGGCGACCGCACACAGCAACAGCTGAATCAGTACGCGCTGAATACCATCAAGAAACGCCTGGAAACGGTCGACGGCGTCGGCGAGGTGCGTTTGGGCGGACGCCGCGACCGCACAATTCGCGTCAACCTCAGCCCATCGCGCATGGCCGCGCTGGGCGTTACCACGCAAGACCTTACCTCAGCGTTTACCAAAGAACATCTGCAGTTATCAGGCGGCTTTCTGGTCGGCCCGACCACAGAAAATCTGCTCAAGCTGGATCTGGAATTCCATAATCTCGACGAACTATCGACCATGATCATCGCCTATCGCGATGGCGCGGCAGTACGTCTGAAAGATGTCGCGGAAGTCGAGGACGGCCTGTCTGATTATCGCCAGTTGGCGCGCTTCAACGGCAAACCCACCATCGGGCTCGGCATCGTCAAGGTCGCCAACACCAACACGGTGGAAATTATCAGCCGCATCCGCACCAAGCTGGATAAGGAAATCATCCCGCAATTACCGCCGGGAACGATGATTTCGATTGTCTCCAACGACGCCGTTTTCATTAACGAAATGGTCACCTCGCTCAAGGAACATCTTGTTGAGGGCACGATTCTCGCCGCCTTGGTGGTGTGGTTATTCCTGCGCAGTTTCCGTTCAACGTTGATTATTGCGG
>JBAVXA010000119.1:0-3194 GCA_049698095.1 Burkholderiales bacterium
CCTGATTACGGCCTTCGAGCACCGCGTCGGCCATGCCGCGCGCATACAGACGGATGGCGCGGGTCGAGTCGTCGTTACCGGGGATGATGTAATCGACGCCGTCGATCGAGTTGTTGGTATCAACCACTCCGATAACGGGAATCCCGAGTTTGCGCGCTTCGACAATGGCGTTTTTCTGGTAGCCGACGTCGATAACGAATAAGGCATCCGGCACGCCGGTCATTTCCTTGATGCCGCCGATGCTTTTGGTCAGTTTTTCCATTTCGCGCTGTATCACCAGGGCTTCTTTTTTGGACATTTTTTCAAATGTGCCATCGGCGGCCATTTGCTCCATGTCTTTCAGGCGCTTGATCGATGCTTTGACCGTTTTGAAATTGGTGAGCATGCCTCCCAGCCAACGCTGATCGACAAAGGGTGAGCCGGCGCGTGCCGCCTCTTCCGCCACGATGTCGCGCGCCTGGCGCTTGGTGCCGACGAACAGGACGGTACCTTTGTTGGCGCTGAGCTGTCGCACAAACTTGGCCGCGTCCAGATACATGGGCAGGGTTTTTTCGAGGTTGATAATATGAATCTTGTTACGATGGCCGAAAATAAACGGCGCCATCTTAGGGTTCCAATAACGGGTTTGATGTCCGAAATGGACTCCCGCTTCCAGCATTTGACGCATGGTCATAGACATGGGAAATACTCCTTTAAGGGTTGAGCCTCCACTTACCCAAAAACACCTTGCCAGTTGTGATGGCACGGCACCCTTTGACTTCGGTAAGTGTGCGATTTTTGCCCTGAAGATAACCTATTGATTTTATTCAATAAATTAATATGCTTCGGGCAAGACTCGTATTATAGCGGATACGTCTTATCAAACCAAGTAGCACGTCGGGCGGTTTTTTCCCAAGCGCATCGGTTGCGCTATACTTGACCGACGGTTTCATAAAGTTAAAAAACAGACTTTCAGGAGAGAGACATGCACGGATTAATGATGAACCAGCCGCTGACGATTTCATCCCTCATCGTCCACGCGGACAAGTACCACGGCGATACGGAAATCGTCTCGCGCCAGGTTGAAGGCGGCATACACCGCTACACTTACCGCGAGGCGCATAGCCGCGCAAAAAAACTCGCCAACGCGCTCACCCGCCTCGGCGTGAAGCAGAGCGACCGTATCGGCTCCCTAGCGTGGAACGGCTTCCGCCATTTCGAACTGTATTACGGCGTTTCCGGTATCGGCGCAATCATGCACACCATCAACCCGCGCCTTTTTCCCGAGCAAATTGCCTACATCATCAGCCATGCCGACGACCAATATGTCTTTTTCGACATCAATCTCGCACCGCTGATCGATGGCGTGTCGGCGCATTGCAAAAACGTCAAGCGATGGGTCGCCATGACCGACCGCGCGCACATGCCGGCGATGAAAACCGTGACGCCGTTGTGTTATGAAGAATTGCTCGCCGCCGAATCCGACCAATACAACTGGCCGGAGATCGACGAAAACCTTGCCTCGTCGCTGTGCTACACCTCCGGCACGACGGGCAATCCGAAAGGCGTGCTGTACTCGCACCGCTCGACTGTACTGCATTCATACGCCGCGTGTCTGCCCGACGCCATGAACATTTCTTCGCGCTCCGTGATTTTGCCCGTGGTGCCGATGTTCCATGTCAACGCCTGGGGCATTCCCTACGCCGCTCCCGCGATGGGCGCCAAGCTGGTGTTCCCCGGCGCGGGCATGGACGGTGCGAGCATTTATGAGCTGCTTGAAAAGGAAGGCGTCACTTATTCGGCCGGCGTGCCGACCGTATGGCTCGGCCTGCTAAACCACATGAAGGCCAACAACCTGAAATTTTCCACCATGAAATACACCGTCATCGGCGGCTCGGCCGCGCCGCCCGCGATGATCAAGTCATTCAACGACGATTACAACGTCGGCGTTTTGCACGCCTGGGGCATGACCGAAATGAGCCCGCTCGGCACGCTCAACACACCGAAAGAAAAACATCTCAAGCTATCGAAAGAAGAGCGCTTCAACCTGTCGCTGAAGCAGGGGCGTCCGATTTACGGCGTCGACATGAAAATTGTCGATAACGACGGCAAAGCCCTGCCCCACGACGGCAGGGCGTTCGGCGATTTGCTGGTAAAAGGCCCGTGGATCGTGAAGGAATATTTCAAAGGCGAAGGTGGCGATCCGTTGGTAGGCGGCTGGTTCCCGACGGGCGACGTGGCCACCATCGACCCGGACGGCTATATGCAGATCACCGACCGCAGCAAAGACGTGATCAAATCCGGTGGCGAATGGATCAGCTCGATCGATCTCGAAAACGCCGCCATGGCGCATCCGGCGGTCGGCGAGGCAGCAGTGATCGGCGTGGCGCATCCGAAATGGGACGAACGTCCGCTGCTGATCGTCGTGAAAAAACCCGGCGCGGAAGTCAGCAAAGAAGAACTGCTCAAATTCTTCGACGGCAAAATCGCCAAATGGTGGACGCCGGACGATGTGGCATTCGTCGACACGTTGCCGCACACCGCGACGGGAAAACTGCAAAAAAATAAATTGCGCGAGCAGTTCAAGGAATATAAATTTCCGCCTGCGTAAGTATTTGTTTTTATTATATGTTTTATTATTCCTAGTTGCGGGGCGAATCCTTGCCGCGTCGTTGCGTATCAATCTGCGCCGGTGTCGTCGGTGCATATGCCGATGAAATCAGCGCCAAGGATAGGTGCGAACCTCCCATCAATTTTGCACCGCGCGCCAGAACCTGCACGCAGCGAAACCTATTTTATATGATTTCCCCTGGAGGCATCATCATGACCTTGTCGCAATGTTTTTATTCCGCGTCGATCGGCGTTATTTTATTTGCGGCAAATACCACCATGGCGGCATCGCCGCTCGCAGTGGATTTTCATTCAGCCTATTCCGACACGCCTGCCGTGGAGCAAGCGCGCGCTGCGGGAAAACTCAACAATGAGATTGCCGCATTCCTTGTGGCCCCGAACGCCATCGGCGAAAAAGCGGCCGTCATCAACGTGCTCAATAACAAGGCCAAACAGCAAAACGCAAAAACGTTCCGCAACTATCTGGCAAAAAATGCCGGAGGCACGTTTAATGCCGACTCGCTCGGCGGCGACGAACAATTCGCCCTCGGATACCTGACCGCGCTGGATGACCCCGCACAATCGCAAAGAGCGATACCGATGCT
>JBAVXA010000120.1:0-3137 GCA_049698095.1 Burkholderiales bacterium
ATTTACCAGGCGCTGGAAAAAGTGGATGGCAAAGCCGAAGAACTTACATGGGAAATGTTCCGCGATACACTCATCGAACAGGCCGAGCAGGGCGTCGATTACTTTACCATCCATGCCGGCGTACGACGCCAATTTATTCCCCTGACGGCGAAACGTATGACCGGCATCGTCTCGCGCGGCGGCTCGATTCTCGCCAAATGGTGTCTCGCGCACCATAAAGAAAATTTCCTCTACACGCATTTCGAGGATATTTGCGACATCATGAAAGCCTACGATGTGAGCTTCTCCCTCGGCGATGGCTTGCGCCCCGGTTCGATTTACGACGCCAACGACGAGGCGCAAATCGGCGAGCTGAAAACCTTGGGCGAGCTCACCGACATCGCATGGAAGCATGACGTGCAAACCATGATTGAAGGCCCCGGTCACGTGCCGATGCATTTGATTAAGGAGAATATGGATCTGCAATTAAAATATTGCAAAGAAGCACCGTTCTACACGCTCGGTCCGCTTACCACTGACATCGCGCCGGGCTACGATCACATTACTTCCGCCATCGGCGCGGCGATGATCGGTTGGTACGGCACTGCGATGCTATGCTACGTCACGCCGAAGGAGCATTTGGGCTTGCCGGATAAGGAAGATGTGCGCGAAGGCATTATTGCCTACAAGATCGCCGCCCACGCAGCCGACCTGGCCAAAGGCCATCCCGGCGCGCAAATTCGCGACAACGCATTATCCAAAGCGCGTTTCGAATTCCGCTGGGAAGATCAATTCAATTTGGGGCTCGATCCGGAGAAGGCGAAAGAATTCCACGATGAAACCCTGCCGCAGGAAGGCGCGAAGCTCGCGCATTTCTGCTCCATGTGCGGCCCGCATTTCTGCTCGATGAAGATCACGCAAGATCTGCGCGATTACGCCGCCGCGCAAAACATCGACGCGCAATCTGCTTTGAAAAAAGGCATGGAACAAAAATCCATCGAGTTCGTCAAAATGGGCGCGGAGATATATCGCAAGAGTTGATGCATGACATCACCACCATCATTAACGCCCTCGAGAGAGGGCGTCATTATATTTACAATATTCCATAACTAATTGATTATATTTAATATTTAGAATATCCGCCGGGCCTCGGTATTTGTCCCCGCTGCCGGCCGCTGCAAAGTCGTTGCGACCACCGAATCCGCCGCAATAAACGCGACCTGTTCGAAATCGGCGCCGCGAGTGACCAGACTCTCCAATCGCACCACATACAAATTATCGGCAAACACTTCCATTCGTTTGCCGACCGGATGCACGCCGGCAGGCAACAACAGCGACGGCTTGGCTTCATGCGTTGCAGCGATCATCAGTACCGCCGGTGTGTAGGATAAATGCCCGGCACCCGCCTCGCGCACCGCGACCGGCAGCGGTTTTCCGGGAAGCAATTGCACGACAATGGTGATACCGGTTTCGTCATTCGACATGGATTTGATTTGTCCGATGATGATACGGCTCTGCGGGCTGAGGCGCACACCGACTAATTGGCTATGCGACAAACCTTGATGGCATTCCAAAGGCCGCAGCATTTGTATGCGGTCCATGGTTTCGCCGCGCACATGCCAGGTTTCGCCGCTGAACGCCATATCGCCGACCATCGCGGTTTGCGTTTCCTTGCGCACATGGCCGAATATCTTAATGTCTTCGATTTCCAAACGCGATAAATCGCTCGGCTTGTCAGGCTGGCGGAACGGCTTACCGCTCATGTGGAAATGCAGACCGGGTATGCTGAAACAGATTTGCGCGGTAGCCGAATTGGGTGACTTGAACACGGTGATCGGCAGTCGCGAGGTGTCGCACCAGTGTACGTAAAGCTGCTTGACCAACGATACGTATTCGGCGACGCTGGCAATTTCCGGCAAGCCGAGGCTGGCGACGGATTCACCTTTTTGCAGCCCCTTGGCGGATTTTTTCATAACGCTGGCGAGCGCTTCGCGGTCGATGTAGCGCAGGGTGGGAATATCCTGTTTATACGGCGGCGGGAGCAGGCCGGCGTCGAGGGATAGATCGCATGCCAGTGCTGGAAAGCCGGTTGACAGCGGCTGGGTCGATTTAACCAGTGTGCGCGGTGCCCAAAGCTGTAACAAATGGTCGGTCAGCAAAATATGTTTCGCCGACAATTCCGCCGGCACTGCGGCATCCATCAGCAGCGCGCGTACAAATGTCACGCCGCATGTCGAAACTTTTTCCCCGCCATCCAGACTATCTTTGACTTTTGCAGTTGCGTATTCGTTTTGTTCGGAAAAACGATACAGGGCATGCAGGCGCGACCATAGGCCAGCGGGCGGTTTTGCGTAACCGAGATTATGCGCCAGCATTTGCAATGAAATATAGCGCAGGCAGCGTTGCGTAATCAGCGGCAAATAGGCAGACGTTTCCTTGTTATTCTGGCTTTCAACAAAACAACGCAGGTAATTTGCCTCCACCACTCGCCACAGTTCGACCATGTCCGCCCAGGCCGAGTGTTCCACCGGTTTGAGTGGAATTGGTTTGCCGGCAAAGCGTTTGACTAATTCGTCCTGCAGGTAAGCGGCCGTCTCGCGCGCAACTTCAAGGATCTTCAGCCGCTCCAGGCAAGAGATCGGCACCCGATTGAGATGTTCGAGAACATCCTGCAGCTGGCGGTGCGCTTCCAGTGTGTTCGCCAGCGGTAGGGCGGCGATCCATGTCTTGCATCCCTGCGCGGAATTGAACAGAGGGGTGGTGTGCGAATTGAGTTCCGGAAGGTCGAAATGCAACATCAAACTTCCTGCCTTGCCGCTATCGAACGTTGCAGCGCGAGCTTCATTTCCCGGTCGAATTTACCCGGATCGAAATTCTGGTTTGTGGTGGGGCGTGCGGCAACTGCCCAAATCGGCTGTGGAAAATGCCGGTCATCACGAAATCGCGGAATAACATGCCAATGCAAATGGGGCGTCATATTGCCAAGGCTCGCGAGGTTGATTTTGTCCGGCTTGATTGTTTCACGTAGCGACGCTTCGACAGAGAATACGGTTAACATCATTTGTAATTGCTCATGCGCACTCAGATCAGTCATTTCTTTTATGTGGGTGTTCCAGATGACGCGGCAAAATGCCGGGTAGTCAGCGTCTTTCACGCGC
>JBAVXA010000121.1:0-22756 GCA_049698095.1 Burkholderiales bacterium
CTCAGGATGACAAACATTAGAAGCAGATCCTTCACTGCGTTCAGGATGACAGGAACCGAAAGCAGATTCTTCGCCTTGCTCAGGACGACAGGTTCGGAAAGCTGATCCTTCGCCTGGCTCAGGATGACAAACATTAGAAGCAGATTCTTCACTGCGTTCAGGATGACAGGTGCCGAGCGCAGATTCTTCACCTTGCTCAGGACGACAGGCACGGAACGCTGATCGTTCGCTTTGCTCCGGGTGGCGATCAGGAACGGAAGTATTTGCCTGATTTCTGCGATCGACGGGGTATTTCGGTTGAATTAAAAATATCAAAATTATTTAATTAAATCAAATAGTTATAGAAAGACCTTATTTGCCCGGATTAACCTGGCAGCTGAGGGAATTGTTTTGCTTGATCTGCATCAAATCTCACAACTGATTTAGGTTTAGTGTGAAAACTATGCTGAAAGAAACTAAGACCCCCGATCTCCCTATTCTTGCCCCTGCCAATCTGCTTCGCGCCGTTGCGCGTGAACTTGCAGAAGCCGACGAAAAGCCCGATAAGACCCTGCCCGGCGCCAATCTGGATCGCATCCTGCATGCGTCGCTCGGGCGGCTGACGCAGGGTTTGTCGCCCAGTACCCTGGTCGGCGCGTATATGGATTGGGCGGTCCATCTCGCCACTTCGCCGTCGAAACAACAGCAGCTTGCCGACAAGGCCTTGCGCAAATGGCATCGCCTGATGCTGTATGCGCTGGAATCGGCGCGCGCGACAGTGCGGCCCGACGGTTGCGTGCCGTGCATCAAGCCGCTGGAGCAGGACAAGCGTTTTTCCGATCCGCTGTGGCAGCAACCGCCTTATAACCTGATTTATCAGGCGTTCCTGTTGAACCAGCAATGGTGGCATAACGCGACCACCGATGTGCGCGGGGTCAGCGCGCATCACGAGCATATGGTCAATTTTCTGGCGCGCCAATGGCTGGACATGATTTCACCGTCGAATTTTTTGCCGACCAACCCTGAGTTGCAACAGGCCACGCTGCAGACCGGCGGGATGAATCTGCTCAACGGCATGGTCAACTGGTGGGCGGATATGGAACGCCAGCAGGCCGGCAGACTGCCGGCCGGCGCGGAAAAATTTCGCCCAGGCGAAACCGTCGCGCTGACGCCCGGCAAGGTGGTGATGCGCAATCATTTATGCGAGCTGATTGAATACGCGCCGACCACCAACAGCGTGTATGCGGAGCCGCTGCTGATCGTGCCGTCGTGGATCATGAAATACTATATTCTCGATTTGTCGCCGCAAAATTCGCTGGTGAAATATCTGGTCGGCCAGGGTCATCGGGTGTTCATGCTGTCGTGGAAAAACCCGAATGAAAACGACCGTAATCTCGGCATGGACGATTACCTGCGCCTTGGGCCGTTGGCCGCGCTGGACGCAATAACCGACATTACCGGCCAGCAGAAAATTCATGCCGCCGGTTATTGCCTCGGCGGCACGCTGTTGACTATCGCAGCGGCGAAAATGGCGCGGGAAAATGACAAGCGCCTGAAAACCGTCTCGCTGCTGGCGGCACAGGCGGATTTCGACGAGCCGGGCGAGCTGGGTTTATTTATCGACGAAAGCCAGATCGCGCATCTCGAAAACATCATGTGGGACCAGGGTTACCTTGATGGCAGCCAGATGGCGGGATCGTTCCAGTTTCTCAATTCGAAAGATCTGGTGTGGTCGAAGCTGGTGCGCGATTACATGACGGGCACACCTGAGCCGCTCACCGACCTCGCGGCATGGAACGCCGACTCGACCCGCCTGCCCTACCGCATGCACAGCGAATATTTGCGCCATCTTTATCTGCGTAACGAGCTGGCACATGGAAGCTACAAGGTCGACGGCATGCCGGTCGCGCTGACCGATATTCGCGTGCCGATATTTGCCGTGGGCACGGAGCGCGATCACGTTTCGCCGTGGCGCTCGGTGTATAAAATCCAGTTGCTCACCGACGCCGATATCACCTTCGCCCTCAGCAGCGGCGGACACAACGTCGGTATCGTCAATCCGCCCGGCCCCGCCGGTCATCCGTCAAGCTACTACCGCATACTCACGCAAAAGGCCAAAGAGCGTTACACGGACCCGGATGCCTGGCTTGACAGCGCACGGAAAAACGCCGGCTCGTGGTGGCTTGCCTGGCAAGGCTGGCTGGCGCAGCACTCGGGCAAACGCATTTCCGCGCGCGCCGAACGCAAGTCCGCAAAAAAATACTCTTCGCTCGGCGATGCGCCGGGTAGTTATGTGCTGCAACGTTGACAGCGATCTGCGCAATGCCTTGTCATACATATGGGCAATTCCTACAGGTCTTAATTTCAGGGGATTGCGGGCAGTGTTTTTCCTTCATGTTTTTCCAGCCAGATAGGTCGTCACCATGAACATCGAAGAGCTCAGGAAAGTTGCCAACGCCATCGTCGCGAAGCAGAAAGGCGTGCTGGCGGCAGACGAAAGCAGCCCGACGATCAAGAAGCGGTTCGACTCGATTAAAGTCGAATCGACGGAAGCAAACCGCCGGCGCTACCGCGAAATACTTTTTACTGCCGACGGAATCGAGCGCTATATCGGCGGCGTTATTCTGTATGACGAATCCCTGCGCCAGAGCAGCCGCGATGGCATGCCCTTCCCCAGATTATTGGCCGGCCGCGGGATCATTCCCGGCATCAAGGTCGATGAGGGCGCGAAAGCGCTGGCACTTTACCCCGGCGACAAAGTGACCGAGGGGCTCGACGGCTTGCGCGAACGGCTGATCGAATATCAGAAATTGGGCGCGCAGTTCGCCAAGTGGCGCGCGGTTATCGAGATCGACGAGCGCGATATCCCTTCGGCATACGCGATACGCGCCAATGCGCATGCGCTGGCGCGCTATGCCGCGCTGTGTCAGGAGGTTGGCCTGGTGCCGATCGTCGAGCCCGAAGTGCTGATGGATGGCGCGCATGACATCGAGCGCTGCGAGGTGGTGACGGCGCAGGTTTTGCAAGCCGTGTTCGGCGAGTTGGATGCGCATCGCGTGATGTTCGAGGGCATGTTACTCAAGCCGAATATGGTGATCCCCGGCAAGAAATGCCCGCGCCAGGCCAGCGTCACCGAGGTGGCTGAAGTGACGATTCGCTGCCTGAAACGTTACGTGCCCGCAGCGGTGCCGGGAATCGTTTTTCTGTCCGGCGGGCAAAGCGCCGAGGATGCGACTGACCATTTGAACGCTATGAACATGATGGGCAATCATCCGTGGCAGGTCAGCTTTTCGTACGGTCGCGCGCTGCAGGCCCCGGTGTTGTCGGCGTGGCTGGGGCAGGAGGGGAATGTCGCGGCGGCGCAGAAATCACTTTTGAACCGTAGCTACCTGAACGGCCTGGCGCGAGATGGAAAGTACTCCCGGTCGATGGAAGGCGCGAAATGAGCGTGAGCTCTGCATAGACTTTCGTCAATGATTTTCCGCATTTGAATTTTGCATTCTGTTATCCAGCGCGGCAATCTTCGCCAGCAACTGTCTGCCGCGGCTGCGCATGGCTGGGCCGCCGCTGAGCATTAATTCCCTGATATGCCGCATCACTTCGGCAAGCATGGACTTGTCTTCCCTGGCTAAATCCATCATCGCCTGCATGGCGAAGGTTTTGACGATTCGGCTTGGATCATTCAAGTAGTCGAGCATGATCGACATCAGGTGCCGGCGCTCGGACGCGGCCAGATAAAGCCGCGGGCAGATTTGCGCCATGTGCCAGCGCATTTCCTTCTGCTCGCACGTGGCGGCGCAATCTATCAGCAGTTTCTTGTACGGCTGCAACAGCGCCGGTCTGGTCGCGCTGATTTTTTCGATCGCGTCGGCAGAACGCATGCGTACCAGTTGATCGCGATGAGACAGGCCGACGATCAATTCGGCAAACAGCGCAGGCTCCCCGCGCACTGCGGCGACCACCAGATTCGAATTACCGATCGAACGGCGGTCGCCGCCGCCGGGTTTGTCCAATAGGTGCTTCATGTTGCAAGCCGTTTTTTATCAGCCGGAAGGCTCTACCCGGCTGTTGTCATGAATTCAGCGTACGCCGGTTTCAGTGACGCTGGGCCGACAGGTTTGCCAGGTTCTGCTTCGCGGTATCCATCCATTGCGATGCAGCCTTGTTGAAACTGGTCAACGTCAAATTGGTCATGTCCATCGCCATTTTCATCGAGTCGGGCGAAGCGATCGCTGCCGGCTTTTCGGCGGCCTTGCTGGTGCGGCCGAGCGTCCTGTTCATTTTCTCGTTGGCGGCGAGAAATTCGCTTCTTACTTCTTCAACCAGTTTGGCATTCATATCGTTGCCGATGGCAAACAGCTGCTGCCAATAATTGGTCGCGCGCTCCATGCTGGTGCGGAGCAATTCCATCTCGAGTTGCGCTAAATCCGTCGGACTGCGGACCTGGGATAAATCGCGCTTTACCTTGTCGTTCTTTTCATGGGCTTCGTGCGCCGCCTGCATCTGCATTGCACGGATATGCTCGAAACCTTCGAGGATGGCGTTGGATAACTTTACCGCGGAATCAAAACCGGACTTGTTCCATTGGAACAGATCGCCGGCGCCCATCGCCGGAAGCGGTGAGTTGGCGGGGGAAGCATTTTCTTGCGCGGCGGACTTTACAGTGCGGGACGGTTTACGTTTAGGCATGGTAGTCTCCTTAAATAACAATTAACGGCGGAATACCTTCTCAGTATAGTTTCCGGAATTCGGCTTGACTTGATATGGATCAAACAATTGTTGCACTGCCTCGGCAAAAATGGGGCATCTGCCCTGGTTACGGAGCGCCATGAATCAACCCAACGAATTACACGACAAATTCGCGCGTTATCGCCAACTGCTGGAGCTGGTCAAAAACCTGCCGCCGATTTCCATGGCGGTCGTGCATCCTTGCGGCGGCGAAGCGCTGCAAGGCGCATTGGATGCCGCCAAATCGGGATTGATTGTTCCCGTCCTGATCGGGCCGGAAAACAAAATCCGCGCCACGGCAGCGGAAATCGGCGCGGACATCTCCGCGTACCGGCTGGTCGCCGTACCGCATAGCCATGCCGCCGCCGAAACCGCGGTCGCGCTCGCGCGTAGCGGTGAAGTCGAGAGCATCATGAAAGGCAGCCTGCATACCGACGAACTGATGTCGGCCGTGGTGACCAAAGAATCCGGCTTACGCACCGAGCGTCGGCTGAGCCATGTGTTCGTCATGGATGTGCCGTCCTACCCTCGCCCGCTGCTGATCACCGACGCAGCGATCAATATCGAACCGGATCTGGAAGACAAGCGCGACATCGTGCAAAACGCGATTGATCTGGCGCGCCTGCTCGGCATTACCGAACCCAAAGTGGCGATTCTTGCCGCGGTGGAAACCGTCACGTCGAAACTGCGTTCGACGCTGGACGCCGCTGCGCTATGTAAAATGGCCGAGCGCGGGCAAATCACCGGCGGAATACTCGACGGACCTCTGGCGTTGGATAACGCGGTATCGCTCGCTTCGGCGAAGACCAAGGGCATCCACTCGTCAGTTGCCGGGCAGGCCGATATTCTGGTCGTGCCGAATATGGAGTCGGGCAATATGATTGCCAAGCAACTCGAATACCTCGCCGATGCGCAAGCCGCAGGCATTGTGCTTGGCGCGCGCGTTCCGATCGTGCTCACGAGTCGTTCCGATTCGGCGCATTCGCGCGTCGCGTCCTGCGCCGTTGCGCTGCTCGTGGCGCGATCAAAGGAAAAGTAAATAATTTAATATAATCAATTAGTTATAAATATATTAGAGATTTTACTTTAATACTATAAATCTGCGCTTTGGTTGAAAAAATCCGCTCGCTCAACGATTTTTTGTTAAGGACTTATCCGCATGTATGGATTCAACATTACCCTAGATATGCCATTCGACGCTACTTTACAGGCTGTCACCGAAGCGCTGAAAAAGGAAGGCTTCGGCATCCTGTCCGATATCGACGTGCAGGCCACGCTGAAAACCAAACTTAACATCGATATGGCGGCATACCGGATTCTCGGCGCCTGCAACCCGCAACTGGCGCACAAAGCGCTCAGCGCAGATCCCGATATCGGTTTACTGCTGCCTTGCAATGTCGTCGTGCGTGGCGAGGCTGACGGCAAAACGACCGTCGGCTTCATGGATCCGGCGGAAGTGCTGAAACTGGTGAACAAGCCCGAGGTGCATGAGCTGGGCAAAGAAGTGCGCGCGCGCCTCGAGCGCGTGCGCGACAGCCTGCGTTAAGTCGAATCTCGCCGGAAACATGTTTTGATGCCAGACACGCCGACCGATCTACGACTTGGATTTACGCGGCCATGAGCGAGCCGTCATTGCTCACCATTAACGCCGGATCGTCGAGCATCAAGTTCGCGTTATTCTCTGCCGCTCTTGCGCCTGCGCTGTCCCTGCGCGGCGAAATCGATGGCCTCGGCGCGACGAGCACGCCGGCACATTTTGTCGCGCAGGATGTGCATGGGGCCGTGCTGGCGGATGTGCCCGTTGCGCAGGTCCACGACCACCAAGCCGCGCTGGCTTATTTGCTGGACTGGTTGCTCACGCAGCGCGCGGTCAAGCTCGTCGCCGCAGGCCATCGCGTAGTGCATGGCGGCGAGCAGTTCGCCAAACCGCAACTCGTCGATGCATCGGTCATGCAGGCATTGACGGCGCTGGCGCCGCTGGCGCCATTGCATCAGCCGCACAACCTCGCGGCAATTCGCGCGCTGCAGAACCTGCTCCCCTCTTTACCCCAGGTCGCGTGTTTCGACACGTCGTTTCATTCCAGCCAAGGCGATTTAGTGCGAAATTTTGCCTTGCCGCGCGAACTTACCGCCGCCGGGGTCAGGCGTTACGGCTTTCACGGCTTATCCTACGAACATATCGCGTCGGTTTTGCCCGATCATCTCGGTTCGCGCGCCTCAGGCCGCATTGTCGTCATGCATCTCGGCAACGGCGCGAGCATGTGTGCCATGCATGCCGGCAAAAGCATTGCCAGCAGCATGGGATTCACGGCGCTGGACGGCCTGATGATGGGTACGCGTTGCGGCAATATCGATCCCGGCGTGCTGCTGTATTTGGTTCAGGAAAAGAATTATTCAATGGAAAAACTGACCGACCTGCTCTACCGCCAATCGGGTCTGCTCGGCGTCTCCGGCATCAGCGCCGACATGCGCATCCTGCGCGAGAGCAGCGATCCGCATGCGCGCGAAGCCATCGATTTGTTCGTCTACCGCATCGGTCGTGAATTGGGATCGATGGCCGCTGCGCTGGGCGGCCTTGACGGACTTGTTTTCACCGGCGGGATCGGCGAGCACGATATCGAGGTGCGTCGACGCGTGGGCGAGGCCGCTGCCTGGCTGGGAACACGCATCGATGCCGCCGCGAATCAATCTGCCAACGGCAGCAAGGCGCAAAAGATCAGCACCGCGCAAAGTGCAATCGAGGCGTGGATAATCCCCACCAACGAAGAATCCATTATCGCGCGGCACGCGGCCGCGCTATTCCATTCACTCACGCACACGGCGCGGTAAACTGCCCGACGCCCGTATTCGCCTGGCATTCTCCTAGCACCTCGGTGATGGCCCGCCAAGCAGGAAACCTCCCAGCAGTTTTTAATTTTATGCGCCGGATCGAAAAATGTCGCCTGAGTATTCGGCTGAAGCTTGATATTGATCAATTGTCTGCCGTGAAAACATCGCTAAAGTAAATTTTTATTGATCGTTTGATGAAGGGCCATCGTATGGACTTACTCGACTTGGCGCGCGGTCCGTTGCTGACCGGGGCGATTTTCATATTCGTCGCCGGCATCGCGTGGCGGCTGTTTTCCCTTTGGCGCATGCCGACCTCGCACGCGGCTGCGGCGCCGGCGAGGCAGGCGTTTGGCACCGGCGCCGCGCTTGGTGCGGCGGTTGGGCGCATGATACCCAGCGGCAGCTTTCACCCCAGCGCCACGCTGGTTACGCTGAATCCGTATTTGTTTCACATCGGGCTTGCCGTCGTTTTTTTCGGCTACGCGCCGCACATCGCGTTTGTCCGGCGGCTTACCGGGTTGTCGTGGCCGGCCTTTCCTGATGCGGTGATGTACCTGTCTGCGGCCGTCACGATCATTTCGCTGCTGATGGCACTCATGTTTCGCCTCACCAATGATGTGCTGAAAAAAATATCCAAGGCCGACGACTGGATCACCTGGACGATTACTTTTCTCCCGCTGGTCACTGGAATGGCGCTGGTCACCGATTCATCGGCCATGATTCTGGCGCGCGATCATGTACTTTACCGCGGTCCGCTGGCGGTGCATCTGCTGTCGCTTGAGTTGCTGCTGGTATGGTTTCCGTTCGGCAAGCTGATGCATGCCTTTCTGGTATTGCCCGCTCGCATGCAGCTGGCCACCTTCTTTGGCCGTCGCGGGGTGCGTTCATGATCAATATGGATATTTTTCGCGGCTTCGTCGAGGCGATACATCACCTGCCCGAAATGGCGCAACCGCCTGAATTGACCGACGCCGAGCGCTTGACGCGTGCCAAGACCGTGATGCGCGCCAAGACCGACCGCGGCCTGGCGCTTGACCTCGAAGCCTGCGTCAACTGCGGATACTGCTCCGAAGCCTGCCATTTTTACCAAGGCACGCAGGACGCCAGGTATAGTCCGAGCCGTAAATTGGATTTGCTGCGCCGGGTGCACGCGCGCGAGACCTCGGCCTTTGCGCCGCTGAAACGACTGTTCACAGCGGATATTACCGTCGCCGAACTGGAGGAATGGCAGGAATTAGTCTACGACTCCTGCACGGAATGCGGCCGCTGCAGCATGATCTGCCCAATGGGGGTCAATATTGCACGCGGCGTGAATGTCATGCGGGAAGCGCTGTTCGAGGCAGGCATGGCGCCGCTGGAGCTCATGGCAGTCGCCCAGGAACAGGCTGGACGAGGCACGGTCTTCGGCGTCGGGCCGGCTCAATTGAACCAGACGCTCGACGCATTGCGGGCGCAGGGCACCGTCATTCCGCTGGACCTGCCAAAGGCCGACATCATGCTGGTCTCTACCGTGATCGACGTGCTGTTGTATCAGGATGCGCTTGCCGCGACGGCGCGCATTCTAAATCATCTGGGTGTCAGTTGGACCATGCGTAGTGCTGGATTCGAAGCGGCAAATTTTGGCTTGCTGTCGGGGAGTGAAGCGTTGCAGAAAGCTGCCAGCAAGCGCCTTATCGACGAGGCCCTGGCGATTGGCGCAAAAACAGTCATTTTGCCTGAATGCGGTCACGCTTACCCGGCATTACGCTGGGAAGGTCGCCTCGACAGCGGAGAGCCGCTGCCGTTTGAGGTATTCGCAGTATCGGAATATGTCGGGCGCGAAATCACCAGCGGACGGCTCAAAGTCCTGCCGGGCGACTCGAGCCGCAGGATTACCTACCACGATGCGTGCAAGCTCGCCCGCCATGGCGGCGTGATGGAGGAGCCGCGCGCGGCGCTCAAAGCGCTGGGCGTCGAATTGATTGAAACCACTCCGACTGCCGAAAAAAACTGGTGCTGCGGCGGCGGGGCTGGCGCCTTCCTGATTAATCGCGCGGAACGATTGCGCCACAAAGCTTGGGAAATCAAGCGCGAGCAAATTGACAACACCGGTGCAGAAACCGTGGTGGTGTCGTGCGCCAGTTGCCGGCTGAACTTTATGGCGGGAGCCGAAGCTGATAAATGGCCGACCAAAATCGACAGCGTAGTCGAGATGGTGGCGCGCCAACTACCTGCGTAATGACCGGATAATCGGTTAATAAACTGCCCTGTTCGGTGTCTGCGCCAATTCTGTGGTGCGCGATGAATTTCTAGCGCAAGCCGGGCAAAAAAACTTAGCGGCCTTTTGTTCCTTCCAGCAGCCAATCATGCTGCATCGCTGGAAAAGGTTTTTTCGCGCTGGCTCTGGCAGACAATACAACGCTTCGCCGTCGGGTATGCGGTCAGCCGATCCATTCCGATGTCGTCACCGCAGTCAGTACAATCGCCATAAAAACCGCTTTCCAAACGCACCCTCGCCGCGTCGATATCCTGCAGCTCCTGTTCGTAATGGTTCATCATGGCGATATGCGTATCGGTAATCGAGTCGGCGCTGGCCTGGTCCGCCTGATCCATATTGCCCTCGGTTGATGCGCGGGCGCCGCGCTCTGCCGCTGCATTTTCCTGCCGCTGGGCGATCTCTTCGCGAATCAGCGCTTCTTTGCTGTCGAGGAGATGACGTAATTTTTCCTGCTCTTTTTGCGTCAGTTTTGCCATGAAGATTACTCCTGAAAAATGCCTGCCGGGCTACGGTCCGGGAAACAATAGATTCTTGCACATCTGCGCAATCAGCGAAATGACAGACATTTGTTCCGCACGTATCAGGCCGATCACGCCGAACCCAGCCACCATTATTCCGGCGCCGATACGCACTGCCGGATAGCGTATCAGCGCGCGCATGCGGGCCGCCATCACGCCTACCGCGAGCAGATTAGGCAGCGTGCCGAGTCCGAATGCCAGCATAACCAGCGCGCCGTTCTGCATTGAGCCGCTTGCCAGCGCCACGATCAGCATACTGTATACCAAGCCGCACGGGATCCAGCCCCAGAGCGTGCCGAGCATGAACGCGCGAGGCGCATTGTTGACCGGCAGGAAATTTTTCGTCAGCGGCTGCACCTGCTTCCACACCACGGTACCAACCCGTTCCAGTTGCAATAAACCGCGCCATGCACCCGCCAGATATAAACCCAGCACCAGCAGCATGACATTCGCTGCAACGTACAGCACCTGTCTGGCGGGGAACGACCCGGCCAGCGCAATACTGCCGCTGCCCGCCATGCCCGCAAGCGCTCCGGCGAAGGCGTAGCTGGCGATACGTCCGCTGTTATAGGCAAGGTGAAGCGAGAAACCGGACGCGACGTTTACTCCGTTTCGCCGGATGGTTCCCCCAGGCTGCAGCGATAATGCGCTGACGATACCGCCGCACATCCCCGCACAATGCACGCCTCCAAGCAAACCGGCAAAAAAAACGGACAGCAGGCCGAGTTCGCTCAAAACATGCGCTCAGGCTTTTTTCGCCGGGCAGGTATTCATGCCGAGCAAGGAATACACCGGGCAATTGCCGAGGATGCCCGTTGCCAGGGGCACGAGGCCAATCAGCCCGAGCCATCGCAGATTGCCTTCGAGAAAAAACGTTAATGCAAGCAGGACGATGCCGGCAACGATGCGCAGCGTCCGGTCGGTATTCCCTTCATTAATAGTCATAATATGGCTCCTTTGCGAAAGAGTGAAATCCAGTGATCATAGTGCCTGAGGCAGGCTAACGCGTATTGATCTTAATCAAGCGGATTGCATGGCAGGGATTTTCAGGCACGGACGGTTAACTTGTTCCTGCGTCGAGATCAAAACTTCCCTTCGTGCTTGCCGGCCATTCGCCGCTGAGACGCCAGCTGCCTGCCAGATCTTCCAGCGACACGCGCCACCGGCCAGGCTGAATCGCGGGCAATTCGCCAATATATACACCGTCGCCGCTTCGCCTCAGCAGCAGCGTACGATCGCGCGTGGCACGGGTGGCGTTTACCAAGGTGACTTTCAATTCCGGCGGCAATCCGGCGATGGCAGAAACGTCGGCGCGTACAAAGTTGGTATTCTGGTCGAAGGAAATGCGCGCATGGTACTGCCCGTTCGTCGCCACTTCATTGCGCTTGATGGTTCGATTAATCGCGAGTCCCTGCTTGTAATAGTCGTCCGAGACCAGGCCGTCGTCGCTTTGGATTGCCAGCCACGTCGTATAGACACCGGCGACTATCACCAGTGCGGGGCCCGCCATGAGCAGCCATGGCCACGGTTCGCGATACCACGGCTTGGAATGAGGTGCGTTTCTGATCATCATTGCTTTCTAGTGACTATTTGATTAAATTGATTTAATTACCTAACGATAAAAGAGGACTTTTCATGCAATGAAAACTCTTTTACCTCTTCAGTGCCTTCAATTACGAACGTGATGGGCGTCGAGCCGCGAAACGCTCCGTCCACCTGCGCCCGCAAACGCAGCGGGACCATGCGCGTCTCGGTCGCGGCGACTTCCAACGGTGCGCCGGTGATCACCTCAATGTCCCGCAATGGCCCGACCGGCGGCACGCTGATCTTGAGGCGTTGTGATTTTTCCTGGACATTCATGATCTGCAGACGATACACGTTCTCTATTTTGCCGCCTTCAACCTCACGCGAAATGGTGCCGCGATCGCGGATGACGTCGACTTTTACCGGCGCACGTTGATACAGCGCCAACGCTGCTGCTGCGATAATGCTCCATAATATTGCCGTGTAAATCAATACGCGGGGGCGGAATATTTTTGCCAGGATGGCGTTCCACCCGTAACCCTGGGCGACGCTATGCTCGGTTGCATAACGGATCAATCCCTTCGGGTAACCCATTTTATCCATCACTTTATCGCAGCCGTCGATGCATGCGGCGCAGCCGATGCATTCAATCTGCAAGCCTTTTCGGATGTCGATGCCGGTCGGGCATACCTGGACGCAGATTCCGCAATCGACGCAATCACCCAAGCCGACGGCTTTCTGGTCGGTTTTGCGCGACCTGGCACCGCGAGGTTCTCCGCGTTTATTATCGTAGGTGACCGTCAAGGTATCAGGGTCGAACATAACTCCCTGAAAGCGCGCGTAAGGACACATGTATTTACACACCTGCTCGCGCATGAAGCCGGCGTTGCCGTAAGTGGCAAACCCGTAAAACAGGACCCAGAAGGTTTCCCATGGTCCGAGGGTTAATGTCAGCACTTCCGCGGCAAGGGTTTTAATAGGCGTGAAATAGCCAACCAGCGTGAATCCGGTCCACAGCGCGAAGGCAATCCAGATGCCGTGTTTCGCGCTTTTGACGGCGATCTTGTTTGCCGTCCAACCGGACTGGTCGCGCTTTTTCTGTTGCGCGCTGCTACCTTCTATTTTTCGCTCGATCCAGAGGAATATTTCCGTATACACCGTCTGCGGACAGGCGTAGCCGCACCATAATCGGCCTGCAACGGCAGTGAACAGAAACAGCGATAGTGCCGAAATGACCAGTAATACAGTCAGGTAAATAAAATCCTGCGGCCAGAATACCAGGCCAAAAATGAAAAACTTGCGCGATACAAGATCAAACAGCACCGCCTGACGTCCGTTCCACTCCAGCCAAGGCAAGCCGTAATAAAGCAATTGCGTCAGCAGTACCATGACTACCCTGGCAGTGGCGAATGAGCCGGTCACCGCCCGCGGGTAAATCTTCTGGCGGATTTCAAACAGCGATTCTTCGTTGCCTGGCGCTTGCTCCGGGTTTGCGGGGAATATTTTATGCACAACCCTTGAGGAGGCCATCGAGCTATTTTGCTGCAGCGCTGGTTTTGATTGAATCGGAATTGGACAATCCCCACACATACGCAGCGAGCAAATGGATTTTCGCTTCGTTGATAATATCCTTGTGCGCAGGCATATGGTTATTGCGGCCTTTTGAAATGGTTTCCATTACGGTATCCGGTGAGCCGCCGTATAGCCAGATCTTGTCGCTCAGATTCGGCGAACCGATGGCCGGATTTCCTTTGCCTTCGGCGCCATGGCAAGCTGCGCAGCTATTGGCGTATATCTTTTTGCCGTTCAGCATCTGAAAGCTGTTGGCAGGGAAGCCAGACAGGGAGAGCACATAGTACGTTACATCGCTTACGCCCTGTCCGCCAAGGATCGAACCGAATGCCGGCATAACACCGTTGCGTCCGGCAGCGATGCTGGTCTGGATGATTTGCGGATCGCCGCCATAAAGCCAATCCTGATCGCGTAAATTGGGGAATCCCTTGCCGCCACCTGCGTCCGATCCGTGGCATGTCGCGCAGTGGGTCAGGAATAGTCGTTCGCCCATGGCGCGGGCTTTGGAATCAGCCGCGACGACCATAAGATCCTGCTTCACATATTTATCGAATATCGGGCCGTACACGGCAGTCGCCTGATTTTCCTCGGCAACGTATTCGCCGTTGGACGTCCAGCCGAACATTCCTGCATAGCTTCCCAAGCCCGGGTATACCACCAGATACCCGAGGCCAAACACAATGGTGATATAGAACAAACCGATCCACCAACTCGGCATCGGGTTATTGTATTCGACCAGGTCGCCATCCCAGCTATGGGTCATTACCTGATTCTTCGGACCAGGGCGACGTGTGCTCATGAGTTTGAGCAAAACCGCGCAAGCGATGATGCTGACCAAGGTCACGCTGGCGACAAACCAGCTCCAATATTGGCTGACAAAGTCGCTCATGACCGCTCCTTTATTTCGACATCGGACTCATCGCCATCGGCAAACGGCAACCTCGCAGCTTCGTCAAACGATGCCTTGCGTTTTGGCGCCAGCGCCCAGAATAAAATCGCCAGAAATGCCAGGAAGGAAACGACTGTTACAACCGAGCGAACGATATTCATGTCCATATTCACCTCGTATTTTTCAGAGCAGTGCCAAGCACCTGTAGATATGCCACCATGGCGTCAAGTTCGGTTTTGCCGGAAAGCTCGGCTTTGGCACCGGCAATTTCGGCATCGCTGTAAGGCGCGCCCAAGGTGCGCAAGGTCCGCAACTTGGTTTCAATGATGGCCGTATCGAGTGTGGTTTTTTCCAGCCACGGATAAGCAGGCATGTTCGACTCCGGCACCAGGTCACGCGGATTATTCAAATGCAGACGATGCCATTCATCCGAGTAGCGTCCGCCGACGCGATGCAGGTCGGGTCCGGTGCGCTTGCTGCCCCATTGGAACGGCCGGTCATAAACGAATTCGCCTGCCACGGAATAATGCCCGTAGCGTTCCGTCTCGGCACGGAATGGGCGGATCATTTGCGAATGGCAGTTATAGCATCCTTCACGTACGTATATATCCCGGCCAGATAATTGCAGCGCGCTATAGGGCTTGAGGCCGGCAACCGGTTCGGTGGTGGAGCGTTGAAAGAACAGCGGAATAATTTCCACCAGCCCGGCGACGCTCACAACCAGCACAATCAACAGGATCATGAGCCCAAGGTTTTTTTCAATCGTTTCGTGGCTGAATTTCATATAAATCGCTCCTTAAGCGTGCGCAGCGGCGACTTGCGGAATCGGCGCGTCGGCGGTCTTGCCGCCCGCCACCGTCTTCCACACGTTCCACACCAGAATGAACATCCCGGCCAGGAACGTCGCGCCTCCCATCAGGCGGATTACGTAAAATGGGTAAGTGGATTTCACGCTTTCGACAAAGCTGTAGGTGAGCGTGCCGTCGACGTTGACTGCGCGCCACATCAGTCCTTGCATGACGCCGGCGATCCACATCGACGAAATGTATAACACCACGCCCAGCGTCGACAGCCAGAAATGCAGATTAATCGCTTTAATGCTGTACATCTGATTTTTTCCGTACAGGCGCGGTATAAGGTAATAGAGCGAACCGATCGACACCATTGCCACCCAGCCAAGCGCACCGGAGTGCACATGCCCCACTGTCCAGTCGGTGTAATGCGATAGCGCGTTGACCGTCTTGATGGACATCATCGGGCCCTCGAACGTCGACATGCCGTAAAACGACAGTGACGTGATGAGGAATTTCAGGATTGGATCCGTCCGGAGTTTATGCCATGCGCCGGACAAGGTCATGATTCCGTTGATCATGCCGCCCCAGCTCGGCGCCAGCAGAATCAGTGAAAAAACCATGCCTATGGATTGGGTCCAATCGGGCAACGCAGTGTAATGCAGGTGATGCGGTCCCGCCCACATATAGGTAAAGATCAGGGCCCAGAAATGCACCACCGACAGGCGGTATGAATAGATCGGACGTTCCGCCTGCTTGGGAATGAAGTAATACATCATGCCGAGAAAACCGGCCGTGAGGAAAAAGCCAACGGCGTTATGGCCGTACCACCATTGCACCATGGCGTCCTGCACGCCGGCGTACGCCGAATAGGATTTCCACATGCTGACGGGAATGGCCGCGCTGTTGACGATATGTAAAATCGCGACAGTTAAAATGTAAGCGCCGAAAAACCAGTTCGCCACATAAATGTGCGGCGTGCGGCGTTTGAATATCGTACCGAAAAATACGATCGCATAGACCACCCAGACCACGGCGATCAAAATATCGATTGGCCACTCCAATTCCGCGTATTCTTTGGATGAAGTGATTCCCATCGGCAGGGTAACGGCTGCCAGCACGATAACCAACTGCCAGCCCCAGAAAGTGAATGCGGCGAGTTTGTCGGAAAACAGCCGCGCCTGACAGGTGCGCTGGACCACGTAATATGATGTGGCAAACAGCGCAGAGCCGCCGAAGGCGAAAATTACCGCGTTGGTATGCAGCGGGCGCAGCCGTCCATAGGACAGCCAGGGAATACCGAACGTCAGGTCAGGCCAGATAAGCTGGGCTGCAATCAGCACCCCCACCGTCATGCCGACAATTCCCCATAGCACCGTTGCCAGAGCGAATTGGCGAACGACCGTGTAATTATAGGTGTTGTTCATGGACTCCCTTTCCTGTTCCGAATATTTTTCCAATAATAATCAACAACAAAACCCGGAATTTGATTCAGATCAATTCTTTTGATTGTTTTCGGCGCTGTCATTGTCCTGCAGGATTCGATGTGCCGGCCCTTCCAGATCGTCGAATTGCCCGCTTTTTACCGACCACCAGAACAAAAACCCTATCAGGAACACCAGCACAATGCTCATGGGAATCAGCAAATACAAAATATCCATTTCGCCTACGACTCCATGTTCCGCGCTGGTTCCGCGGTGGAAAAACGCCCCGCTCGGGGAATTTTTTCGCCGGGTGCCGCGCCCAGCCGAAGAGCGTTCCACACGACAACCAGCGAGCTCAATGACATGCCGAGACCTGCCATCCAGGGGGTAACGAATCCGGCGACGGCGAGCGGCAGCGCGATTACGTTATATGCCAGCGCCCATGCCAGATTCTGCTTGATAATCAATAAGGTTTTTTGGGTAAGCCGCAACGTGTCGGGAATGATGCTCAAGTCCGGCGTCAATAACACCATGTCTGCTGCCGATTGCGTCAGGTCGCTGGCGGCGCCCATGGCGATCGAGACTTGCGCCTGGCCAAGCACCGGTGCATCGTTCACGCCATCTCCGACCATCGCAACGACCGCGCCGCTTGACTGCAGTTGCTTGACTGCTTCCATTTTTTGCGCCGGGGTCTGCCGGGCAAGAAAATGATCGATCCCCAGTTGGCGGGCAGCGCGCGCCACCGGTCCCTCCGAATCGCCGCTCAACAGCCACACTTGCTTTCCCATTTTCTGCAGCTGCGTTACTGCAAGCCGTGCTTCCGTCCGCAATTCATCGGTAAGCAAAAAAGCGGCGACAAAACCCGTTTCATCGCCGAGCACGACGACTGATGCTGCCCCCAGGTTAAACCTGTCAAGCTCGATTGCCGGGACTATTTGCCGGCTCAGTTGCGCGACATGCTGCACGCTACCCAGACGGTAGCGCTTGCCGCCGACCAGACCTTCAACGCCGCCGCCAGGAAAATTTCGCAAGCCGTCCGCGACGGGGAAAATCTTTTCTCCAGTTTGCCGGGCGGCAGCCATGAGGGCATGGGCAATTGGATGTTCGGATGCCTGCTCAAGCGCGCATGCAATATGGAGGCAGCGAGCCGGAGGCAAATTCGACAGGGGTAGCGTTTCTTGCAATGACAAGAGTCCAAGCGTGAGCGTGCCGGTCTTGTCAAACACCACATGGGTGATGCGTGAAAAAGTTTCGATCGCATTGGCGCGTATCGTCAGCATGCCGTTATTTGCGAGGCGCCCTGTGGCGACCGTCAGAGCGACCGGTGTCGCCAGCGAGAGCGCACAGGGGCACGTTACTGCCAATACCGATACTGCAATCCACAGTGCACGTTGATCGTCAATCGACAACCATGCAATTCCGGCAGCGGTGGCTGTCAGCAAAATCAAGCCGACAAACCAGCCGGCCACGCGCTCCGTTTGCAGTGCGATCGCCGGCCGATGTGCCAAAGCCCTCTCTAACAGGCGCTCAATTGCCGCCAGCCGCGATGCTGCTCCGGCCTGGCTGACTCGCATGATCATCGGGCCGGTTTGATTCATGGTCCCGCCCGTCAACGCGTCACCTGGCTGTTTATTCACGGGAAACGATTCGCCGGTGAGCATGGCCTCATCGACGCTGCTCATCCCGTCGACGACTACGCCGTCGGCAGGAACCATATCGCCGGGAAGGATTCTGACCATATCCCCTCGATTTAACGAATTCGCCGCAAGGGTTTTCTCGTCCATGTCGGCAGGGTAATCAGCCAGAACGCGCGCAATCGCCGGTCTGAATTTGACCAGTCTTTCTGCCGACTCGGCCGCCCGGGTTCGTGCAAGGCGTTCCAGATAGCGACCACCCAACAGGAAAAAAACGAACATCGCGACCGAATCAAAATAGACTTCGCCATTGCTATTCAGCGTAGCCCAGCAACTTGCGCCATAGGCTACCGCGATGGCAATTGCCACTGGAACATCCATACCCAGCCGCCGGAGGCGCAAGTCCCTCGCGGCACCGCGGAAGAACGGTGCCGCCGAATAGAACACGACAGGCGTGGTCAGTATCAGCGACGCCCAGCGCATCAGCTGCGATATGTCGGGCGTCATTTCTCCCTCGCCCGCCAGGTAAACCGGTAAGGCGTACATCATCACCTGCATCATGGCAAAGCCTGCAACAAATATTTGCCACAACAGCGTCTTGCGCTCGGCATCGCGTACGCTCGCCTGTTTATCACTGTTATAGGGATGGGCGGTATAGCCGATGTCAGAAACCGCGCGCAATATGCTGCTCAGACGAACGCTGCTATTGTCCCAGCGCACCGTGGCACGTTCGCTTGCGTAATTGATTTCCGCAGCGACAACGCCGGTTACGGTTCGCAGGTGGCGTTCGATCAGCCAGACGCAGGCGGGGCACGTAACGCCCTCGATGATAAGGTTTGCCTCGCGCTGATTTTCTTCAAGGGGATGCACAAAAGCGTTCTGCACTTCCGGCAGATCGAACATCGCCAGCTGTTCCAGCATGCGCTGCGGTCGTTCTGCGGGCTTCGCCGCGACAGCCGTCCGTTGTTCGTAATATTCGCCGAGCCCCGCGTTGATTATCGCCGTCGCGGCAGCCTGGCAACCGGGGCAACAGGTCGGCTTTTCGGCGAGCATGAATACAACCGGGAATGCGTTTGCACTATCAAATTGCAAACCGCAATGAAAGCATGCCGCGTCTGCATGTCCAAGTGTTTTGGCGGGCGCCAATGCGGGTTTCTTAAATGCTGAATCGAAAAAATACTTCATTTAACTCGACGCTCTCGATTCGATGGCCAGACATTCAGCCTCGGCAGACACTGGCTGATTATCAGCGGCGGTAACGCTGAAACTGCAACCATGCATCGCGCGGATTTTATCAGCCGGAAACTTGTCGTGCTTTTTTATTTGCAAAGGCATGTTAGCAAATCCAATCCCACCTGAACGCCTTTAAATCGCCCGCTCTGCGGAGCGGATTTGGCATTAAAATAACGCAATACATCCTGAACGAATTGATTTCGATCAAACGACCGGATGTCATCCACGCCAAATGTCAATCTGTTAAGCGCAAATGGCTACTCGCCAAACCGTTTGATAACTTCATAGCGCACTCCGTCCGCTGCCGAATGTGATTCGATTAATGCAAACCCACTCGCCGCCCATTCTATTGGCGGGTTCAAAGCGCCGGGACCAATCGAACGCGACTTACGCAGCAGGCTGATATGCGGCACAAATGGCTTTTCGTCGAAACTGAAGCCAGACTGGCGAAGCGCAGTACGCAGGCTCTCAACGAGCCGACTTAACTCCGGCGGCGTTTCTGTTGGCGCCAACCACGCGATTTTGTTGCCATGGAATGAGCCAATCCGGTCGAGTCGTAATTGAAACGGCTTTACCCTCACCATATTCGCCGCTTCGACAAGGCGCGGAATCCTCGATTTTTCGACCGCGCCAACGAATACCAGGGTAAGGTGAATATTGACCGCCGGAATCAGCCGGCCGCCGTACTGCAGATGAAGCATTTGCGCAGTTTCAGCAAATTTTTGCTGCAGCTCAGCGCTGGGCCACAGGGCAAAAAATTGGCGGCTGGTTTCAATCGATTGGTTGATATTTTGGCTCAACAGGACGCACGAAAATCACGGCAGGTGACGCACGCGGTTTCGAAGGAATCTACTTACCGGGGATGACTTTGGGTTTTCCCGGGCCCAGCGCGCCATCGGCACGCGCGGTAAGGTAGGCGTAGAGGTCCAGAATATGCGGTTTTACCCTGGAGTTCGATTCCCATGCGGGCATGCTGACCGTTCCTTTTTCGCCGCGCTGTTTTCTCATTACTTCCTCGATAACGGCATCGCGGTAGCCGCTTGATTCGCCACTCGCCATGTCGCCGGTTGGCACAATAATGCGGTAGCTGGTCATGACCTTGGTGGCGAAATCCCGCGGCGAAATATTTTTGATGCGCTCAACCAGGTTTGGCGCAATCTCCGTGCCGGTGGCGTCGCGCCCATGGCAGGTAAAACAGGTGGTGTGAAACAGTTTCCAGCCGAGATAGGTATTCCGATCCACCCTGCCCTTTACCACTTTATAAGTGCCCGGCTCGACTTCCGCTCCCTGTGCTACACCAGAAAGCAGAAACGCTCCCGCAATGAGAACCATAAAACACAACATCGGATAAATGCTGTTATGCAATGCAATTGAAACCGTCGATTGCTGTCTCATTTGATTCTCCGCGAGCTTTAACGAAGACCAATGATATCGCTTGTTTTATAACCAGTCTTGATCTAAATCAAGAAATGAATGAGACCGTGCCTGTGCCAATACCGCCCAATGGAAATGTGTTGCACCAATAAGCAGGCCATCGGGCCTAGCCACAATGCCGATATTCGAGATTTATAGCGTCTATATTTCAATTAAGTAGCGCCAATTGGTCAAAACACGGCGTACAGGAAGGAATTCGAATTGACGGGCGTCAATTTGCAAAAAGGTTCTTTTCGATTGAATTAGGAGGAAAAAATGAACGTGCCAAAAATTTCTGTTTTAGCTTTATTAATAGGCTCAACCGGTTTGGTTTTCACTTCCACACAAGCGCTTGCACAAAGCGATGGGCATTGCGGTCAGGTGCCAAATCATGTCGCGCTTCAATCCGCGCTGTTTACAGCACGGAACCAGGCTAACGGAGGCTTCAACCTGGATATGTGGGGAACCATTGTTAATCGCGATGGAGTAGTCTGTGCAGTCGCGTTTACGGGTACTGCCAGAGGCGACCAATGGCCGGGGAGTCGTGTCATTTCGGCGCAAAAGGCCAATACGGCTAATGCTTTCAGTCTCCCGCGCTTGGCACTTTCGACGGCCAACCTCTATTCCGCGACTCAACCAGGTGGATCGCTTTACGGATTGCAACACAGCAATCCAGTCGAAACAGCTGTCGCATACAAAGGTCCGTCATCAAACTATGGTCAGTTCAACGATCCGATGGTGGGAAGCAAAATTGGGGGGGTTAATGTGTTCGGCGGCGGTTTGGCCTTATACAACGCGGCTGGCAAGCTGGTCGGCGCCATTGGTGTCAGCGGTGACAGTTCGTGCGCAGACCACAATATTGGGTGGCGAACGCGGGCAGCGCTTAATTACGATAATGTGCCGGGCGGCGTTTCTGGTGACGCGATGAGACCAGACAATATTGTTTACGATATTTCTGGCGGTGTAAGTGCCAGCGGCTGGGGTCACCCGGCTTGCAGCGTAGTTGCTACTAGCGTCGCTGGTGTCTTGCCGACTGTCAGGCCGAATCCTTAAAGATTAAGCCGGAAAATAGTTTGTCATTAGCGATCCAAACTTGAACAGACGCCATTAAGCGCCTCGTATGCGGGATCTACATATGGTGCTTTCGCACATCCCCTCAATTTGCGCATTAGTCGCGGAAGCACCGAATGACAGCAATTCCAGCCTTGGCGATGAGGATCAGCCTTATTGCATCCACTCGCCTGACTAAAGTCCACGGTACGTTGAACGCTACGTTTTCTTGTTCGAGTAATGTCGCTTTGGAATTTTGCGTTGCGCACGGTGGGTTTCACTTTTTGCAATAATGGACCGAAGTCTTTGCCTCAAGAGTCCATGGCGCTTGCGTAGATTTTCAGCAATTACATTTCAGTCCATTTGGATCGGTATCTCCTTTATATCCTGCCACAGCAAGGGCCCGGCGGAGCAGTTGAGAGCGCGCCTTGAACGCCTTGGTGGTCCACAGCGGCGCAGCCACTTGCATTCTCGAAAGCCCGTCTTAGTATAAAGCTGTCCTCCATCTGCCATTTTTGCACCAAAAAAGTGCGTCATTCTATCTTTTTTCTTCCCTGAAATTACAAATTACGCTCGGCGCCGCAGCGCAGACTTCCCATGGTTTTGATTTTTTTGGTCAAATAATGGGAAAAAATCCCATTTATTTGTTATTTGAATTCAATAAGTTAGCCGAAGTATAAAATAAAAACACGTTAAAACAATATGTTATAAAAAATAAAAATTTAAATTTTTTATCGTGGTAAGTTTTTACATTTTATTTTCATGTGATACAGTTCACTTCACTAAATCGCGGGAATTATTCACTCGTGATAATAAAGTTAGGACATAGCGCTACCACGCTGAACAGAACCTTGATTTTTTAGGAGCTTCACATGAAAAAAGCCATTCTATTATTTGTTCTGCCCGTCCTGGGAG
>JBAVXA010000122.1:0-1598 GCA_049698095.1 Burkholderiales bacterium
TGGCGAAAAGCAAAGGCGAAGATGTCGCGGGCATCATGAAGGAAGTTGCCGGGCTGGGGGATGAACTGAAAAAAGCCGAGGAGCAGCTCGAATCGGTTCAGCTCAAACTCCATGCAATGTTGATGACTGTGCCGAACACACCGCACGAATCGGTGCCGGTCGGTAAAGACGAAACCCATAACAAGGAAATCAGCCGTTGGGGCACGCCGCGCATGTTCGGTTTTGCGCCGAAAGACCATGTGGAAATCGGCGAGAAGCTCGGCCTGCTGGATTTTGAAAATGCAGTAAAGCTGTCCGGCGCGCGCTTTTCCGTTTTGCACGGCCCGCTCGCGCGTTTGCACCGCGCGCTCGCGCAGTTCATGCTCGATGTGCATACGCAGGAACACGGCTACAACGAAGTGTATGTGCCGTATCTGGTCAATGCGGAATCGGTGCAGGGCGTCACCAGCCTGCAGAAATTCGAAGAAGATTTATTCAAGGTGGAAAAACAGGGCCTTTACCTGATTTCCACCGCTGAAGTGCCGGTGACCAATCTGGTGCGCGATACCATCATCGAAGCGAAAAACCTGCCGCTGAAATTCGTCGCGCATACGCCGTGCTTCCGCAGCGAGGCGGGCAGCTACGGTAAAGACACGCGCGGCATGATCCGTCAGCACCAGTTCGACAAAGTGGAAATTGTTCAGATCGTGCATCCGGATGAATCCTATAAAGTGCACGAGCAACTCACCGCCAACGCTGAAGCGATTTTGCGAAAGCTGGATTTACCGTATCGCAAAATGTTGTTGTGTACCGGGGACATGGGTTTTTCGTCAGCGAAGACCTATGACCTCGAAGTGTGGTTGCCCGGCCAGCAGGCTTACCGCGAAATTTCATCCTGCAGCAATTACGAGGCATTCCAGGCGCGGCGCATGCAGGCGCGTTTTCGCAATGCACAGGGCAAGCCGGAGTTGGTTCATACGCTGAACGGTTCGGGCCTTGCGGTGGGGCGGACGTTGGTGGCGGTGCTGGAAAATTACCAGAACGCCGATGGCAGCGTCAGTCTTCCAGCGGCATTGAGACGGTACTTGCCCGGGCTGGAGACGCTTCAGCATCGGACAGATTCCTGATCGATTTGATGACGGTCAACACCGCGGTGCGCGGGTCGGTCTTGCGCCCGGGCGAGTTCGATGCGTCATCCGTTGCCTGCAACAGGGGCTGGTAAGGTTTTTCCAGCCTGAGCAGAATGTCGTAATAATTCCTGATGTTTTCGACAAAATGCACCGCTTCGCTGCCGCGACCGTAACCGTGCTTGAGTTTTTTGTAATGGCGCGGGCTGGAAATCAGCGGCAGATTGAGTTTGACGTCGAGCCACGCATCGGGGCTGAATTTCCGGGTTTGTGCAAGGACACGCGCGTCTTCGATGTGCCCCAATCCCTGGTTATAAGCTGCCAGCGCGAGCCAGGTTCGGTCGGGTTCGGGAATGCGCTCGGGGATGGCGGTTTCGCGCAATATCAATAAGTATTCCGCGCCGCCGAGAATGCTCTGGCGCGCATCGAGTCGGTCGGCGACTTTCATGCGCTCGGCGGTTTCCACCGTCAGCATCATCATGCCGCGCACGC
>JBAVXA010000123.1:0-3588 GCA_049698095.1 Burkholderiales bacterium
GTCTGGGTGTGCGGATGCTCGATGTCGGTTTGATGGCGATATTCACCAGTACGTCTTGCCCGGTGGAGATGCCGCCTAAGATGCCGCCGGCGTGGTTGGTGAGAAAACCTTGCGGGGTCATTTCGTCGCCGTGAACGGTGCCTTTTTGTTCGACGGCGGCGAAGCCTGCGCCGATTTCGACGCCTTTGACGGCGTTGATGCCCATCATGGCGTAGGCAATTTCGGCGTCGAGGCGGTCATACACCGGCTCGCCCCAGCCGACTGGCACACCGCTCGCGACGACGCTGATTTTTGCACCACAGGAATCGCCGGATTTGCGCATGGCGTCCATGTAAGTTTCGAGTTGCGGCACGACGCTGTCATCGGCGACGAAAAATGGATTGCCATTCACCACGTCCCAGGTTTTGAACGGAACTTTGATGTCGCCGAGTTGCGATAAATGGCCGCGTATCTCGACGCCGTATTTTTCTCTTAACCATTTTTTCGCAATCGCGCCTGCCGCGACGCGCACAGCCGTCTCGCGCGCGGACGCCCGCCCGCCGCCGCGATAATCGCGGATGCCGTATTTTTGCCAATAGGTGTAGTCGGCGTGGCCGGGGCGGAAGGTCTCGGCGATGTTGCTGTAATCTTTGCTTTTCTGGTCTTCGTTGCGGATGAGTAAGGCAATCGGCGCGCCGGTGGTTTTGCCTTCAAACACGCCGGATAAAATTTCCACTGTGTCGGATTCGCGCCGTTGCGTAACGTGGCGCGAGGTGCCGGGTTTGCGCCGGTCGAGCTCGTGCTGGATGTCTTCCACGCTTAAATTCATACCCGGCGGACAGCCGTCGACTACGCAGCCTATCGCTGGCCCGTGCGATTCGCCGAACGAGGTGACGCAAAAAAGTTTACCTAAAGTATTGCCGGACATGGCTTTTATTCTCGCTAATTTGTTTGCGAAAGTTTAACATATACAGCATGTTCCACCGTGTTGGGCAGTAGAATCCATGAACCCAGATGACCCCGACATACTGAAAGGCCCCGGCGGATTGACCTTGCGCCAGGCGCATGAATTGGTGAAGCAAAGCGCGGCGCGCGACCGGCAAGCGGAGAAATCGCGCAATGTGCTGGCGCAGAAGCAAAGCCGCTGGCAGAGAGTGGTTCGCTACGTCTGGGACAAAAGAAAATAAACTGAGAGAGAAATTTTGAATAAAACCATGCTCGACGAGCTGAACAAAAACGCCCTCGAATACCATCGCCTGCCCAGGCCGGGCAAAATCGAAGTGACGGCGACCAAAGATCTCGCCACGCAACGCGACCTCGCGTTGGCTTATACGCCCGGCGTCGCCGCTGTGTGCGAAGCCATCGTGGCGAACCCGGCTGAAGCGCGCAACCTCACCGCACGCGGCAATCTGGTTGCGGTCATCACCAACGGCACGGCTGTGCTGGGCCTCGGGCAAATCGGACCGCTCGCCGCCAAGCCGGTGATGGAAGGCAAAGCGGTACTGTTCAAAAAATTCGCCGGCATCGACGTGTTCGACATCGAAATAAACGAACTCGACCCGGACAAACTGGTGGACATTATTTGCTCGCTCGAGCCGACTTTCGGCGGCATCAACCTCGAAGACATCAAAGCGCCGGAATGTTTTTATGTTGAAAAAAAATGCCGCGAGCGGATGAAAATTCCGGTGTTCCACGACGACCAGCACGGCACATCGATTATTGTCGGTGCAGCAGTGGTTAATGGCCTGCGCGTCGTTGGAAAAAAAATCAATGAAATCAAGCTAGTAGCTTCGGGTGCTGGCGCCGCCGCGTTGGCCTGTCTCGACATGCTGCTAGCGCTCGGCGTGAAAATGGAAAACATTATCGTCACGGACATTGCGGGCGTGGTTTACACCGGCCGCAAGGAGCAAATGGACGACAACAAGGCACGCTACGCAAAGGACATCAGCGCGCGCACTCTCGGCGATGTGATCGGGGGCGCGGATGTTTTTCTCGGCCTGTCGGCAGGCGGCGTATTGAAACCGGAGATGGTCAAACGCATGGCGGCGAAGCCGATTATTCTTGCGCTGGCAAACCCGACGCCGGAAATATTACCGGAAGAAATTCAGGCGGTGCGCAGCGACGCAGTGATCGCCACCGGACGCTCCGATTATCCGAATCAGGTCAATAACGTGTTGTGCTTTCCGTTCATTTTCCGCGGTGCGCTGGATGTCGGCGCCACCACGATAAACGAAGCGATGAAGCTCGCCGCGGTGCATGCAATCGCCGATCTCGCGCACGCCGAGCAATCGGATATTGTGTCGGCGGCTTACGGCGAGAGCGAAAGTGGTTTCGGCGCAAATTATCTGATCCCGAAGCCGTTCGATCCGCGTCTGATCGTGAAAGTCGCCCCCGCCGTCGCGCAGGCGGCGATGGAGTCCGGCGTGGCGAGCAATCCGATCGGCGACATGAGAAGCTACATCGACAGCCTGACGGAGTTCGTTTATCACTCCGGCCTCGTCATGAAGCCGGTGTTCGCGCGCGCCAAACAGTCGCCCCGACGCGTGGTGTTTGCCGAGGGAGAGGATCTGCGCGTGTTACAGGCTGCCCAGGTGATCGTCGATGAAAAAATCGCACGCCCAATCCTCGTCGCGCGACCCGCCGTGATCTCGGCGCGACTGGAAAAACTCGGTCTGCGCATACGGCCCGATGTCGATTTCGATCTGATTAACCCGGAAGCGGACGGCAGGCACAAGGAATACTGGCAAATCTATTTCCAGATCATGCAGCGACGCGGCATTTCGCCGGAATACGCCAAGCGCGAAACCCGCCGCCGCACCTCGCTCATCGCCGCATTGCTGGTTCGCCAGGGCGAAGCGGACGCAATGATATGCGGCACGGTCGGCCAGTATCAGCTTCACCTGTCGTTCATTCAGGACGTGCTTGGACTGGAACCCGGCGTGCACAAGCCGGCAACCATGAATATGCTGCTGCACCCGAAGGGCACGTTTTTTGTCTGCGACACTTACATCAACGCCGACCCGACGGCGCAGGAAATCGCCGAAATGACACTGCTCGCGGCTGGGGAAGTGCAACGTTTCGGCATCACGCCGAAAATCGCGTTGTTGTCGCACTCGAGCTTCGGCAGCGTCGATACGCCGTCGTCCCTGAAAATGCGCGAGGCGCTGGTGTTGATCAACCAGCTTGCGCCACAGCTTGAAGTCGAAGGGGAAATGCACGGCGACGCGGCGATGTCGGAAGAAATCCGCACGCAGGTGTTCCCGAATTCACGCCTGACCGGGCGCGCCAATCTGCTGATCATGCCGACCCTCGACGCGGCGAATATCTCATTCAATTTATTGAAAGTTTTGGGTGACGGGGTGACAGTCGGGCCGATTCTGCTCGGTATGGGCAAACCGGCGCACATCCTGACGCCGACGGCCACCGTGAGGCGAATCGTCAACATGACCGCGCTGGCCGTGGTCGACGCACAGAGCCAGGATCCGGCAAAAAAATAGCCTGCGCCCCGGCCGGGCGCGGGTTTTGTGCAACAGTTAACATTTTTTGCTACCACCCGAATGTAACCTAGTTCATAGTTCGAACTCGGCGTAACCCGCACAATAGTGAAAA
>JBAVXA010000124.1:0-19864 GCA_049698095.1 Burkholderiales bacterium
ACCGTGCGGAACACTGGGTAGTCATCGCCGGTACGGCGCGTATTGTCAACGGTGACCAAGAGATCTTTCTGGAAGAAAATCAATCGACCTATATTCCCAAAACGCACAAACACCGGCTGGAAAACCCTGGAAAAATCCCTTTACAAATCATTGAGATACAAACAGGCGCGTATTTGGAAGAAGATGACATCGTTCGTTTTAACGATATTTACGGCAGAAGCTGATAATCGCGCCCTGCCAGCATGGAGTAAAGTGTGATTCACGTCACACTTATTGCTATCATTAGACTGTTTGTCTGAAAAATCAAGACTCATCCCTATCGGATATACAGTCTTTTACCCAGTGTGATTTTCTCCAATCCCGATATTCTTGTAATCGCTACAGTTCTTTCGCGGCGAAAAATCGAAAAAACAAGAAAAATAAATAAAAACAATCGGTTAACAAGAGACTTTTTTGTTCGGTAGATTGCCCGCAATCAGTTATTGGAAAAATGCTAGGCTAAGATTAGGCAACATGTCTCTAATTCGAATTTTCACTGCAGCTCGACAGTTTCATGACGGGAAATCCGTGATTATTAACCTAAGAATGGTTATTAATAACATATTGATATATAAGGTTTCTATGAAAAAAATTGTGTGGAATTTTTTGTTTTGCGTAGCGTTAGCCCTTTCGGTATTTGCCGCAGCCCACGCACAAAGTGCGACGGAAAAGACGTCGGCTTCGAAAGAAGTTGTGTCGCCCCCTGCCAATGAATACCGGATCGGCCCCGAAGACGTTCTCGATATTTCCGTTTGGAAGGAAGACGCCCTGAAGAAAGAAGTATTAGTGCGCCCTGATGGTGGTATTTCTTTTCCGCTTGTTGGTGAGCTTCAAGCATTGGACAAAACGCCAGCGCAGATTCAACAAGAAATCACCCAAAAGCTCACTCGCTATATTCCTAACCCTGTCGTCTCTGTCTCAGTGTTGAGGATTGTAAGTAATAAAATCTACGTAGTCGGAAAAGTAAATCGGCCGGGTGAATTTTTGACCGGTCGAAACTTGGATGTATTGCAGGCACTTAGTATGGCAGGCGGGCTTACCCCGTATGCAGCTGAAAATAAGATCAAAATCCTTCGCAGGGAAGGTGGCAAAGAAATTTCAATTCCTTTTGAATATGCAAAAGTGCAAAGTGGAAACGATTTATCGCAGAACATTCAGCTTAAGCGAGGCGACGTGGTGATGGTGCCTTAAGCTCGAAAAATAACCGAGGACATATTATGGGAATCAATGAAAAATCCGCGAGAATTCTGTCGCCAGAGATTTTAGCTTTGTCGTGGATTGCAATAATGCTGCCAGCTAGTGCTGCGGAGTGGTCCATCGAGCCGTCGGTAACGGCCGCGACAAACTACAGCGACAACTTTCGATTGCTCGATGAATCAAGATTAGTACAACCAATTCAGTCGAATATTGAATTTTCAGTTTCACCCGCATTACAGTTCGGTCATGAAACAGAAGTAAGAAATGTTAAAGGAAAATTGCGCATTGCCGCGAATCGATTTAATAATGATAAAGCGTTGAATTCTAACGATGCATTTTTCGATATCAACTGGGTTGAAAAAGGTGAGCGAAGCGAGTTTAGACTGCTCTCAAACAATTCCTTTGATTCAACATTGGCTACGCTGCTGCAGGATGTCGGCAATGCGACCGAGGACCGCAGACAAAGACTTAGAGTCAGCGTGAATCCAACCTATGCTTACAATTTAGATGCACGTCTTGCACTAGCCCTCGGCTATAGGTATGAGGACGTAGGTTTCAGAGACGCAAGAAACACCGTTTTAGTTGATTATCGTTCTAATGAATTGCTACCCTCTTTACGATATAAATTCGACGAACGAAACGAGCTGGAAGTCAATACCAGGCTTTGGCAGTTGATAACGGTTCCCGATAATCTTAGTATTTCTCGCAGCACTTTTAAGAGCGGGTTTTTAAGCGCAACCTACAATCAAACCATTGATGAGTCATCAAGCTGGAGCGCGGGGGTTGGGTATTATTCGATTGACGAAAATACTACAGGAAATACGAATTCCACCCTTGAACGCAAGACTACTTACAGCGGCCCAACCGCTATTGCAAAGTACATGTGGAGAAATGAGTATGGAAACGCATCAGTTACCGCTGCTAGGGAAATAAATCCAAGCGGAGAAAACACCTTGTTACGCACCACGCGCGTTGGGGCAGACTTGTCGCGTGGCATTAGCACTTACGTTACAGCCGGCATTTCTTCAAGCGCTTTCAAAAATGACGTCATAGGTGGGGCAATTGAAAAAAGCAGTAAGTATTTCAGGGTTTCGCCGAGTCTCAGCTGGAAACCTGCCAGAAATTGGAATATTGATGGCGGAGTCGTCTATCAACGTACGCAGACGACGTCGAATGTCGCGGCAAATACAAAAGCGGATGCCAAGTCTGTATATCTGAATTTCATTTACGTTTGGGATAAAACGGCGGTTTCGCGCTAATTAGCGAAAATAAGCAACGTAACAAAAAGTACTGTAGAAGGAGCATCTGGAATGGGCACAACCCCTAAAGAATTAAGTGATTATTTAGAAATTGCAAAGCGCCGGAAATGGCAAATTTTGATTCCAACGGCAATTCTGACGGTTTTATCCGCGCTTATTGTCATGTCCATGCCGTCGGTTTACAAATCAATGGCAACGATCCTGATTGAGGAGCAGGAAATTCCCTCTGAGCTTGTCAAATCCACAGTTAACAGTTACGCAGATCAACGGATTCAAGTTATCAGCCAACAGGTCATGACGCGAGCCAACCTTTGGCAAATCATTACTGAATTTAATCTTTTCGAGAAAAACAACAAACAAGATGCCAGTGATGCACTCATAGAACGCCTGAGAAAGAATATCAAGCTGGATATGATCAGCGCCGATATTGTTGATCGCAGAAGTGGTGTTAAAACACCTTCGACTATTGCCTTCAGTTTGTCATACTATGGCGAATCGCCAGAGCAGGCGCAGCGCGTGGCAAATCAACTGACCACGCTTTTTTTAAACGAAAATATGAAGAATCGTACGCAAAAAGCATCCGATACTTCCACTTTTCTGCAAGAAGAGGCGCAAAAACTTAACGACCAAATATCCGCGATCGAGTCACGGTTAGCTAAGTTTAAGCAGAATAATGTCGGTCGATTACCCGAATTATCTCAACTTAATCTGCAATTGCGGGATCGTGCAGAAACCGACTTGGCCGAGTCAGAGCGGCAGCTTGCAACCGTAAATGAACGTAAATTCTATCTTGAAGGCCAGCTTGCGCAAATCAAGCCAAACTCCCCCATCATGTCTAACACGGGCGAACGTATTCTAGATACAGATGAGAGACTCAAAGCGCTTAGATCTCAATATGTGTCAGCCGCATCTTCCTACTCTCCTGAGCATCCGGACGTAATCAAAATGCGAAATGAAATTGATGCGCTCGAGCAGTCGGGCGCGTCGGGCGATCGCGTCGAGGAGGCTAAGAGGCTAACTAAGCTGCGTGCTGACCTTGTTGCTGCTCAGGAGAGATATACACAGGATCACCCAGATGTAATTCGACTCAAAGGTATGGTTGCCCAAGCTGAAGCATCTCTTGCTCGCGCCCCTAAACAAGACCTGCAACCAACCAGGAGGCCGGAGAATCCAGCTTACATTACTATGCAGGCACAACTCGAGGCAGCCAACAGTGAATTACGCGCGCTAAAGGTCAAACAAACTCAGATAAAGGCACGAATGGCTGATTATGAGTCCCGTTTACAGCAAGCCCCGCAAGTAGAGCGGGAGTACCTCGACCTATCACGCGATCGGGAAAATGCGGTCCGGCGTTATCAAGAGATAAAGAATAAGCTCGCGGAAGCCCAAGTGGGACAGGAGCTTGAAAAGGATCGCAAAGGAGAAAGGTTTTCGTTGATTGAACCCCCACAAGCCCCGGAACGAGCGGACCGCCCGAACAGACCACTGCTAATGATGATTGGACTCCTATTTTCATTGGGGGCGGGAGTGGCCTATGGCGGCGTTGCCGAAGCGCTTGATAAAGCAGTACGCGGAAGTAATGCGTTGAACGGCTTAATCGCGGTGCCTGTATTGGCAAGTGTGCCCTACATACCAAATACATCTGATCAAAACAACGCGCGCCTCGGGTACTTGATGAATGCTTTGGTGGCAGTAGTGTGTATTTCGACAATAATGCTTCTATTGCATCAGTTTTGGATGCCGCTGGACGTGGCATGGTTAGTATTGTTACAAAAAATTGGCTAAACAGGAAACCGAAAAATGGAACGAATTAAAGAAGCGCTGGATAGAGCCCGCAAAGAAAGAGGCAGTGATCTGACATGGCTTGATGGCGGCAGTAATTTCAATGCTGCCATCAAGCCGGTCGCAACGAGGTTAGCAGAAATTATTTATACCCAAACTCGAATAGTTAGTCCATCCCATAAACGTCTTGTTCAAAATAGAATAATTAGTGATCAGGAACAAAATCCATACAGCGACGTTTATAAAGTATTGCGAACCCAAGTCCTGCGCAAATTGGGTGAACGGGGTGCAAATACTCTCGCCGTTACTAGTCCGGGCCCAGGAGAAGGAAAATCTCTGACTGCACTGAATCTTGCTATTAGCATGGCAATGGAGCTTGATAAGACGGTACTTTTGGTCGATACAGACTTGCGCAACCCGAGCCTTCATCGTCTCCTGGGGTTAGGAGACGTTCCCGGTTTAGCGGACTTTTTGACCTCTGATATGGCCCTCAGCGATTTATTGATCCACCCCAGCATTCCCAGGCTTGTGATATTGCCAGCCGGTAATAGAATTTCTAATTCTGCAGAGATGTTAAGTTCACATCGAATGGCTAAATTGGTGCAAGAAATTAAGACCCGGTACCCGTCAAGGTACGTGATTTTCGACCTGCCGCCATTGCTGAATGTTGCTGACGCGTCAGTTTTCGCTCCCTTGGTGGAGGCAGCAATTATGGTTGTTGAGGAAGGCGTAACCCAAGGGGATGCTGTTAAAAGAGCTGCTACTTTGCTCCCGCAAAATAAATTGATCGGGACAGTGCTTAATAAAGTACACCAAATGGAATCTTCGTATGGGTATTACGGAAAAAAGCAAGCGCCGAGGCTTTTCGCACGCTTGTTAAGACCTAGGAGCATTTGATGTACGAGTCATTTTTCGGGTTCAAGGAAAAGCCGTTTTCCATTATTCCTGACCCAAGCTTCCTTTACCCCAGCAGCAAACATCGGGCAGCGCTCGATTTGCTGGAGTACGGGATGATGAATCAGGCCGGATTTAATGTAATTACTGGCGAGATCGGGACCGGAAAAACGACACTTATCCGGCATATTCTGAACCGCATGAACAAGGATGTCACAGTAGGTTTGATATCCAACACACATCGTTCATTTGGAGAGCTGTTACAGTGGATTTTGTACGCTTACGGCCTTGACTATAAAGGCAAAGAGAAAGTGGAAATGTTCCAGGCTTTTATGGAATTTTTGATCAATGAATATGCGAACAATCGGCGCACTGTACTAATCGTCGATGAAGCCCAAAATATGTCGCCAGAGACGTTAGAAGAATTACGCATGTTGTCAAATGTGAATGCTGATAAAAGCCAAGTTTTGCAGGTTGTGCTGGTAGGGCAGCCTCAGTTACGTGAGACTTTGACCAGTCCTGAACTAGAGCAGTTTGCACAACGAATTTCTGTTGACTACCACTTATGGCCGCTTAGCAAAGAAGAGACGAGGGGTTATATTCGGCACCGAATTTTATACGCTGGCTGCATTAATCCAGAATTATTTAATGACGCTGCTTGTGACGTTGTTTATGCACAAACCAATGGCACGCCGCGCTTGATTAATTTGTTATGCGACACTGTACTCGTTTACGCCTATGCCGTACAACGTCCAACTGTGGATGCCAAGCTCGTTGAAGAAGCGGCTCGCGACAAGCAAAAAGGCGGACTATTTCAGAGGCCTCAAAAATCGGCAAATACAGCCTAGACTGCGGATGAATTTAGCCGAAATATTAAGGGCTACTATTTCACCAACTAGTAATTGCCTACGCACTTTCCGGCACTACTTGTATAGCTACAAGAACCCTCAGTGTGTCGAGGCGGTAATCCAGTCGAAAGGTCCTAAACATTAACCAAAAAAAGCAAGGTATCGAATTAAATCGTTACTTCGCCTGCGGTTGGAAAATCTTTTAGCGAACCAGTGTAATTCGGCTATATCAAAATGAAGGGGTTTATCCTTTGTAATGCTGGTAATAGGAGCACAAGAACATGGTTAATCCTTTCCTAATAATCAAGACTGTTCCGCTGGTAACCATTGACTGAAAATATCGAAATAGCGGCTTGATTTTCTGTGCGCAGTAACTGGAGTGATTGAATGGAATCAAGTTCCTATACGAGCGGTATTATCATTCTGGGTTTTGGTTGGGGCATGAAAGCGCACGCAATGAAAAATGTATTCACAAATGTATTGATTCAAAAATTGCAATTTAGAAAAAGACGATTGACCCCCCAAATTCAATTGTTTCGAATTCTCCGTGATGCTGTTTCAATCCACAAAATTGTAATTAATGTACCGTTACAAGATCAGAAGCGATGCCTGTATTGTTGCCAACTTCTAGTTTTGAAAGTCGGTAGTTTCAAGCGGCAGGCCAATATCTTCCAGCCCCCTTCTTCAAAGCTCAATACAGGAATTTTTCTGTGAGTGTTGTTGTTGCCAAACCTAGAAAACCGCTGCGAATGCGCACCAGCGTTGTTATCAGTGTGCTCGATCAGGCTTGGCTAAGCGCAGCAAATCTAGTGCTTGGCGTTTTTTTGATTAAACAATCGAGCAAAGAAGAATATGGAAGCTATGTTTTGGGGTACGCCATCATATGGTTTCTGATCGGCGTACAAAATGCCTTAGTCACTACCCAAATGGCCGTGCTTGCGCCCGGACGTTCTACAAGTGAGCAGGGGCGCTTTTGCAGCGCATTGGCCATTGGACAGTTTGCAATCTTTGTCCCAGTTGTAATTTTCATCGTGTTAATAGGGTTGGTTCTCGGCTGGAACGGCGACGCGAATGGTTCAGCCCTGGCTTATGCGATTGCGATTAGTACTCTTGGAGTGATTCTGCGCGAATTCTTCCGCAGTTACTTTTTTCTTCGACTGAACCCGATTCTTGTCTTCGGTCTGGATGTGACTTTTGTTGCATTACTATTTGCAGGGCTGTGGGCAGCAATTCAAATGAAAATCCCCTCCATTAATCTCGCAGCGCTTGTCATCATGGGGATAGCTTCTCTTGTTGTTGGCGTTGTTTCTGCATCATTGGCTCGCGAGGTGCTGGCTGTGAGATTAGCGGACGTACGGCCAGCGTTACAGGAATCATGGCAGCACGGTCGCTGGGCATTGGCGGGGGTGTCGGTCACCTGGTTACAAGACCAAAGCTATATTTATTTGTTGTCAGCAATGGTAAATACAGCTGAAACAGCTGAGGCGAGCGCGGCCAGATTGTTTCTGGCACCTCTAACGCTTGTTTATGTCGGGTTTTCCCGCGTTCTTACTCCACGTTGGTCGTATATGGCTCATGAGGGTAAAACTCAGGAAATTGTCACCATGGCAAACCGAGTCAAATGGTTGATGTTGGGCATGGTAGTGGTATACGTAGTTGTCTTGCTACTTGCAAAGGACTGGATCACGCCATTGTTATTGACTAAGTCATATACCCAAACCGGTTCTTTGATTTTCTTATGGGGAATATTGTTTGCGTTACAGGCAGTACGGAGCAACTACTCAACTTTGTTACAGGTATTCAAACGCTTTCGTGAAATTACGCTCGCAAACACGGCGAGTGCAATCGGGGTGCTACTCATTGGCGCAGTACTTATCAGGACCTATGGAGTTACGGGCAGTATGGTTACGATGATTATTGGCGAGTTAGCGCTAACATTGTTTTTGATTTATGGATTCAAAAATGTCAGAAAAAACACAGCATATTGATATTTGCATCGCGTCATACAAACGACCGCAATTGTTAGGACGGCTGCTCAAAAGCATAGCTAACCAAAGAATTCCAATTGGCGTGACGGTGGGCATAATTGTTGTAGACAACGACCCCGCGGGAAGTGCGGTCGATGTAGTACAAAATGCGTCCAGGGCAGGCCAGCCTGTTCGTTATTTCATGCAGCCTAAGAAAAACATCGCGCTCACGCGAAATATGGCTGCCGCGAATGCGGATGGGGAATATATTGCGTATATAGATGACGATGAATACGCAGAAGAGAATTGGCTGACGCATCTCTACGACACCTTGCAAAAATATCAGGCGGACATGGTGTTTGGCCCAGTAATTTGTGAAGTTCCAGAGAATGCTCCTTCTTGGTTAGTGAATGGTAGATTTTTCGAATGGAAACGCTACAAAACCGGGACAGAGATTCCGGGGCGCGGCACCGGAAATGTCTTGATTCGGGCGGATTCAATCCCGGATCGGCGTGCGCCTTTTAATCCTAAATACGGACTGTCTGGTGGGGAGGATACAGATTTCTTTCGCCGTATGCAGATGACTGGCGCTAAGTTGATTTGGTGTGATGAGGCGGTGGCCAGAGAAACATTGGTTCCGGAAAGGTTTTCAGTGGGCTTTTTGATTCGTCGCGCTTTTCGACATGGCCAAATATTCGCAGAAATTTATGTTAAGCCAAAGAGCTTGCTTAGGAAAGTTCCCTGGTTTTTCTACCGAATCGTGCTTGTCGTGATTGCCTTGATTGGCGCGTTGGTCTCGTGGCCCTTTCGAAAAGCTTGGGGAATCAAGTGTTTTCAGAAAGTTGCGAGCAACGTTGGACAGCTGTCGTCGGTGTTTCCCTATCGTTACCAGGAATATGGCGAGAACTAAAAGTGGACAATACTATTAATAAAGGCCAGAAGGTAAGTTACTGGGAATCGGTCAAGGTCGGGTTTCCGTTGCTTTGCCTCCTGATGGGGGACTTCATTAGTTTCTCTAAACCCTCGGAGAGCGGGTCGGGAATGTTTATCGATTTTGAAACATATCGACTAGTAGTTTTCGGCGGCATCTATTTATTGTCAGCCTGGGCAATCTATTTAAGAAGGGTGGACTTTTATTCCATGATGAATGGGCATTGGCCATATGTTTTTTTCTTGATTTATGCTTTTTCGTCTTCCCTCTGGGCGGCATACCCTGCAAAGGCTCTAATTATCTCTGGCCATCTACTCGGCCATTACATAATAGCTGTGGCGTGGCTCCTGATGTTCCGCGGGTATGAAGTGTCTTTGCTTAGGGCATTTTGCATGTTTTCCTATGTTTTTATTCCCGCCTGCCTTATCACGGCCGTATTTTTTCCTGATCGCAATATCCATGTTTTGACTAATCGATGGATGGGTTTAACCTGGAATCCTAATTCGCTAGGTGGCGCTGTAATGATTTGCGTGTGGGCTAACATAAGCTATTTGCTTTATGCAGAAAAAACGCAGATGCGTTTGTTGATTATTTTGATGGTTGCTGGTTCATTCATTTTATTGGTTGGCGCGGGGAGCGTTACCTCCATGGCGTTATCAGCAATTGTTGTCGCTGGAGTGCCCCTTTTATATTGGTTTGCACGCAGTAGAAACGCAATTAATGCAAGCTTGAAAATTGCCTATTCGGGAGCCATTATTTTTGGGATATTTGGATATTTTTATGCCACTCAGCCAGAATTGTTTGAGGCCAACAGAGTATTGGGATCTGTCGGTCGCGATTCAAATTTGACGGGTCGCGCATCACTTTGGGCAATTGCCAATGCAGCAATTGATGAACGGCCTTGGTTAGGCTGGAGTTTTGATGCGCTACAGTCTTTACCTTCCAAATATAGTATTAGATATTACCATTTTCACAATGGTTATTTGGACTTAATGGTTCGTGGCGGCAGAATCGCGTTGGGTTTTATAGTATTTTTCGCAGTCACATCTGCGATTCGGTTGGTAAGGATTGCCCCTTTCAATCCTAGGCTATTTGCGAGTTATGGAGTGCTATTGGCCATCATTTTGCTCCAAAACGTGTCCGAATCCACTTTCGGCACCGCACCCAATCAGCTTTGGTTGTTATTCACGTTCTTATACATTGGCGTCTCCCCGAGGATCTACAGGTGGTACGAGACTGGTGTGCTTGAGACGAAAATAAAGCAGAGTGATAAGTTGGCAGAGGGGGCTTCTTTTGCGCCAGTTATTTCGCCTCGAAGACCGCTCGGTAGCATCCAAAAATCCGGACCTAATGCGTAATTTTTGGGGAATTGGGTCATGCCAATACTGGCAGAGAACTTAGAGATTATTTTTTTTGGATCGGTAGGGAGTTACTCATGAAGCTTGCGATTATTATCACGGCTCTTACACCTTATAGAATAACGCTTTATGAAGAGCTGTGCCGCTTTGCGACGAAAGTAACCGTATTGAGCATGATGCACCATTCAAAAGAAATGCGTGAATGGGATTTGACCCAGTATAGCCCAAACTTCATCCACAAAATATTGCCGGGCGTCACGATTCCTCGAAGCAGATGGCCATTTCCCGTCAGCGTAAATTACGGCGTGATCCCAGTGCTGTGGCGAATTAAGCCCGACGTGGTTATCAGCACGGGCGGCTTCTCGTTAGCTAATGTAGGCTCATTCATTTATTGCAAGATATTTGGTAAGAAATTTGTCAATTGGTGCGAATTTACATTGGAAGACGGCTCACGAAGGTCTGCTGTCAAGCGTTTCATCCGTCGAACTCTATCACGCCATGCAGACGGTTCAATTGCTTCATCAAGTGACAGTAAGGATGCGTTTGTCCGATTTGGTGCCGATCCAGAAAAAGTAAGGGTCATCGTAATGCCAGTCGACGTGGAGACATTTCACGAAAGCGCTTCAGAATTTCGTGTGCTGCCGAAGTATACTTCTTTGCGAAAACAATATCCGGGAACATTAATAATTGTCGTTGGGCGTTTGGATGAAATTAAAGGATACCCCGAGCTTTTCAGAATCTACGAACGGTTGGTTGCCCTGCGCCCTGATGTAGGTTTACTAATCGTAGGTAGCGGGCCACAGCGAAAAGAATATGAGACCTTGGTGCACAAAAAAGGATGGAAAAACGTACATTTTCTTGGATTCCTTGAGCCGCCGACTTTGGCCCAATACATGGCATTGTCCGATTTTTCCGTATTTCCCACATTGAATGACTCATTTGGGGCGGTTATCGCAGAAGCGATGGCGGCTGAATTACCGGTTATCGCTTCGATTTTTGCTTATGCCACGCGTGACTTGGTGGATGATGGCGTTACTGGTTACCGTTTCAATCCCCGGGATACAGATGAAGCAGTCAAAATAACTTTAAGGCTGGTGGATATGAATGATATTGAGCGCAAGGAAATGGGCCAGAGAGCATATAACAAGGTACGTGACTACGATTGCGAGAATGCCGCACGGCGCACCGCTGAGTTCTTGCAGCAAATTATCAATTTAAAAGATTGAAAATGGAAGCACAATTGATATCAACGCTCCCTTTCGACTCCGGACAAACGATACGAAAAAAGGTATCAATCGTAAATGTGCAACTAAGTCCTTTTCGCATTCCGTTTTTAAACCAGTTGCGCGCGGAGCTCATGGAGCGAGGAATTTACCTGACTTACTTTCATGGCGACATTTGGCCGGCGGAGAGAAATCGCAATTATGATTGCGAACTTGGCTGGGCGATCAGAATTCATAATCGCTTTTTCCCCATTGGAGGCGGACGATATTTGTGCTGGCAGAAATTGCCGTATAAGCAACTTGAGCAGGCAGATTTGGTAATAATTACCCAAGAAAATAGTATTCTATCGAACTATCCTTTTATAGTTGCGCGCGGGCTTTCGGGAAAACGATTGGCTTTCTGGGGGCATGGTGTTAGTCCGCGAACTCATTCGCTTCTCGGCTTGGGGGAACGTTGGCGCCATATATGGGCCAATAGAGCTGATTGGTGGTTTGGCTACTCTCAAAAATCCGTAAATGCTTTGAAGTTTGCAGGATTTCCTGAGGAAAGGATAACGAATACTGGCAATGCAATCGATAATTCAGCCTTTCAGCGGAATGTAGTTGACGTCACTGAATCGATGCTGGAAGCAATCCGAAAACAATGTAAGTTAGAAAAAAACACGGTGGTAGGACTTTATTGCGGCGCACTCTACTCTGACAAACGTCTGGACCTATTAATAAGCGCGGGGGACTTAATTTTTCGGCAAAACCCCCATTTCCGCCTAGTCATTATAGGCTCCGGTTCGGAGGCAGGATTTATTGATGAGGCATTACGGACGAGACCGTGGGCCGCTGCGGTTGGGCCAAAATCTGGAGTGGAAAAGGCCGCATACTTTATGTTGGCACACCTTATTTTGAATCCCGGCTTATTAGGCCTAATCGTGCTTGACGCGCTTTGCATGGGGCTTCCCATCGTAACGACCGGGGGTAGCACGTACCACTCGCCCGAGGTAGCAATGCTTGAGGAGGGGCTAACAGGATTCTTCCCGCAGCCTACACCAGATGCTTACGCGCAATCTGTATTAGACCTTTTAGCCGATAAGGAGCGTTACGATAAAGCACGTGAGGCTACGGTTAAGGCTGGCAAACAATACACGATGGAAAACATGGTTCAAAAATACGCGGATGGTATCGAAGCGTGTCTTGGTTATCCATTAAGGAAGTTCATCGGTCGTAGCATATGAAAATTTTATTGGCACATTGTTTTTACCGTTCGAGTTCGCCTAGTGGTGAGGATGTGGTTTTTCGTAATGAGCGCGCACTGCTTGAAGACCATGGTAATACCGTCATATCTTTGGAGCGGTTCAATGACAACATTGAGGACAGGAGTTTCGCAAGTAAAATTTCCCTCTCGCATGAAACTGTTTGGTCGCGCCCAAGTTATGACGCTGTCGTGACAGCAATTCAGAAATCAAAACCCGATGTTGCGCATTTTCACAATACGTTTCCGCAGTTATCGCCTAGCGTATACGCCGCATGTCAGGACAGCGGAGTTCCAGTTGTACAAACGCTCCATAATTTTCGGCTCGTATGCGCCAACGGCTTACTCATGCGAAAGGGCAAGCCGTGCGAGGATTGTCTATCTGGCGGGGTAATCAATGCACTAATACATCGCTGTTATCGCAATTCATTGCCAGCCACTTCAGTGATTTCATGGATGCAAGTAAAGAACCGCCACCAAGGTGTTTATCATAGACAAGTCAATCGTTATATAGCACTTACCCAATTCTCCATTCCGCGTTTTATAGAGGGAGGGCTCCCGGAATACCGAATTGCAGTCAAGCCAAATTTTCTGCCTAGTCCGCCAGCTTTTTCTCGAGAAAAAGAGAGGTATGCGGTTTTTGTCGGCCGCTTAACCGCCGAGAAAGGTATATCGACGCTGTTAGAAGCATGGAAAAAATTGCCCGATTTTGCACTAAAAATATTCGGAGACGGGGAATTACGTCAGGAACTCGAAAAAAAGCTTAGCAGGGACAAGATAAATGCCGAATTTTTCGGTTTTCGACCGCGAAATGAGGTGCTGGCCGCAGTATCGAAAGCCTCTTTTCAGATTATCCCATCCGAGTGCTACGAGGGGTTTCCATTAGCCTTGCTTGAGGCTTACGCTAGCGGTACCGCTGTGCTGGTATCGCGCCTAGGTGGTTTGGATGAGCTTGTCATTGATCGAGAAACCGGGCGAAAATTTGAAGCAGGCAATCCAGACTCTCTTGCCAAAATAGCGCAGCAGTTGATTTCAAATCCCGAGCAGCTGACTCAGTTGGGGCGACAGGCTCGGGAAGAATTCGATCGGAAATATACGGCCGAGCGCAACTACGACCAGCTTATGAAAATCTATCATGAAGCCATCAATGATTTCCATGGGAAAGATGTAAAGGAAAGTCAAGCATGAGAGACGCAGGCGCCGTTCTAGGAATCCCAATTGATCGCAAAGACTTGCAGCAGGCGATCAAGGATGCAGCAATGGCAATCGAGAATCGCGCTGCAAGAATCATTTTTGTCTGCGCCAACCCGCATTCCATCGTGGTGGCCCAACGCGACGCGGAATTCAAACAGGCATTGAATAGGGCTACATTGACTGTGGCAGACGGCGTAGGGGTCACAATGATGGCAAAGCTCGCAAAAATTGAAATCGGTCCGCGTATAACCGGCAGCGACTATTTTTTTTCCGTCATGGATATGCTCGCCAGTCGGCACGGCAGCCGCGTGTTTTTCTTCGGCTCGTCACAAAAAGTACTGGACCGCGTGGCAGCCAGGTTGGCGCAGGATTATCCGACTGTCACTCTATGCGGATCCATTTCGCCGCCATTTGGCGACTGGAGCGACCAGTTGAACAGCCAATTTGTTCAGCAAATCAATGCGGCGAAGCCGGATGTGCTTTGGGTCGGCATGACGGCGCCGAAGCAAGAGAAATGGGCATTCAACAATGCGCAGCGCCTGGAGGTACCGGTAATCGGATCCATCGGCGCAGTGTTTGACTTTTTTGCCGGCACGTACCCGCGTGCGCCGCAATGGATGATTGATATCGGGATGGAATGGTTTTACCGTTTCCTCAAAGAACCGAAACGCATGTGGCGGCGGGCATTTGTTTCCAACCCGTATTTTGTCTGGCTCGTGATTTCGCGCCATATGCTGGGTCTGGGTAAAGTGGGAAAATCGGTTTAACGCTACCAATACCGAAATGAAAGACTGAACGTGTCAGGATTTTTCAGCTTCACCGTCGCGCTGTTCGTGACCATGATACTCATACCGCCGCTGATTCAATTCGCAGCGAGGCTGGGTTTTGTCGATATGCCAGACGCGCGCAAGGTACACACAGGCGCTATTCCCAGAATAGGCGGCGTTGCCATGATTGCCGGTACCTTGCCGGCAACATTGCTGTGGCTCGAGCTATCTCGTCAGACAATTGCGATTCTGGCTGGCATCGGCATTATTGCAGCCTTTGGAATATGGGACGACAGAACCAATCTTAATTACCGCCTGAAATTACTTGGTCAATTCATCGCAGCCTGCATCGTTGTATTTTATGGCGACATACTCATTGAGCGCACGCCGTTCAACCACAACGCTTTACCGCTTCTTCTTTCTGCACCCATCACTATTTTTGTGCTGCTCGGTATAACCAATGCTATCAACCTGTCTGACGGACTTGATGGTTTGGCAGGCGGAGTTTCCCTGCTTTCGTTCATGGCCATCGCAATTTTAGGCTATCGCGCGGGAAGTGAAGAACTGGTGATAATTTGCCTCGCTGTCATTGGCGGAATCATGGGCTTTCTACGTTTCAATACCCATCCGGCCAGAATATTCATGGGAGACACCGGGAGCCAATACCTGGGCTTTTGTGTCGGCGTCCTGGCAATCGTCCTGACCCAAACCGTCAATTCGAACCTCAGTTCGGTTACACCATTATTGTTGATCGGATTGCCGGTCCTCGATACGTTAATGGTCATGGGTTTAAGAATTCACCAGAAACGTTCGCCTTTTTCGCCTGATAAAAATCATATTCACCACCGGTTGCTGGCAATGGGGTTTGATCAATACGAATCCGTACTGATCATTTATTTGCTGCAGTCGACCTTGGTCTTACTTGGATTTGCCTTGCGCTACCGTTCCGACTGGCAGGTGCTTGGCGTGTATTTGACCATTTGCGCCGGCGTCCTGTTTTTCTTTCGTTGGGCTTGGATAAATGGTTGGCGATTCAAGGGCCGCAACGAGGGCGAAAGCGGGAAATTTCTAGCAAGCCGTATTCGCTGGATTCAGGCAACCGGCGGAATGGAGCGTCTGACCGTGCGCATCGTGATGACTTCCGTATGTGTTTACATGGGATTTTCGCTGTTGATAACGCCTCGCGTGACGGCAGACATCATGATCCTATGTCTGGCAATGTTATCCGTGAACCTGCCTTTTTTGATCACGCGCCGAAACCAACCGATTACGCTGGTCGAACGCGGCGCCATCTACGTCATAAGCGTGCTTGCGATTTATCTCATGCAGCCTGTATTGCACTCCGTTTCCATCGGCCGGGCTTTGGATAATAGTTTTTTCATTGTGCTCGCTTGCATGATTTTCCTCAGCATTCATTACTCCCAAAAAAATAAATTTGAAATTACTACCCTGGATTTCCTGGTGATTTTCACGGCGATCGCTTTGCCTGCGCTTTCTGGGTTGTTGGCCCAGCATACCGGCTATGCAGTGGTGATGCTCAAAGTCATTGTCATGTTTTACGCCGTCGAGCTGGTGCTGGATCGGATCGAGAAGGGTTGGTTACTGATTCGGGTAGGTTTATCGAGCATGCTGGCTATTTTGGCTGTGCGCACATTAATGTGATGGGCAATTCTTTCCTTTTCGCGAAGTCGTTTTGCGTGCCGCGTATTTTTCACGGATTGCGATATTTCCTGCTTGCGTTTCTAGCGGTCGGAATGGTTGCTTGCGATAGCCGGATTGAACGTGAGGCGCATTACATGCGTCTCGCAAAAGCTCACATGGAAAAAAATGAGTACGACAAAGCGCGAGCGCAAATCGATAATGTCCTGCAAATCAACATCACGAATCATGAAGCCTACTTTTATCTCGGTCTGATTCAGGAGGAGCATCAGCAGTTTCGCGCGGCTCAGCAGTATTACTCGCGTTCGCTTGAATATTACCCGGATTATTTACCATCCAAGACGAACCTGGCCCGCGTTCTGCTCAAGATCGGACAGACTTCGCAGGCGGCTGATAATGCCAAGGCAGTGTTAATTTCCGATCCCGAGAATACAGCGGCAAGTTCGGTACTGGCGGAGGTCAAGGCATCCGGCGGCAACTTCGGCAAGGCGATAGAAGACCTTGAGCGAGCCCGCGCGAAGGGGGCAACTTCGCTGGATATGTACAAAGAACTTGTCAGCTTGTATCTACGCCAGAATAATTTTTCTCAAGCCGAGCTGGTTCTTCTCGAGGCAATTAGGCAATATCCGCAAAATCTGCAATTGCAGGAATTTGCCGTGCAGGTATATGAGGCAGGCGACAGGCCGTCGCGCGCGGAAATTCCACTTAAAGCAATTATTGCGTTGGAGCCCGGTGACTTTGGCCGCCGCGCGAAATTGGTTTCGCATTACATTCTGGCGGGCAACCATCCCGAAGCAGAAGCAACATTGCGCGCCAGCATTTCCGTCGCTCCCCTTGACGTAAAGCGAATTTTAGCATTAACGGAATTTTTATTGCGGTATCGCTCGCCTGAGACCGCGCAAGCGGAGCTCCGCGGTTTCATTCAGGCGAACCCGAAGTCTAAAGAGTTACGTTTTGCGCTCGCCGATCTGTACGAAGCTTCCGGCTTGTCTCAAGACGCGGAGCAAATTTACCTGGAAACGCTAGCGCAAAAAGCAAGTGATGCAGAAAGCGAAATAGCGCACGTTAACCTCGCGCAAATATACATGGCGATGGGTAAAGCCAGCGTTGCTAAGATACATGCAAATAATGCCTTGCGATTAAGCAAGGATAGTCCGGTTGCACTGGCTATTCGGGGAAAAATAGCCCTCGAAGAGGGAGACGTGGATCAGGCCGTTGCCGATTTTCGTTTGGCGTTGAAAATGAAGCCAAAGTCAATTGATTATATCGAATTGCTCGCGCGTACCTATGTGCAGAATAAACAGCCTGGGCTCGCCAGGGAATTGCTGTCAAGCGCAGTGAAAAATTACCCGAATAATTATCCCGTTCGCGTGTTGCTGCTGGGACACATGCTGGATCAGCAGGATTACAAAAATGCGCTCGCCGAAGTGATTGGTGCCATGAATTTTTTCCCCTTTGATCAGGAATTACAAAACATCAGGTCGCAAATCCTGGCCGCACAAAAAAAGTCGCCAGGCTCCTACGACACATTAATTGCGACAGAAAACATATTGTCATCGAATGCCGCCGCCGTATATTTCGAAGGCATGCTCCTTCTTGATCAAGGAAAATACGATAATGCAATCGGCGAGTTCCAGAAAGCGCATCGCATCGCATCTATGTCCTTTGCGCCAATGCAGGGGTTGGTGCAGGCATATTTGGCTCAGGGTCGGCCCGATAGGGCGCTTTCCTTCGTGACATCGCAATTGAGCATCACGTCGCCGGTTTTGCATTATGCATATTTCCTGCTCGCTCAAATTTATGCCAACCAGGAGCGTTCGGCCGAAGCGATTCGGGCATACCAACAGGCTTTGGATAACAAGCCTTATTGGGATGCGCCTTATCTGGCATTGGCGCAACATTATTATGCCAGGCAAGAAAACCGGAAAGCCCTTGCGGTTCTGGAAACGGCTGCGCGGCTGATGCCGAATAACCAGACAGTGACGCTGTATTTGGCGGGCATGTTGGAACTGGATCAGAACGTTGACCGTGCGATTACCGAATATGAAAGGCTTCTCAAGCAGGACCCGAGTCATGCTTTGGCAACAAATAACCTCGCCGTCTTGTTGCTCGAAAAACGCGGCGACAAAGCAAGTATTGAACGAGCATTGAACCTTGCGCGTCGGTTTCAGAATTCCAACCGTCCGGAATTTCTCGACACGTTGGGGTGGGCGTTGGCGAAAAATGGCGAAGCAGGACGCGCACTGCCGTTCCTGGAAAAAGCCTTAGTGGCCACGCCAGATGCACCTAACGTTCACTATCATGCCGGCATGACCTACATGACGCTTGGGGATACCGATAAGGCGAAAACCCATCTGCTGAAGTCGATTGCCGCCGGTGTTGAGTCCGCTTACCAGGATAAGGCGAAAGCTGTAGTCGCGACGCTCTAGATCGGGAAAAACTTCCCATAATAAACGGCTTTATTGGGGTCCTTAAGGTTACCCCCGAGTAAAAATAAAGCATATACCCCATGCTCATTCTTCGCGCCGACCACTAAACTCAATCCATAAGAACTTGCGTCGGAAAGTAAATTCTCACGAATTTTCGGCCCCATGCAAACAGGTTTAGCCAAGGCTCCCATGTTCAAAACACTCATCGTCGAAGACAACTCCGCTTTTAGGCAGTCGCTGAGCGCAATGCTCAACGCGCGCTTTCCCGACATGATGTTAGTCGAAGTGGACAGCGGCGACGAGGCGTTGAAACAAATGGACAAGCTACATCCCGACTTGGTGTTTATGGATGTAAAACTGCCGAATGCCAATGGTCTTGATTTGACCAAAATCATCAAAGCCGAGCATGCCAATACTACGGTCGTCGTCATGACCAGTTCGGATTTGCCCGAGTATCGGCAGGCGGCTTTTCTGTGCGGAGCGAGTTATTTTGTATCGAAAAGCGCGACAACCGAAGCGCAAATCTTCTCCGTGGTGGAATCCGTCCGTTACGAGTCGGAATATTTGTCCACAATAAGCAACCCGCTTTGATTTATATGATGTAATTAATTGTTTTTATTGCATATTTTGAGCCTCCTGACGGAGGCTCTTTTTTTTGCAATTTTAGTCAATGTGACTTGAGTCACAGCGTAGGCCTGCAGAGAGAGAGTAATCTAGTCCGGGCTGCTTCGACAAACAACAGCGTTTTTGTGGCGCGATGAATTTCGCGTTCTAAAACAGCATGATTTATGGTACAAAACATCATCTGCGCTCTTGGGATAAACCCAGGAAGTTACCAAGCCCTCAGGACAGTGAACATGGTCAAAACGATAGAAACACAGGCGAAAAATTCGTCATTAGCCAAGCAGGCGGTTAAAGCCGACTCAGATACTGAGCACCTTATTGCACAGGCAAAACTCGAATGGGAATCCACTGCGGATTCACTGCCGCAAATGGTATTTCTGCTAGATGAAAAAACCAACGTGATTCGCGCCAACCGCACGGTTGAGCGTTGGGGCGTGGGCCGCGTAGCCG
>JBAVXA010000125.1:0-4108 GCA_049698095.1 Burkholderiales bacterium
ATTCCAGGGTTATCAATATCGACCAGCTCACGCTTGAGCCTTTCGTTCAAGGCGAACACTTTGCCTCCGCCGGCGCGCGAGTTGGACCGCTGCTCGGCGCGAAAGATCTGGGTTACTCCTACGACGTGGTGCAACCGGGCAAGAGCTCATGCCCGTTCCATAGCCATCGTGCCGAGGAAGAAATGTTTTTCGTTTTGCGCGGCAGCGGCACGCTGCGCTACGGCAATGAAACGCGCGCGATTCGCGCCGGTGATTTCATTTGCTGCCCGGTTGGCGGCGCAGAAACCGCGCATCAGATCATCAACACTTCTGAGGCGGAACTGGCGTATCTTTCCGTCAGCACCATGATGCCGGCCGATATTTGCGAATACCCGGACTCGAAAAAAATCGGGGCGTTCGGCGGCGATATCAGGCATATGACGGAAATATCCGCCAACGTCGACTATTGGAAGGGTGAGAAATAATGCTATCCGGCGCAGCCAAAGCGAAAATCGACAAAGAGTTGACTAAGTATCCGCCTAACCAGAAACAGTCGGCGGTCATGGCAGCGCTTTCGATCGCGCAGGACGAACACGGCTGGTTGCCGAATGAATTGATGGATGAAGTGGCGCAGTACCTCGACATGGCGCCGATTGCGGTCTACGAAGTCGCAACGTTCTACAATATGTATAACCTCAAGCCTACCGGCAAAAGCAAAATCACCATTTGCACCAATCTGCCGTGCGCCTTGTCCGGTGCCAACGAAGCGGCCGACCATTTGAAACAAAAACTCGGTATCGGTTTCAATCAGACCAGTGCCGATGGCAAATTTACGCTGAAGGAAGGCGAATGTATGGGTGCCTGCGGCGACGCACCGGTGCTGCTGGTAAACAACAAGCGCATGTGCGAAAAAATGTCTAACGATAAACTCGATTCGCTGATCGCGGAGTTGAACCAATGACAATGCTTGATTACGGACCCGATGCAGTGATCATGGCCGGTCTGGATGGGGACAGCTGGCACGTCGGCGATTACATCCAGCGCGGCGGCTATGATGCGCTGAAGAAAATTCTGGCCAATAAAGTGACGCCGGAAGAAGTCATTGCCGAAGTCAAGAAATCGTCCCTGCGCGGCCGCGGCGGCGCCGGATTTCCGACCGGCCTGAAGTGGAGCTTTATGCCGCGCGCGTTTCCGGGGGATAAATATCTGGTGTGCAATTCCGATGAAGGCGAACCCGGCACCTTCAAGGATCGTGACATCCTGCGCTACAACCCGCACGCATTGATCGAAGGCATGATCATCGCCGCCTACGCGATGGGCACCAAGGTCGGTTACAACTATATTCACGGCGAAATCTGGGCGGAATACGAGCGCTTCGAGTTGGCTCTGGAAGAGGCACGCTTAGCGGGATTTCTGGGCGGCAATATCCTCGGTTCGGAATTCAGTTTTCAATTGCACGCGCATCACGGCTACGGTGCATACATCTGCGGCGAAGAGACGGCGTTGCTCGAATCCATCGAGGGGAAAAAGGGCCAGCCGCGGTTCAAGCCGCCGTTCCCCGCCAGCTTTGGCGTTTACGGAAAGCCAACCACGATTAACAATACCGAGACGTTTGCCGCGGTTCCTTGGATCATCCGCAACGGCGGCGACTGGTTTTTGAATCTGGGCAAACCCAATAACGGCGGCACCAAGATCTTTTCCGTCAGCGGCCATGTGAATCGTCCAGGCAATTACGAAGTGAGAATGGGCACGCCGTTTGCGAAATTATTGGAAATGGCCGGCGGCATGCGTGGCGGCAAGAAGCTCAAAGGCGTTATTCCCGGAGGATCGTCCATGCCCGTCCTTACCGGGGAAGTAATGATGCAAACCGATATGGATTATGACTCCATTTCCAAGGCCGGTTCCATGCTGGGTTCCGGCGCGGTGATCGTGATGGACGAAGACACTTGCATGGTCAAAGCCGCTGAACGATTGGCGTATTTTTATTTTGAAGAATCCTGCGGCCAATGCACGCCGTGCCGCGAAGGCACCGGATGGCTGTATCGCGTCATCCACCGTATCGAGCACGGCGAAGGGCGCAAGGAAGATTTGGACCTGTTACTGAATCTTGCCGATAACATTCAGGGCCGTACGATTTGCGCACTGGGCGACGCTGCTGCGATGCCGGTGCGCGCTTTCATCAAGGCCTATCGCGCCGAATTCGAGCATCACATCGAACACAAGTGCTGCCTCGTCGGCCAAGGCGCGCGCAATATGGCGAAGGCGGCGTAAAAAATATGTTGAAAATAGAAATCGACGGCAAACAGACCGAAGTGGAAAACGGCAAAACTGTCATGGAAGCCGCGAATGCGCTCGGGATCTTTATCCCGCATTTTTGTTACCACAAAAAATTATCTATCGCGGCCAACTGCCGCATGTGCCTGGTCCAGGTGGAAAAAGCGCCAAAGCCGCTTCCTGCCTGCGCAACGCCGGTCACCGATGGCATGAAAGTACAAACCCACTCCGACTATGCAGTGAATGCGCAAAAAGGCGTGATGGAATTTTTGCTCATCAACCATCCGCTTGACTGCCCGATTTGCGACCAGGGGGGCGAGTGTCAATTGCAGGATCTCGCGGTCGGTTACGGCAGCTCCGCGTCGCGCTATCAAGAAGAAAAACGCGTGGTGTTCAACAAGAACCTGGGGCCGCTGATTTCCACCGACATGACGCGCTGCATTCATTGCACCCGCTGTGTGCGCTTCGGCCAGGAAATCGCCGGCATCATGGAACTCGGCATGGCCGGGCGCGGAGAACATTCGGAAATTCTTTCTTTTGTCGGCAAGACCGTCGATTCGGAATTGTCAGGCAATATGATCGACTTGTGTCCGGTCGGGGCGCTCACCTCCAAACCGTTTCGCTATTCCGCACGCACATGGGAATTGTCGCGGCGTAGATCGGTGTCGCCGCATTGCGGGCTCGGCTCGAATCTGGCCGTACAGGTAAAACAAGACCGCGTTATGCGCGTGTTGCCGCTGGAAAATGACGCGATCAACGAATGCTGGCTGTCGGATAAGGATCGTTTCGCCTATGAAGGCCTGAATTCCGATGAGCGCCTGCAAAAGCCGATGCTCAAGCAGGATGGAAAATGGATTGAAGTCGATTGGCAACAGGCATTGGAATACGTGGCGAATGGGCTGACGCAAATCGTCGCTGAACACGGCGCTGGGCAAATCGGTGCGCTGACGACGCCGCACCAGACGCTGGAAGAGATGTATTTACTGCAAAAAATATTGCGTGGCCTCGGCTCGGACAACGTCGATCATCGTTTGCGCCAGAGCGACTTTGCTCTGGACTCCGGGAGGCAGGGCGCGCCGTGGCTCGGAATGGCGATTGCCGACTTGTCGGCGCTGGATAGCGTGGTGATTATCGGCAGTACGTTGCGCAAGGATCATCCGCTGATTGCCAATCGCCTGCGCCAGGCGGCCAAGCGCGGTCTGGCGGTAAACATCGTTAATCCGGTCGACGACGACTGGCTGATGAGGGTTTCCGGAAAGGCGATCGTCGCCCCGAAACAAATGGCCGACATGCTGGCGCAGATACTCAAAGCATTAGCCGAAGCAAAACAAGCGGCTGTGCCGCCCATCGCCGCCAATGCGGTCGTTACCGACAATGCGCGCAAAATTGCCGCAAGCCTGATTGGTAAAGAGAAAGCGGCAGTATTGCTAGGCAATCTGGCGCAACATTCGCCGGAATATTCGACACTCCATCATCTTGCTCAACAGATTGCCGAGCTCAGCGGTGCAAAGTTTGGCGTGCTGGGCGAGGCAGCGAACAGCGTCGGCGCCTACATTGCAAAAGCCGCGCCCTCGGGTGAGGGCTTGAATGCTGCGCAAATGTTCGAACACCCGCGCAAAGCCTATTTACTGCTTGGCGTGGAGGCGGAGCTCGACTGTTACAATCCGTTGCAGGCGATTACAGCGCTGAAGTCTGCCGATATGGTCGTTGCGCTGAGTGCCTTCAAGCACAACGCACTCGATTATGCCGATGTGCTATTACCGATTTCGCCATTTACGGAAACTGCAGGTACGTTTATCAACACCGAAGGCCGCGCGCAAAGTTTCAACGGCGTGGTGAAACCCCTGGGCGATAC
>JBAVXA010000126.1:0-5515 GCA_049698095.1 Burkholderiales bacterium
TGCGCGGTGTCGGCCAATAATTTTTGTATCAACGCCCGATTTTCAGCTAACTGCTCGTCGACGGCAGGGGCGACGTGTTCGGGTTTTATGTCGGTAAAGCGCGGCAGGCCGGAAAAATCGAGCAATGGATTCATGGTCTATTTCGAAAAAATGCGGGTTGAATGAATTGAGCATTATATCGGTGCAGGGGCAAAACGGCATAACGAATAGCGGGATTTTTCGCGCAATGCCGTTCAGCTTTCGAACACGCTGTGTCCGCCGACCAGCGTATGAAGCACTTTGCCTTGCAATTCGAGGCCCGTGAAGGGTGAATTTTTGCCCTGGCTTTTCAACGACGCGGGTTCAATTTTCCAATGGCGCTGCGGGTCAAACACACAGATATCGGCCTGTGCACCGACGCTTAAATGTCCGGCATCGATGCCCAGTATTGCCGCCGGTTTTACGGTCACAGTGGCGATCGCTGCGGCAACCGGCGTGCCAGTTTCATGCGCCCACTTCAGTAGCAGCGGCAGCAGCAATTCCAGCCCCGTCGCGCCGGGCTCCGCTTCGCCGAAAGGCACCAGCTTTGCATCGTCGTCGACCGGCGTGTGGTCCGAACATAGCGCATCGGCCGTGCCGTCTTTCAGCGCGAGGCGAATGGCGTCGCGGTCGCGCAGGCTGCGCAGCGGCGGCGTGAGGTTGCAACGTGAATCGAAATAGCCGATGTCCATCTCCGACAGATGCAGATGATGCGCGTCGACATCGCAGGTCACCGGCATTTTCTGTTTTTTTGCGTCGCGCACCATGTCGAGCCCGGCGGCGGTCGAGAGCCGGCACAGATGCACTCGCGCGCCGGTTTTTTTCACCAACTGCAAAATAGTGGCAATAGCGATGGTCTCGGCGCAGGCGGGAATGCCGGGCAGGCCCAATCGTGTGGCCACCTCGCCGTCATGCGCTACCCCGCCGCGCGCGAGATGAGCGTCCTGCGGGCGCAGCCACACCGGGTAGTCAAAAGTCGCGGCGTATTCCATCGCGCGCATCAATACCTGGGTATCGATGATCGGCGCATCCGCCTGCGAAAAAGCTACACAACCGGCGGCGCTGAGTTGCGACATTTCCGTCAGCGCCGCGCCCTTCAGGCCGACGGTGAGCGCGCCGATTGGGTATACATGCGAAAGGTTCAGGCTTTTCGCGCGTTGCTTGAGCATTTCGACCAGGCCTGGCTCGTCCAGCGGCGGGTCGGTATCCGGCGGGCAAGCGAGTGAGGTGACGCCGCCCGCAGCAGCAGCGGCCATCTCCGATTCCAGCTTGGCTTTATATTCGTAGCCCGGTTCGCGCAATCGCGCCGACAGATCGACCAGACCCGGTATGACAATGTGGTGGGTCGCGTCAACAGTTCGATTTGGCGTGAATCCGTCCGGCGCGCTGCCGACGGCAACGATTCTTCCGGCGGCGATAAATACGTCATTTTTGGCGTCGATATTATTTTTCGGGTCGATCAGGCGGCCGTTTTTGATATGGATTTTCATGCTTAATTCCCTGCCAGTATGCTCATCACTGCCATGCGCACCGCAATGCCGAAAGTGACTTGCGGCAGGATCACGCTTTGTTTGCCGTCGGCCACCGATGAATCGATTTCCACGCCGCGGTTCATCGGCCCCGGGTGCATGACGATGGCGTCGGGTTTTGCCAACGCTAGTTTTTCCGCACTGAGGCCGTAGTTCATGAAGAATTCCTGCGCGCTCGGCAGCAACGCGCCGCCCATGCGCTCGTTCTGCAGGCGCAACATCACCACGACATCGACATCTTTTAATCCTTTTGCCATGTCGTGATAAATCTGTACGCCGAGTTTTTCGGCGCCCTCGGGAATCAGCGTCTTGGGACCGATGACGCGCACTTCCGGCGTGCCGAGAATGGTCAGTGCGTGAATCAATGAACGTGCCACGCGCGAGTGCAACATGTCGCCGACAATCGCGACGCGCAGGCGTGTAAAATCTTTCTTGTAATGGCGGATGGTGAACAGGTCGAGCAGGCCCTGCGTCGGGTGCGCGTGGCGGCCGTCGCCGGCGTTAATGACGTGGATCTCCGGCACGACATGGCGCGCGATGAGATGCGCAGCGCCGCTTTGCGCATGCCGCACGACGAACATATCGGCATTCATGGCAACCAGATTATCGACGGTATCCAGCAGCGTCTCGCCTTTGCTGGTCGACGATGCGCCGATGTTGAGGTTGATCACATCGGCGCTTAACCTCTTCGCCGCAATTTCGAACGTGGTGCGCGTGCGCGTGGAATTTTCAAAGAATAAATTAAATACCGACTTGCCGCGCAACAGCGGAACTTTTTTTACTTCGCGCTCGCCGATGCTGACGAACGATTGTGCCGTGTCGAGAATATGCAGCAGGGTTTTTTTCGGCAGGCCCTCGATGGACAGCAAATGCGTCAGCTCGCCGTTTTTATTGAGTTGGGGATTGGATGTCATGCGCAGATTTTGCCTTTGAGAAAATATTATAAGTATTTGTTTTGATTAACTATTTATTCACGGCTCAGGCCGTCGATTTTTTCTGCAGGCGCAGCCTTAATTTTTCGCCCGCCTGCTCAAGGACCAATTCTTCATCCGCCGCAACAGCAATGGTCGCGCCGATAAAATCGGCGCTTACCGGCAACTCGCGCCCGCCGCGATCGACCAGACAGGCGAGTTTGATCGACGCGGGACGGCCGTAATCGAACAGCTCGTTCATCGCGGCGCGGATGGTACGGCCGGTATACAACACATCGTCAACGACAATAATATCGCGGCCCTCGACATCGAACGGAATGTCGGACGATTTGGTCTGCGCATGCAAACCGATCTTGCCGAAGTCGTCGCGGTAAAAACTGACATCGAGGCTGCCGAGAGGATGGGAAATTTTCAGCGCCGCGTGCAGTCTTTGCGCCAGCCAAACGCCGCCGGTATGAATGCCGACCAGCGCTGTGTTCGCGTTCACATGCGGCAGCATTTTCTGCGTCAGCCGTTCGAGCAGGACTTCGGCATCGGGTAAAGTTTCTCGGCTCATTTTTTTCTCGTTGCTACTGAATTATTTTCGGATCGTTAAAAAATCCCTGCAGGATTTGCTGTGCCGCGACCTGGTCGAGATACAATTTTTGCCGTTTGCCGTGCACACCGGCTTCGTCGAGCGCCGATTCTGCCGCGGCCGAACTCAGGCGCTCATCGACCAGAACCACGCGGATATTAAACCTTCCGCCGAGACGGCCGGCAAATTTGCGCGCGAGCTTGCCGACCGGATGCTCACTGCCGTCTGGGTGGCTGGGCATGCCGACGACGAACATGATCGGCCGGTGTTCAGTGATGAGGTCCTGAATCGCGTCGAAGCGTTTTTCGTTTACTTCAGAGTTGATGACGCTGAGCGGATGCGCCAGTTTGATCTGGAATTCGCCGACGGCGACGCCGATGCGTTTTTCGCCGAAGTCGAATGCAATCACACAGCCGTGGGTGGGTGGGGTGAATTGGGCCGGCGCCGTCATCAGGCGTGCCCTGCCTGGTCGGACAGATTGGCCAGGTCAAAGCCGAGCAGTTGCATCGCCGCGGGCAGGCGTTCTTCCGCCGGCGTATCGAAAATAATCTGCGGGTTGGCTTTTACCGTCAGCCAGCCGTTGAGCTGGATTTCGTGCTCGAGTTGACCCGGCGACCAGCCGGCATAGCCCAGCGTAACCAATATTTTTTCCGGGCCGCGCCCGTCGCGCGTGGCCTCGAGAATATCTTTAGAAGAGGTGAGCCCTACCTCACCCGCCACATTGAGCGTGGATTGCCATTCGCCGATCGGCTGATGCAGAACGAAACCCTGACTGGTCTGCACCGGGCCGCCGAAATAAACCGGTAATTCGGCAAAGTCCTTCTGGTGCAATTCCATGCCGATTTGCTCGAACAAATCCTGCAGGCTCAGGTCAATCGGCCTGTTGATGACGACACCGAGCGCACCTTGCTCGCCATGCTGGCAAATATAAGTGAGGGTCTTGGAAAAATAAGGATCCGCCATCGCCGGCATGGCGATCAGGAAGTGTGCGGTAAGATTGGTGTTTTGCATGATATGCAAAGTGTCATTCTAGCCTTAAGGTGCCTTGTTTACAATCAAAATAACGGATTTCACCACATGACTCAGCCCTATCAAGCGTCGCTTTGCTGGTTCCGCCGCGACCTGCGAAGCTATGACCACGCGGCCCTGCATCTCGCATTGACGCAATCGCGCATCGTGCACTGCGTATTTGTTTTCGACACGCAGATTCTGGATAAGCTCCGGCATAAAGCGGACCGTCGCGTCGAATTTATCTGGCACAGCATTGTTGAATTGCAGAGATCGCTGGAAAAAATGGGTGGCGGGCTGATCGTGCTGCATGGCGACGCCACAAAAGAAATTCCCCGCATTGCGCGTGCATTGGGCGTCAACGCGGTGTTCGCCAACCATGATTACGAGCCGCAGGCGATCGCACGGGATGACGCCGTCGCGCTGGCGTTACGCGAGAGCGGGATCGAATTTAACCCCATTAAAGACCAGGTGGTTCTGGAGAAATACGAAGTGCTGACGCAGGCAGGCAAACCGTTTACCGTTTTCACGCCGTACAAGAATGCGTGGCTGAAACGACTGACCGACGACGACGTGGCGGCATATGAAATCGAAAAATTCAAACAGCATTTCGCGCGGCCGAATCAAACTGGCATGCCGACGCTGGCGCAAATGGGCTTCGAAAAGACCAATATAATCAATTACTTAAAATGTGGCATGAGCGGGGCGCAGGAACTGCTTGGCGATTTTCTCGGCCGCATCGACCAATACAAGGACGCGCGCGATTTTCCTTCCATGCGCGGGGTGTCGTATCTGTCGGTGCATCTGCGCTTCGGCACTATTTCGATTCGCGAACTGGTGCGCGCTGCGCGTGCCATCAGCGGGCGCGGCGGCGAATGCTGGCTGTCGGAATTGATCTGGCGCGAATTCTATTTCAATATTCTGCATCATTTCCCCCACGTAACCGAACGCGCGTTCCGCCCAGAATACGATGCAGTCAAATGGGAAAACGATTCCGCATTATTTCGCGCATGGTGCGACGGCAGAACCGGTTATCCGATTGTCGACGCAGCGATGCGCCAGATTAACCAGACCGGCTACATGCATAACCGGCTGCGTATGATCGTCGCGAGTTTTCTGACCAAGGATTTGCACATAGACTGGCGCTGGGGCGAAAAATATTTCGCCGACCATCTGAACGATTTCGACCTGGCGGCCAACAATGGCGGGTGGCAATGGGCAGCCTCCACTGGCTGCGACGCGCAACCCTATTTCCGGATTTTTAATCCGATCACGCAGTCGGAACGGTTCGATGCCGAAGGAAAATTCATTCGCAAATATATTCCCGAGCTGTTGAATTGCGACAACAAACATATTCATGCGCCGTGGCTGATGACACCTCTGGAGCAGCAGGCCTCCGGCACCGTTATCGGAAAAGACTACCCGGCGCCGATTGTCGATCACGCGACTGCACG
>JBAVXA010000127.1:0-43671 GCA_049698095.1 Burkholderiales bacterium
AAAGACATCGGCACGCCGGACATGAGCCTGTTTAATCTGCGTACCAATTTACGGTTCGGTTGTACCATCATGCGCCACTACCTGGATATCGAGCGCGGTAATCTGTATCGCGCACTCGGGCGCTACAACGGCAGCCTGGGCAGACCGGAATACCCGAATATGGTGCTTGCCGCGTGGAAACGCAGTTGGGATGTTCCTTTGGCGCGCACGGCAATGAACGACTCGGACATTCGCGTTAACTAATCTTTTTCCAGCCGCCCGGTCTCCATTAGTCGGATTAATTCCACGCCGTGCATCAGCCCACGGCGCTTGTGTTTCAAATTACCCGCAGGATCGTAGAGTAATGTCGTTGGCAGGGAATCCACGTGTCCGAACTCGCGCTCGCTCTGGTCGCGATCCATCCCCAACACCAGCGGATAAGCCATTTTGTGCAGCTTGGCGAAATCGGCTGCCTGTTTCGGGTCGCTGTAATGCATCGCCACGCCCAGCATAGCCAGGTCGGCTTTTTTGCGCGACTCGTACAGCGCGTTAAAATCCGGAATTTCTTCCAAACACGGCGCGCACCAGGTCGCCCAGAAATTGACCACCACCCATTTGCCCTTATATTGTGACAAAGAGAGTTTTTTTCCCTGCGCATCGACCAAATCGAATGCCGATACACTTCCGGCGTACAACAGCATCAGTGCTGCCAAATGCACTTTATTCGTCCAATTTAACCGCATGCTCACCCCTATTCTTTGGTTTAAAGCGCAAGGCTATGATTATAAATTGAAATTGTCAACTTTTGCCAAACCTGTGTAACATGGCATAAGTGCCTGAAGCCGCGTCCGGTATAGTCGGAAATATCGCGGCTTCGGTCAACAAATATTTGAACTATCACCATCGAAAAACCAAAGCCCGGTAAAAACAGATCACCGCCCATGACGCTAAAACTTTCCGTACCCGCCATCGATCCATCCAACAGCTCACCGCCTGAGACCCGCCCTCGGAATGTGCAGGCATGGGTCGATGCGTTACCCATGACGCAGGTATTTGAAGCCACGCGTACCATCACGCGCTCACTTGCGGAACTCAACCGAATACGCCTTAGCGACGAAGATCGTCTGCGCCTGATGGAAATTATCCACCCTAGCAATGTCGTTTTGCTGGAGGAACTGGCACATGATTTCGCCGGTGCCGCGCTGCCGTTGCCAGCCAAGGCGCGCGAAGCAGCGGCACTGGCGCGTGAAATGCTGGTCGAAACCAGTTATGCCTACAAGCTTGCCATACTCGACAAAAGCGCCAAGGGCGGGCTGTTCAGCGCCAAACGCAATTCGGCGGTTCCCGTAGGGCGCGCAATTTCCGCATTGAGCGACATTCTCACCACCAGCTACCGATCCTACAATCCGACGCCAGCCGGTGTCTGGTTCGAAATTCATCAGCTGTACCGCTACGCATCGCAGGAAGGCCTGCTCGACACGCCGCCGGATGATAAATCCGACAGCCCGCACCTGGTATATAAAAAGGCCCTGCTTCTGGCGCTCGCCGATCCCTATCACCTCGTGCACGACGCACAGGATTCCGTGCAACGCGTCATCCACGACAATGCGCCTTGCTTGTTATTGCAGAACTATGCGCACGAGGCGTCCTTGCCCGGCCTGTTTTCAGTCAACACCTTAAGCGACATGCCGCCGCGCCCGGTGGCGCTGCAGCAGGCGGAGCGCGACCGCACCCATGATCTGGTGTTGCAGACCCAGGATCTGGTGCAGCGAATCGACCGCCTCGCCAGCCAGGCCGAGAATACCGTGCGTAGCGGCGCGGCGCGCCCGAAAGATTCCGGCCACTTGCGCCGCCTGTCGCAATTGTGGAGCGCGCCGCCGAAACGCATTTTCCGCCGCTCGGCGACGCAGGCTTCGGTGCAAATCTGCTTCGGCATGAAGTCTACACATTATTTTGTCGGCGCCGACAGCAAAGTGCGCGAAGCGGCAATGCCGGCAAATGAAGAATCCCTGCTCAGCACGATGAAAATGGCGGCGCTGCAATTGTCCAGCAGTTGGGAAACATTCACCTTCAGCGAATGCGATTTGATCAACCAGAGTGCAGGCGGACTCAAGCTGCGACGCGACGCAACCCACGCGCAGGAATTGAGCGTCGGCGAAATCGTCGGCGTGCGCCAGTCATCGTTCGGCGGACAATCGCTGGGCGTGTCGGTCGGCAGCGTGCGTTGGGTACAGTCCGACGACGAGGAGGAAAGCATGGAATTCGGGGTGCAAATGCTTGCCCCCAAGGCCTCGGCCGTGTCCTTGGTATCACTATCCGACGCAAACGCAAAAATGCAGCCTGCGTTATCGCTGCCGGCGATACCGGCCCTGCAACAGGCGGAATCGCTGGTTGTCGCTCCGGGTACTTACGCCGAAGGAAGTCAATTCGACATTCGCGAATCGGGCAAAACGCGCCGCGTACGCGCCACCAAGCTGGTCCAGCAAACGTTGCGTTTCGAATTATTTGAATTTGTCGAGAGTTGACTCCACGCTTTGGGTCGGTTCGTTTTGCGCTGCGGTTGAAAATTCCCTCTCGAGACTTCGGTTCAGTAGTGCTTCCCTGCCATCGCTGATTTTCTGCATAAGTCGCTGCAGTTGAAAATCCGCTGGACGAAATTCGCGCTGCAACGGACTGCCTTCGAGCACCACCAGGCGATAGACGTCGGCCAGCGTCGTCTCATCCGCCAGCTGTAAGGCGTAGTGGTCGCTGCCGGGAAGGCGGCGCACAAAACCTGCCGCCGCGAATTCATCCAGCAGGTGTTCAATCCGGTCCAGCCCCAGCGGTACGCTCGCCTGCATCTCGCGCGATCCCACGTAGCGCTTGCCCGCACTATGCGCGCTGAACATGGCACGAAGCACACGCAGCGCATCGAAGAAACGCTGTTCCGGATCCGGACTGGATTTCCACGCTCCACCCTCAAGGTAATGCAGTGACGCCGCAATCTCTGCGCCGAGCAGGATCACAATCCACGATAAATAGAGCCAAAGCAAAAACACCGGCAAGCTCGCGAACGCGCCGTAAATCAGCTTATATGAAGGGAAGTTGGTGATATAGGCGGCAAACCCGCGTTTCATCAGCTCGAACAGAATCGCCGCGATACAGCCCCCGATCAACGCATGCAGAACACGCACCGGACGGTTCGGAATCCGGAAATAAAGCCAGGAAAAAGCCAGCGTAGTCAGTAACAAAGGCAAAAAGGCGAGCAGGAATAATTTAAAACCTGGCACGCTGCGCGTCGCGTCGAGGGAAAAACTCAGTAAATACGAGGTAAGCGTCAAACTGATGCCGATGAACACCGGCCAGACCATTAGTACACTGATATAGCCAACAAGGCGATGCAGCAACGGCCGCGGGCGGGCGATCCGCCAGATGCGGTTAAAGGTCCGGTCGATGGTATAAAGCAGCATTACCGCAGCCACCGCAAGGAATAGACCGCCGAGAACCGTAAGCCGGGAGGCGTTGTCGGAAAACTGCTGCATATAGATTCCGATCAATTTGGCTGATGATTGCGGCAGCAGATTGGCCAGGATGAATTCCCGCAGTTTAGCGATCATTCCGCTGAACAGCGGAAATATGCTGACAAGATTCAGCACGATCGTCATCAGCGGCACCAGCGCAAGCAAAGTGGTAAAGGTCAGGCTTGCCGCGACCTGGCTGCAGCGGTCGGCGCGAAAACGCGACAGGACAAATTGCGTAAAGCTCCAGACTGGCGAAGCAAGGGAAGTAAAATTGGATGCGGGTTTCAAATCGACGAACTGGCCAAACGACAATGAACGATATAATAGCATCCTGCGAAAAAGAGACGGGCCATCATGCATGAGATATTGGTTTTATATTACAGCCACTCCGGTGCCGTGAAAGAAATGGCGCAACTGATTGCGCGCGGCATTGATCAGGTGGCCGGCGCCAAGGCGCGCCTGCGTACCGTGCCCAAAGTATCGGCAATGTGTGAAGCCACCGAAGCGAGCATTCCCGACAGCGGCGCGCCGTACGCGGAATTGAAGGACCTGCGGGAATGCGCCGGCCTCGCGTTGGGTTCGCCGACGCGTTTCGGCAATATGGCGGCACCGATGAAATATTTCTGGGATGGCACCAGCGCACTATGGCACCAGGGTGCATTGGCGGGGAAACCGGCAGTGGTCTTCACTTCCGCCGGAACAATGCACGGCGGGCAGGAAACGACGCTCACGTCGATGATGCTGCCGTTACTGCACCACGGCATGCTGGTCATGGGCATCCCCTACACCGAGCCGTTATTGAGGAGCACGCTCAGCGGCGGCACGCCCTATGGCGCCAGCCATCACGCCGGCCCGGGCAGCGACCGTCCTATCAGCGATGATGAAAAAAAGCTTTGCATCGCGCTTGGGTCCCGACTTGCCGCGACCGCATTGAAACTGGCGCAATAGGCTTCGATGAAAAACCGGCTGCATGTTCTTGCAGGTTTGTCGCTGATAGTGCTGATCGGTCTATGTTTGGCGTGGGAGACTGTGCTTGCGCCGCTACGCCCCGGCGGCTCTGCGTTGATGTTCAAAGCACTGCCGCTGCTGTTGCCGCTACGCGGCATTCTGCGCGGCGATCGTTATACTTTTCAATGGGCGTCGATGTGGATCCTGTTCTATTTCACCGAAGGAGCAGTGCGCGCCTGGAGCGACAGCGGGCTGTCAGCCAGACTTGCCCTGGCGGAAGCATTCCTCAGCGTGGTATTTTTTTTCAGCGCGATTTTTTATGCGCGCCTTACGCGCCGAACTAGCCAACCGGCAACCACCATGAAAAAGCCCGCGGAATAATCCGCGGGCTTGCGTTTTTTCCGCATCGGTTGTTCAGGCGTCCTTGTAGGCCTCCAGCGGAATGGTGATTTTCACCTCGTCGCCGATACCGGGCAATCCGTAGCTCATACCGAAATCGGAACGCTTGATGCTGGTCGTCACGTCGGCGCCGCACATGGCGCGTTTGTTCATCGGATGGTTGCCGCACCGAAAAGCGTTGACTGTGAGCGACACCGGCCTCGTCACACCCAGCAGGGTCAGTTCCCCATCAGCGCCGACGACTTTATCGCCATCGAACTTCAATTTGCTGGATTTAAAATACATGGCAGGGAATTTTTCTACATTGAAAAAATCCGCGCTCTTCAAATGCGTGTTCCATTTTTCCAGGCCCATGTTGATTGAAGCAGTGTCGACCTTGATGTCGATACTGCCGGTTTTTGCCGCGGTATCCAGCACGATTTTTCCATCTGTCTTGTCGAAGCGGCCGAACTGCGTGGAAAATCCCAGGTGGTTCAGTTCAAATCGCGGCCAAGTGTGGTTGGGATCGATACTCCAGGTGTCGGCGGCAACGGTCATTGCCGTGAATCCGATGCTTGCCGCGACGAACAAGGCTGGTACTTTAAATTTCATTCTGTGTCTCCTGTTCAATTGAAAAAATTCAGCGGTGCCACCTTGCGGTTTGCATTTTCCTTTTGCGCTGCCGGGCGCATCAAGTTTTCGCCTTCATTAAAGGAATAAGCCGCAAACCCGTGACAACATGCGTACAGACCGGCGTACTCGCCGGGTAGTTCAATGCATGGAAACTTCTTCGCCGTGGTGATAAATCAACCTGGCAAAAGCCTGGCGGGAAACTGGCAAAAAGCTAGTTTACGACACGCCGACAATTTGATGTAGCCTTACGCTTGCAATATCTATTATTTAATAAAATTAATTGGTTAAATAATGCGAGCGATTCATGCAGGCGACGCCGCGGCGCCACAAAACGCGCTGCAAAAAACGCTTGGATTACTCAATTCCCGCAAGCTTGAAGTCATTCTCGTTACGTGCGCGTGCCGCGATACACAAATCGATTTTCTCCAGCGCCTGGGTATAAATCAGCGGACCGCCTTGGAACTTATGATGGCGCCGGTTGAAAAAATCAACAAAGCGATCGCGTTCCTGTTTGCTGCAGGAGCGCTCAAGCCCCTCCATGAACTGCGCTATGCGATGTTGCGGCAGTTTGGCAACCAACGAGTCGAAATTTTTCTGCACGAACGCAAAAGCCGGCACGCGATTGTGATCATCCTGCAGGGCGTCCTGTAGGAAATTTTGCGCTTCGCGCCCGTTGATATTGCCATTCAGTGCAAGCGCCAGCACTCGTTCGCGCAACAGCGGGTCGCGAACGCGCGCCAGCGCCGACAATAGTTTTCGCCGGTCGCCGGTATCATCAGTCGTCATCAATTCCCGTGTCATGGCGTCGATCAAATCGGCATCGGCAAATTGCCCGGCTGTTTCCAGCACCGCCTCGACCATGCCCGATGAAACGGCGTCGGGTTTCGCCAGCCATGCACGGGCGAGCTTCAGTGCTTCACCGCGCAATCCGCTATCTGCGCCCTGCTCCGCCGCCATTGGCAAGGCGACTTCGCGCAGGCGCCGGACTCTCTCGTTATCGCCCGGCTGGTCGAGCCAACTCAGCCGATTTGCCAGCGGGATGACGTGCTCTTGGAGGAGTTGCCGAAAGGTTGGGCGTTGCGCGGGAATCAGCCAAGGTTCGCGGATGTCCTTAAGCAATTCCAGCGCCGCCTGCTGTACCACCACATCAGAATGCACGAATCCCATGGCAACCTGGCGTAAGGATTCGTCGACCGATTGCAGACCGGATTCGGTCATCAGTGCCGCATCGCTCAGCAACGCTATCGCCTCCGGCGCGGGCAGACGCGTTGCGTTGCGATTGAGCCGCTCGCGCGCGTCGTTATCGTAGCGGGTGACGTAATATCCGGCACCCTGCGCATTTCCCATGACCCAATCGGGACAGGACTTCGCATTGCTCAGCAGCACGCGCGACGCACCATTCGCCACATTGGTGCATTGTTTTTCCACTTTGCCATTGAAGCCGAAACTGAAACAGGCTGGCGTAATCCAGTTTTCCCTCGCATCAATTTTCGAGCCTGCCGGTTTCAGCCGCGACTGTTGCAATACGATAGCCGGCGCCGCAGCACAGTCGAGCGCGACATCAATCAAGGGCACGCCGGGTTGCTCAATGAAGCCGGTGAAAGCAGCAACGAGATTCGCGTCATCCGAAGCTGCAGACAAGGCGCCGACGAAATCTTCCATGTCGGCATTCCCATTGGCGTGGTTTTTCATGTGCAGGCGCACGCCGTCGCGAAAGCGCTGCGGCGTCATGCCTGATTCAAACATTTCCAGTACCGCGCCTCCCTTCTGATAAGTGATGCTGTCAAAAGCAGCCCAGATGTCGTCTTTGGTTCCCACCGGATTGCGTACCCGTCGGGTCGATGCCATACGGTCCGAGTCGATCGCCCGCTGGCGCTGCTGCGCACGCGACCAGCCGTCGTCCCATTCCGGCTTGAAAGCATGCGTGATTTTGCTGTCGCCGAGCCAGGTGGCAAACGCTTCATTCAGCCAGACATCGTTCCACCATTTCATCGTTACCAGATTGCCGAACCATTGATGCGCAATCTCGTGCGCCGCAGTGCTGATGTAACGTTGCTTGAAGTAATCCGATTCTTCGTGGGTTTTTGCCAGCAGCAGATTGCCGGCGTAGGTAATCATGCCGACATTTTCCATCGCGCCGAAACCGACGGTTTGCGGGATGGTTACGCTATCCAATTTCTCGTACGGATAAGCACTGCCGAAATAATTTTCCAGCAATTCCAGAACCCGCGGCGTATTTTCCCTAGCATAGCGCGCTTCGACTGCGCGCCCTCTGGGTGTAAGGTAGCGCAGCGGCGTCTGGTTCATGCCCGCCGTGCCGCCATCGACCACGTCGAACGGGCCTATCGCCACAGCGATCAAATACGCAGGCAGCGGCGGCGTTTGGGCGAAGCCGATGCGCTTCCAACTGCCCGGCAATGCCTGTTCCGACTTTTGCGGAGTATTACTGACGGCGACCAAATCTTTCGGAACGTCGAGCGTAATCTGCCACGGCGTCTTCCAACCGGGCTCGTCGAAGCAGGGAAAAGCACGGCGCGCATCGTAAGCCTCGAATTGCGACACCACATAGAAATCATTTCCGGATTTCTGCTTAAACAATCCGTAAGTGGCGAGCGGCTCGAGCCTGCCGCTATATTGAATGGTAATTCTGGCATCCCCGGCAGGCAGAATTGAATCGGCCTGCAGGCCGACAAAATCATTTCCGCCTGAAAGTGGTTTCAGGACCATGCCCGCCGCTGCCGATTGAAGTTCGATTTTCGCCGCCGAGATTTTGATCTCGGTCGCATTCAGCCATATTATTTTCGCCGGGATGTTAATGCGAACATCGATGCTGATCTCGCCGTCGAAGTCATCGCGCGCCGGATCCAATACGAGGCGCGCCGCATAGCGCAATGGGGTAACGCTATCGCCCAATCGTAATATGGGAGGCGTGGCGGGCGATGTTCGCGCGAATTGCGCGCAGCCTGCGATGAAAATTATTTGGAAAAAAATCGGTAACCAGAAGAGACGCTTGTGCGGCATGGCCATTCCGAAGATCTATAATATAACTTATTGATTATAATGTAAAAAATATTAATCTGGGTAGCAGACGTGTTCCCCGGCATCCTTAATTGCCGCAGCCGGGCACAGCGAAAATCGGCAATCCCTATCCATTCAGCCCGGCAGATTGAAGCTGATGCCGCGCCATACGATAAAGATCGAGACGGCGGCGGGGACTGACGCGAATGCTGCAGCGGCCATCGCCTGACTGCGTACCGACATTTTTTTCGCTACGGGCAGGCGCACCAGCAGCGGAACGATCGCGAGGACTGGCATCACGATCCACGGCAGTTTGCCCAACATCACTGCGGCGGCGGCAGCGAGACCGGTAATCAGGCTGGCGGGAAAGACAAACGCCCTGCCTGCAGGTAGGCGCTGGTCACTGAATATCTGGATAAAAAGATACGCAGCTGACGCACAGCCGACCGAAACGCCGAACATGCCAGGCAATGACGATTCGGCGAGCCAGGCAGACAGACCCGCACCCAGACCCAGCCCCCACGCCGCGGCGCTGGACTTGACCGAATCATCGCGCAGGCCGTCGCAGGCTGCCCCAAGCCAGGCGACAAAAAGAACGACGCCGCCGACGTATTGCCATTTTTGTGCCGGCGCCACTTGCGAGAACGACGAGGAAAGTACCCACAACGTGACGAGCGCGGCGAAGATGGGCGGCAAGATAAAAATAAAGCGAGATTTGCTCAACAACATATCGATGGCGAGCGCCAGGGCCGTTCCCGCCAGAACGGCCAGCTCCAGTTTACGAATTGCCGTGAGCGGCCAGAACGCGAAGTCATAGGTGAAAAACAAGGTAGCACAGAAGGCGGCGATAACCGCGAGTCCGGAAAGCCGCAGGCGTTGAAAAAGCTCGGCCACCACTAACGCGACGACAAATGGCAGTATCGCGCTCTGGAACAACGGGCTTTGAAGCATTTCGTTCATTGATGTCCCGGTCAATTTACCTTCGTCAGGATTGTCATCAGGCAGAAATCATTCTGCTTTGACCTTACTGCGGAAATATTCAACCACAGCCGGCATAATGGACAGGACAATAATGCCGATTATGACCACTGACAGGTTGCGTTTTACCCACTCGAGATTGCCGAAGAAGTATCCTGCGTAGATCAGCGAGGTGCACCACAGCACGGCACCCGCCGCATTGAACAAGACGAACCTGGAATGCGACATGTTGCCGATGCCTGCGACGAACGGCGCGTAGGTACGCACGATGGGAATAAAGCGCGACAGCACAATTGCCTTGCCGCCGTATTTTTCGTAAAACTCGTGCGCACGATCCAGGTACGCCTGCTTGAGAAAAATCGAATCTCTCGGCTTGCTGAATATTTTCGGGCCGAGGTAGCGTCCGATGAAATAATTAACGGTATTGCCGAGAAATGCCGCAGCAATCATCAGTACGACCAGTACATGCACATTCATGGACCCGGCACCATCGGGACCGGCGGCAGCGGCCACGCCGCCGGCCACGAACAGCAGAGAGTCACCCGGAAGAAACGGCGCCACGACCAGACCTGTTTCGCAGAAAATGATCGCAAACAGAATGGCGTAAATCCACACCCCGTAGTTATGCGCCAGCAAGGCCAAATGCTGATCCAGATGCAAAACATACTGAATCAGCGAAGCCAACAGTTCCATTATTTTTCGCCCTCAACTACAGGCAAAAGGGACAGGGCAACCCGTCCGTCGAATTCCGCCGACATATGTTCGCGGGCAATGTTCAAACCGATGCCTCGGCGGGCTTTTTTTCCGGCTTGATGAAATGTTCGCGCCTGACACCCAGCCACATCGCCAGCGGCGATGCGACGAGGACGGAGGAATATATGCTGAACATGATACCGATCGTCAATGCCAGGGCAAAATAATGCAACGTTTCGCCACCGAACAGCAGCATGGATGTCACCATCATCTGCGTGCTGCCGTGGGTAATTATCGTGCGCGACATGGTCGTAGTGATCGCGTTGTCGAATACCTGAGCGACGCTGGCACCGCGCATTTTGCGGAAGTTCTCGCGCACCCGGTCGAACACGACCACCGACTCGTTCACGGAGTAACCGAGGATCGCCAATACCGCGGCCAGCACCGTGAGAGAAAATTCCAAATGAAAAAATGCGAAGCAGCCGAGGATAATCACCACGTCATGCAGGTTCGCGATAATCGTCGCGACGGCAAGCCGCCACTCGAAGCGCAACATCAGATACAAGCCGATGCCGATAACGACGAATAACAGCGCCATGCCGCCGTCGCGCCACAGCTCCGAGCCCACCTGGCCGCCTACAAACTCGACGCGCTTGAGTTCGATCGTCCCCCCAGGCGTCACGCATTTATTGTCTTTGACCTCGGCGCCCTCGCACAGCGTGCCGAACACCTTCTGCGAAATTGCGGCAGTGGAGAGCTCCGCCTTGAGCGGCAGGCGGATCAGGACATCGCGCGGCGTGCCGAAATTGTTGACGGTGGCGTCCTTGAACTCCAGCTTGGCAAACGCCGCGCGGATTTTGGCCAGATCCGCGCCCTTGTCATAATTGACTTCCATCACCGTGCCGCCGGTGAAATCCACGGAAAAGTTCAGTCCGTTCTTGAACAGGAAAAAAACCGAAAGCAGAAAAGTCACCAGCGAAATGGTGGTAGTCCACTTTCCCCAGCTCATGAAGGGAATATCTTTTTTTATGCGAAAAAATTCCATTTACGTTTTCCTGATTGAAATACCGCTGAGTTTATTTTGCCGTTTTGGCTTCGGCCTGTTTCGCCCACGCCACGTTGCCGATCGACAGGCTGTCGAGTTTTCGTTTGCGGCCGTAAATCAAATTCACCAGGCCGCGCGACACCACCACCGAGCTGTACATGGAAGTCAAAATTCCGAGGCATAGCACAACCGCGAATCCCTTGATCGGCCCAGAACCAAAGGCGAACAATGCCAATCCGGCAATCATCGTGGTGACGTTGGAATCAAGAATGGTGCCGAAAGCGCGATCGTATCCGGCTTCGATGGCTTTCTGCGGCGATACGCCGTTGCGCAGTTCCTCGCGGATCCGCTCGTTGATCAGCACGTTGGCGTCGATAGCCATACCAAGCGTGAGCGCGATGCCTGCCATGCCCGGCAGGGTCAACGTCGCCTGCATCAGAGACAATAAGCCGATCAGGAACAGAACATTGATGGCGAGAGCAATCACCGAAATCACACCGAACAGCGCGTAGTACATGATCATGAATACCGACAAAACAGCGAAGCCTATCCACGTTGAGTGGAAACCGCGCGCAATATTATCTGCACCGAGGCTGGGGCCGACGGTGCGTTCTTCGACGAACTCCATCGGCGCGGCCAATGCGCCCGCGCGCAACAGCAACGCCAGGTCGCTCGCCTCCTGTGAGCTGGGCAAGCCAGTGATCTGGAATCGCGCGCCGAGCTCGCTCTGTATGGTCGCCACGCTGATGGCCTCGCGGCGGTTTTTTTCAATCAGTAAAATCGCCATGCGCTTTTTCAGGTTTTCGCGCGAGACCTGCTTGATGACGCGCGCGCCCTTGCCGTCCATGCTGATATTCACTGACGGCCGATTATCCTGATCGAAGCCGGCGCCTGCATCGGTGATAACTTCGCCGGTCAGGACCACTTGTTTTTTCACCAGCACCGGCAAGCCGTTACGTTCGACCACGCGCTCCGACGTAAACGGCACGACCGCGTTGTTCGGATCGTTTTCCTCATCGACCAGGCGGATTTCCAGTGTCGCGGTGCGGCCGATAATTTCCTTCACCTTCGCCGGATCCTGCACACCGGGCAAGTCGACAATGATCCGGTCTGCGCCCTGCTGCTGGATAATCGGCTCCTTCGTTCCCAGTTCGTTGATGCGATTGCGCAAGGTAATAATATTCTGTCCAAGTGCGGCCTTTTGTATTTCCTTTTCTTCGACCGGGCTGACCGTTCCGATCAACGTCATGTCCGCGCCGGCGCCGCCTTCCGTCAGGGTCAGCCCTGGCATTTGCGCCGCCAATAATTTGCTCGCCGCCTGGCGCGCGGCGTTATCGGAAAAACGCACCATCACCCGCTGACCTTCACGCGCCACGCCGCTATAATAAATTTTCTTGTCGCGCAACAGGAAGCGGATGTCACTGGCGTAACTCTCGATCTTCTTGTCCAGCGCAGCTTTCATGTCAACCTGCATGAGCAAATGCACGCCGCCGCGCAAGTCGAGTCCCAGCGCCATCGGGAACGCGCCTAGCTTGCTCAGCCATGCCGGCGACTTCGGCTCCAGATATTGGGCGATCACGTGCGACGGATTTTTTTCGTCCAGGTTGAAAAACTTGTTGAGTAAATCGGCCGCTTTCGACTGGGTTTCGGTGTCGGCAAACTCCACTCTCACGCTGTTGTCCTGGAATACCGACTGCGAGTGCGCGATATTGGCTTTATTCAACGCATCCTGCACGCGCCCCAGTATGGCCGGGTCGGCCATGGCGCTGGAGCGCACCGGTGCGATCTGCAATGCGGGCGCCTCACCGAAATAATTGGGCAGGGTGTACAGGAAACCCAGCACCAGGGTGATGACAATAAGTATGTTTTTCCAGGCGGGATAGCGATTCATTTGCGACTCACAATTGATTTCTCGGACTTCAGGAGGTCTTGATCGTGCCTTTGGGCAATGGCGTGGTGATCAAACCTTTTTGCACCTGGATGACGACTTTGTCGGCGATCTCAATGCTGACGTAGGTATCGCCGACGCTGGTTACCTTGCCGAGAATCCCGCCGGCGATGACTTCATCGCCTTTCTGCAGTGCCTTGAGCATTGCGGCCTGCTCCTTTGCACGCTTCATCTGCGGACGAACCATCAGAAAAAACATCACGCCGATCAGGACGATGGGCAATAACATCTGCTGCAGCAAATCACCTGCGGGAGGCGTGCCTGCGGTCTGGGCAAGGGCTTCGCTTATGAACATGGTTTCTCCGGAACAAAATTGATTAAAAAACAAGCCGGTAATTCTATCATGGACTGCTGCGTTCCTGATTGAATGCCTGCGCAAAATCAGCGAATCGCCGGTCCGCGATCGCCGTTCGCATTTCTTTCATAAGCCATTGATAATAATAAAGATTATGGATAGTATTCAAACGCGCGCCGAGGATTTCGTTGACCCGCTGCAGGTGGTGCAGATAGGCACGGCTGAAATTCCGGCAGGTGTAGCAGGCACATTGCTCATCGAGCGGACGCGTGTCGACCTTGTGCGTGGCGTTGCGAATTTTGATGTCGCCGGTGCGCGTGAATAACCATCCATTGCGCGCATTGCGCGTCGGCATGACGCAGTCAAACATGTCTATTCCTTGTCCGACGGCATTGACCAAGTCTTCCGGCGTACCGACACCCATCAGGTAGCGCGGTTTGTTGTCGGGTAGCTGCGGCGCGGTGTGCGCGAGGATGCGCTGCATGTCCGGTTTGGGCTCGCCCACGGAAAGTCCGCCGATGGCGTAGCCGGGAAAATCCATCTGCGTGAGTTCACGCAGCGATTCATCGCGCAGATTTTCGAACATGCCACCCTGCACGATCGCAAACAGCGCATTCGGATTGCCCTCATGCGCGCGCAGGCTGCGCGCCGCCCAGCGCAGACTCAGCTGCATCGATTCACGCGCGGCTTTCTCGTCTGCAGGATACGGCGTACATTCGTCGAAAATCATTGCAATATCGGAATTCAATATGCGCTGAATACGCATCGACTCTTCCGGCGTGAGAAACAACTTGTCGCCGTTCACCGGCGATTGGAATGCCACGCCCTGTTCGGAAATCTTGCGCAGCTCGCCGAGGCTGAACACCTGAAATCCGCCGCTGTCGGTGAGTATCGGCTTGTCCCAGCCCATGAAGCGATGCAATCCGCCGTGGGCTCCGATCGCCTCAAGCCCGGGCCGCAACCATAGGTGAAACGTGTTGCCCAAGACGATTTCGGCGCCGATCTCCTCCAGCTCGCGCGGCGACATGGCTTTCACCGTACCGTAGGTGCCGACCGGCATGAACGCGGGTGTTTCAACCTTGCCGTGCGGCAGCGCCAGCGTTGCGCGCCGCGCCGCGCCGGAAGTGGCGTGCAGATCGAATTTCATGGGGCGAGTATTGTCTGCAGCAGTTTGTGCATGTCCGGCGGCACATGCGCGGGTTTGCGCGTGTGGCGATCGACGTACACGTGCACCAGATGGCCCTGCGCGCAGGCGGAGTTGTCGTGATTGCGGAAAATGCCGATTTCATAGCGCACGCTGCTGTTGCCGAGTTTGCCCACGCGCAGGCCGGCATGCACTGCGTCGGGATAGGTAACAGACGAAAAATAATTGCATTGGCTTTCCACCACCAGACCAATAATCGCGCCCTTGTCGACGTCGAGCACATGGTTGTGGATCAGAAACGTATTCACTACCGTATCGAACCAGGTGTAGAACACCGTATTGTTGACATGTCCGTAGGCGTCGTTGTCGAGCCAGCGCGTCGTGATGGTTTGGAAATGGCGGTAGGCGGCGCGGGTATGCGGAACAGGTTTACTCATGGCAGGCTCAGAATTATTTGCCGTCTATGATACCAAATGCCCGAAAAAGATCCCGAAAAGTGCGCACGGATTTTTCTAGCACCGACGCCGGGAAGGCAAACAAGAATTGTCATGACGGCCACCACGATGCAGCGGTTTTCAGTTTGCGCGCCGCGACGACTGGATTGCTATTGCCGCTCAATCAGCATCGCATCGCCATAACTGAAAAAACGATAACGCTGCGCGACCGCGGCCCGATATGCGCGCCGGATATTTTCCATGCCGCCAAATGCCGACACCAGCATTAGCAAGGTCGATTTGGGCAAATGGAAATTGGTCAGCAATCGGTCAACGACTTTAAAGTCAAAACCGGGCGTAATGAACAGGTCCGTTTCACCCATGCCGGCGGTTAATTTGCCGTGCCTCAGCGCAGACGCTTCGAGCGCACGCAGGCTCGTCGTGCCCACTGCGATTATTTTTCTATCCGTTTGATTACCTTGAATTATTTTGTCAACTGTCCGTTGCGGGATCGTATACCATTCCCCGTGCATTTTGTGTTCGGCGATATTGTCGACGCGCACCGGCTGAAAAGTCCCCGCGCCCACATGCAAGGTGACGTACGCGATCTGCACGCCTTTTTGCCTCAGCGCTGACATCATCGCATCATCGAAGTGCAGCCCGGCGGTCGGTGCCGCCACCGCGCCGGGCTCTCGCGCAAATACTGTCTGGTAACGTTCGTCATCAACAGCATCCGCCGCATGCGCAATGTACGGCGGCAGGGGTAGCGCGCCGTATTGCTCCAGCAGCGCGAACACCGTTTCGTCACTATCGAAGCGCAAATGGAACAAATCGCCGGTGCGGCCCGTCACCTCGGCAGCGAATGCGTCCGCCAGCCTTAGTCGTGCGCCCGGCAGCGGCGCCTTGCTCGCGCGGATCAATGCCAGCACATCATGCTCGCCGATTACGCGCTCGACCAGCACCTCTATCCTGCCGCCGGTGGCTTTTTCGCCGAACAGGCGTGCCTTGATCACCCGCGTGTCGTTGAACACCATCACATCGCCATCACTCACCAGTTGCGGCAAGTCGCGAAATTGCCGATGATGTATCTCGCCGCTCACGCCTTCCAATTGCAGCAGCCGGCTCGCGCCTCGTTCAAGCGACGGAAACTGCGCGATCAAGTCGGTAGGTAAATGGTAATCGAAGTCGTCGGTGCGCATGCTTGCGTATTCAGATTGCGGTGCGGAATCATATCATTGCCCGTATATTTGTTTCATTTCCTGCAGCGGTCAAACGCCGCGATGACAAAAGGAATCGCCATGATCAGGCTCTACCAATTTGCCCCGGCCTTCGGCTTGCCCAACGCCAGCCCGTTTTGCATGAAACTGGAAAACTACTTGCGCATGGCGGCGCTGCCATTCGAGATTTCGCCGCCTTCCATGAGCGATTTCAAAAAAGCGCCCAAGGGCAAAATGCCCTTTATCGACGACAGCGGGAAAATCCTCGGTGACTCGACGCTGATCATTGATTACCTTAAATCGACCTACGGCGACAAGCTCGACGGCTGGTTGAACAACGAACAAAAAGCAATTGCGGTCGCGTTCCAGCGACTGATGGAAGAGAACTTATATTGGGCCGTGGTGCACACGCGCTGGGTCGAGCCGGACGGATGGATGCTGACCAAACCGGCGTTTTTCGGCGCCATGCCCGCGCCGGTCAAATGGATCGTGCCGCCAATTGCGCGGCGCGGATTGATCAAGGAAATGCAGGGCCACGGCATAGGCCGTCATTCCGCGGATGAAATTCATGCGATCGGGAAGCGCGACATCAGCGCGCTGGCGGATTTTCTCGACAATAAGCCCTACTTCATGGGCGATCATCCCTGCTCGCTCGACGCCACCGCCTATGCGTTTCTAGCCAATCTGGTGATGACGGCAGTCGAATCGTCTTTGAAGCAACACGCAAAACAGTATTCGCAGCTGGAAACATATTGCCAGCGCATGCGACAGCGCTACTATTCCTGATCTGACGGCGAACCTTGCCGAACCGGCGCAATTCACGGATAATCCGTTCCTCCCCCTGCCGGGGTGGCGGAACTGGTAGACGCGCTGGACTCAAAATCCAGTGTTGGCAACAACGTGAGGGTTCGAGTCCCTCCCCCGGCACCATGGTCTTTCAGCGGTATTGTTCGAGCCAGCGCAAACCTTCCAGCGTCGTCGTTTTCGGTTTGTATTCGCAGCCGATCCAGCCCCGGTATTCAAGTTCATCCAATAACCTGAACAAATTCGGGTAATCGATTTCCCCTGCGTCCGGTTCATGCCGTCCCGGTACGCTGGCGATTTGAATATGGCCGACATGCGGCAGGAAACGCCGGATATTGACCTCAAGGTCTTCGCCCATCATCTGCATGTGGTAAATATCCATCTGCATTTTGATGTTGGGTGCGCCGACCTGCTGGCAGATGGAAAATGCTTCGGCCTGGGTGTTGAGAAAATAGCCGGGCATGTCAAAAGTGTTGATCGGTTCAATCAGCAGGGTCAAATCGTGCTTTGCCAATTGCTCCGCGGCAAAGCGCAGATTGCCGACGTAGATTTTATTCAATGCAAGTCTGTCGCAACCGGCCGGCGCAATGCCCGCCAGCGCATGCAGCCGCGGGCATTCAAATGCCTTCGCATAGTCAATCGCCGTCGCCACGCTTTGTCGAAATTCTGCTTCGCGGCCCGGCAAAATGGCGATGCCGCGTTCACCCGCGTGCCAATTTCCCGGCGGCAGGTTGAATAGAACGTTTTGCAGCTGATGTTGTTTCAAGCGCGCGGCGATTTCCTGCGCGCTGAATTCGTAGGGAAACAAGAACTCGACAGCATTGAATCGCGCTTGCGCGGCAGCGGCGAAGCGCGTGAGAAACGCAAATTCGGTAAATAAAAAACTCAGATTTGCCGCGAATTTAGGCATTTATTTTATTCAATATAATCAAATAGTTATAATAATATCAGGGAGTCGAGGCAATCAATCGAAAAAAGCTGGAACGACTGCTCGCGCATCAGGTCAATCGTTCGCGCAATATAATTGGCAGCGCTTATAATATCGACAACATCAACAAGAGGTCATTCTACCGTGGCATCATCCGACTTATCCAAACTCAGCATTGACCGTTCCAATCCCCTCACCCGAAAACCTGCATGGTATCAACGCAAATCCGTCTGGATCGTTGCGCTGGCGTTGCTCGCCGTCGCGCTATTTTTTGCGCGGAGTAAATTTTCCGGCGTGGCGGAGGTGGAAACCACCGCCGTCTCCACCACCTATCCGTCGCAGGGATTCACTTTGCTCAACGCCACCGGATTTGTCGTCGCACAACGCAAGGCATCGGTGGCCACCAAAGCGACGGGCCGCCTCGAGTGGCTGGGCGTGCGTGAGGGCAGCGTGGTGAAAGCAGGCGAAGTCATCGCGCGACTCGAGAATCGCGATGTCAACGCCACGCAGGATCAGGCAGCCGCCAATATCAATGTTGCCAAAGCAAATCTCGAGCAGGGACAGGCGGAACTGAAAGACGCCGAGCAGGCATTCAAGCGTTCGCAGGAATTGCTGGAGAAAAACTTTATCTCCGCCGCGTCACACGACAGCGCAGTGGCAAGATTGAACAAAGCGCGCGCCACGATTAACAGCTTGCGCGCCGCCGTGGCCGCCGCGGGCGCGGGTAATCGGGTCGCGCAGGTGTCGGTCGAACAAACGCTGATCCGCGCGCCGTTCGACGGCGTGGTGCTGACCAAAAACGCGAATGTCGGCGACATCGTCACGCCGTTCTCGTCCGCCGCCGGCACGACCGGTGCAGTAGTGACCATGGCCGACATGTCGACCCTCGAAGTCGAGGCCGATGTATCGGAAGGCAATCTGGCGAAAATCCAGGTCGGCCAGCCGTGCGAGATTCTGCTCGAGGCATTTCCGGATACGCGCTACGCCGGCAGCGTCGTGCGCACCGTGCCGACCGTGGATCGCTCCAAAGCCACGGTAATGGTCAAAGTAAAATTCAACGAACCGGATGCGCGCATCCTGCCGGAGATGAGCGCCAAGGTTGCGTTCCTCGCGCGCGATGTGAAGCCGGAAGAGAAAAAAGCGGTCGCTGTTGCGCGCAAAGACAGCCTGGTCCAGCGCGACGGCAAGAACGTCGTGTTTGTCGTCGTGAACGATAAAGTCAAACAGGTCGTCGTGGAAAAGGGTAATGCCATCGGCGAACTGGTGGAAATCAAGGGCGTCAATGTGGGCGACAAACTGGTCATCAGCCCGTCGGAAAAAATGGCCGACGGCGCTGCCGTCAAGGCAGTGAAAAAATAGCCATGGCGCCTATCACCCCGATTGTCGATATTCGCCACATCGTGAAGTCGTATACGCGCGGCGGTCAACATGTTCCGGTGCTGCGTGATATTTCGCTGAGCATTTATGAGGGCGACTTTCTGGCCCTGATGGGCCCGTCCGGCTCGGGAAAAAGCACGCTGCTGAATCTAATCGCCGGAATAGACAAGCCGGATAGCGGCGAACTGCTGGTGGAAGGTGTCGATATCACCCGGCTCGGCGAAGGCCAACTGGCGGATTGGCGCGCCAGCCATGTCGGCTTCATTTTCCAGTTTTACAATCTGATGCCGGTGCTCACGGCGTTTGAAAACGTCGAATTACCGCTCACCCTGACCAACCTCAGCCGTCGCGACCGGCGCGCGCGAACCGAGTTGGCGCTCGAAATGGTCGGGCTGTCCGACCGCATGACTCACTACCCGAACGAATTATCCGGCGGGCAACAGCAGCGAGTCGCAATTGCGCGCTCGATTATTTCCGACCCGACATTGATTGTCGCCGACGAACCGACCGGCGACCTCGACCACGCTTCCGCCGCGGATATTCTCGACCTGCTCGACCGCCTGACCAGCGAATTGCGCAAGACCATTATCATGGTCACGCACGACCCGCGCGCGGCGCAACGCGCGCACCGCGTACAGCATCTGGAAAAGGGCGTGCTGATAGAATCGCAACAGGAAAATCATCTGGTCACGTCGCCGGGCTGAAATGAATTTTTTCAAACTCATTTTCCGCAATGCGTTTCGGCACAAGCTGCGCACCGGCCTGACCATTTTCGGCATTGTCGTGGCAATCCTAGCCTTCGGCTTGCTGCAGACGGTGGTGACGGCTTTCTATGCCGGCGCCAACGCGGCATCGACCACGCGGCTGGTGTCGCGCAACGCCATTTCGCTCACCTTTTCGCTGCCGATTTCTTACCGCGCGCGGATCAAGGCGGTCGACGGCGTGACCACGGTCGGCTATGCCAACTGGTTCGGCGGCATTTACCAGGAACCGAAGAACTTTTTCCCGCAATTCGCTATCGACGGCGTGACCTATCTCGACTTGTATCCGGAATACAAATTGTCGCCAGCGGAGCGCGAAGCTTTCCTGCGCGACCGGCGCGGTTGTCTGGTCGGACGTAAACTGGCCGAGACCTTTGGTTTCAAAGTGGGTGACGTCATCCCGATCAAGGGGACTATTTTTCCCGGCAAATGGGAGTTCGTGGTGCGCGGTATTTTCGAAGGCGCGGAAGCTGCAACCAACACCTCGCAGCTGTTATTCCATTGGGACTATCTCAACGAAACTTTATTGAAAACGATTCCGCGCCGCGCGAACTATACCGGCGTGTATATCGTCGGCATCACAAGCGGTGATCGCGCGGCCGAGATCAGCCGCGCCGTCGACGACCAATTCCGCAATTCGCTGGCGGAGACTCTGACGGAGACGGAAAAAGCATTCCAACTCGGCTTTGTTTCCATGTCCGACCAGATCGTCGCGGCGATACGCGTCGTGTCGTTTGTCGTCATTCTGATCATTCTCGCCGTCGTCGCCAACACCATGGCGATGACGGCGCGCGAACGCCTGTCCGAATACGCCACCTTGAAAGCATTGGGCTTCGGCCCGGTGTATGTCGGCGCGCTCATTTTCGGCGAGTCCCTCGCGCTGTCGCTGATCGGTTGCGTCATCGGCATCGCGCTGACCTTCCCGCTCGCGCGCGCATTCGCATCCGCAGTCGGCACGATGTTTCCGGTGTTCAGCGTTTCCGACCTTACCGTGCAACTGCAAATCGCCTGCGCATTCGCAGTCGGCGTACTCGCTGCCATTCTGCCCAGCCGTCGCGCCGCGACGGTAAAAATTGTCGATGGCCTGCGCAGCATTGCCTGATATTTGTTTAATATAATCAAATACTTATATAATTTCTCATGAGTGTTATTTCCAACCTCAGCAAACCCTTCAGCATTCCGTTTTCGTACATCATGCGAAACCTGTGGACGCGCAAACTCACCACGCTGCTGACGGCGGGCGGCCTCGCGTTAGTGGTTTTTGTATTTGCGACGGTGTTGATGCTGAACGAAGGCCTGCGCCAGACTCTGGTCGACACCGGCTCGGAAGACAACGCTGTGGTGATACGCCGCGGCGCGGACAATGAAGTGCAAAGCGGCGTCGATCGCGTGCAAGCCTCGATTGTCGAAAGCCAACCGCAGGTCGCTTACGGAAAGAACGGCGAGCGTCTCGCGTCGAAAGAATCGGTGGTATTGATCTCGCTCAACAAGCGCGGCTCCGACAAACCTTCCAACGTGGTCATCCGAGGCGTGTCGCCGACCGGGCTGATCATGCGCCCGCAAATCAAAATGTTGACGGGCAGAATGTTTGCGCCCGGGTCGTCCGAAATCGTCGCCGGCTCCGGCATCGCGCGCCAATTCGTCGGCGCGGGCCTCGGCGAAAAACTGCGCTTCGGCCAACGCGAATGGATCGTGGTCGGCACTTACGATGCAGGCGGCACCGGGTTCGATTCGGAAATCTGGGGCGACGCAGAACAGCTCATGCAGGCATTCCGCCGCCCCGTGTTCTCGTCCGTCATTCTGAAAATGAACGACGTCAGCCAATTCGCCACATTCAAAAAAAATATCGAGGCCGACCCGCGCCTGACGATCGAGACCAAACCGGAGAGGAAATTTTATTCCGACCAATCGGCCGGCCTTTCCACTTTTATCAATATTCTCGGCCTGACTTTATCCGTGATTTTTTCCGTCGGCGCAATGATCGGTGCAATGATCACCATGTATTCGTCGGTCGCCAATCGCACCGGAGAAATCGGAACCTTACGCGCGCTCGGTTTTCGCCGCAGCAGCGTCTTGATCGCGTTCCTCGGCGAGGCGCTATTGCTGGCGCTGGTCGGCGGCATTATCGGCGTCGGCTTCGCGTCGCTGATGCAATTTGCCTCGTTCTCGACCACCAACTTCCAATCGTTCGCCGAACTCGCGTTCAGCTTCAAGCTCAATGCGACCATCGTCATCGCCTCGTTAATATTCGCGTTAGTGATGGGATTCCTCGGCGGCTTCCTCCCCGCTGTGCGCGCATCGCGAATGAAAATCGTCGATTCGCTGCGCGCCGCATAGACCCGCCTGATCAATGGATCAACATGAATAAATCAAATCGCCTCACCCGCAATCTCGACAAACTTCAGCGCGTTCCCGCGATGCTGCGGCCATGGCTGATGAATCGCAGCCTGGGAAAGGTTGTACCGTTCGTCGGCACTGCCGGACTGCAGTTTCTCAAACTCGAATCCGGACGCGTCGAGCTGCACATCCATAACCGCAAACCTGTGCAGAACCATATCCACGGCGTCCACGCCGCCGCGATGGCCATGCTCGCCGAAACGGCCACCGGCTTCGTCGTCGGCATGAGCATTCCCGACGACAGGCTTCCGCTGATGAAATCGATGAAAATCGATTACACCAAACGCGCGCAAGGCGGCCTGACCGCAGTTGCTACGCTGACCGATGAGCAAATACGCCAGATTCAAGCTGCGGACAAAGGCGAGGTGACGGTGAGCGTAAAAGTGGTGGATGAAGCCGTCGTGGAGCCAATTCAATGTCAAATGATTTGGGCGTGGGTGCCGGCGGAAAAGTAAACTACGTTTTTTACATAAAACTTTATTTTGAAAAAAGGTGCAGCGCCTACTCTTGTAGGCCCGTCGGGAAAATTATGGGATCATCTCGTTGGACAAAAGAACAACTCAAACTTGCATTTCATCTATATTGCCAACTCCCCTTTGGAAGAATGCATAACCGAAATCCCGAAATAATTAAGCTTGCCAAACTTATTGATCGTACACCCAGCGCATTAGCAATGAAGCTTGTGAATTTTGCGAGCCTCGATCCGGCGATCACGAGCTCCGGCAGAGTAGGATTAGGAAATGCTGGCTCACTCGATAAAGAGATTTGGGACGAGTTTCACGCTAATTGGGAAAATCTCGCGATAGAATGCGAAATTCTGATGCGCAAATTAAATGGTAGCTCACCAAATGACGACGATTTTGACGAGCTTGTTTCCTCTGACGACTATTCTGGCCAAACAAAAAAAGCCATCGTTGACCAACGTATCAAACAAAATTTCTTTCGCCGTGCTGTATTAAGTAGCTATCAAGGGCGGTGCTGTATGTCCGGCTTATCGGAGCCGCGCCTCTTGATCGCAAGTCATATTGTTCCGTGGAGCAAAAATAAGGCTAATCGCTTGAACCCTCGTAATGGTCTTTGCCTTTCTGCAATTCATGATAAGGCTTTTGATAAGGGTTTGATCACGCTAACCGATGATTTAAAGATTATTATTTCGGAAGAATTAAAAAGACGGAAGGAATCGTTTGTTGTAGAGGTTCTGTTACCGCTTGGTGGTTGCACAATTGAACCACCTGAACGCTTCTTGCCGCACCCAGATTTTATCAAATGGCATAGAAGAGAATCGTTTTTAGATAGCAGAAAGTAGGCGAATATGGTTCCAACTACGAACAAAAACGATTGTTCAATTTACTACCTCATGTCTGATCAGCCTGATTGTTGTGGGAGATGTGGACGCCGATTGAACTTGATCAAAATTAAAAGGATTGATGAAGAAATCGTATTTTTATCCGAATGTCCTCGATGCCAACTTGAAGTGCAAATTGTCGAGGCATAGCATAGTTTAAATATTCTAATGTTCGACGCGTATGAATATTTTAACATGCGCCATCTAAGTGACTTGATCCGACAATTTATTTTCCTAGGGTAATCTCCAAATTATCAATCAAGCGCGTATTGCCCAACCAAACCGCAGCGAGAACAACTAATTCTTTATCATCGGGGTTAGGCAAATTCAAGGTGTGCCGATTGCGCACAGAAACGTAATCCGGCTTCCAGCCATGGATTTCCAGATCTTCGGTCGCCAGATTTTCCAGTTGCTTGAAATTATCCCTTTTGTTTTTTTCGATTTCGAATTTGATCCGGCTCAGGTGCCGCTGCAGGCGCGGCGCTTCGATTCTTTGCGCCGGGGTGAGGTAGCTGTTGCGCGACGACAGCGCGAGGCCGTCTTCGGCGCGCACGGTTTCGCCGCCGATCACTTCGACCGGCACGTTGAGCTGCTCGACCATCGCACGAAGTATCGCCAATTGCTGATAATCTTTTTTGCCGAATACGACGACGTCCGGCTCGACGATATTCAATAACTTCAATACCACGGTTGTCACGCCGCGAAAATGTCCGGGGCGGTGTTCGCCTTCGAGCATGACGGCCATCGGAGACGGTTCGACGAACACTACTTGCTGCGCGGGATACAGATCTTTCTCGTCCGGCGCAAAAACGATATCGACCCCTGCCGCATCAAGCTTGGCGCAATCTTCCATCAAGGTGCGCGGATAGCGGTCAAAGTCGCCGCCCGGATCAAACTGCAAGCGGTTGACGAACACGCTGACGACACTGAACGCGGCGTGCTCCTTGGCGATGCCGACAATTTTGATATGTCCATCGTGTAGATTTCCCAGCGTCGGTACGAAGCCGATATTTTTCTGGTCTTTCAGGCGTTCGCGCAGTTCTGCAATGGAGGAAATGACTTGCATGGTAGTCAAAAGGTATGTTCAGTGGAAGGAAATGTTCTGGCTTTCACTTCTTTCACATACGCCGCAATGGCTTCGGCGCAGCCGGGCTGACCTTGCATGAAGTTTTTGACAAAGCGTGCTTTGCGGCCGGGAAAGATATTCAGCATGTCGTGCACCACCAATACCTGCCCGGAACATTCGACGCTGGCGCCGATGCCGATAGTCGGTATTTTCATCGCGTAGGTAATCTCTCTTGCCAGTACCGCAGGCACGGCTTCGAGCACGAGCAGCGACGCGCCGGCCTTTTCGACTGAAAGCGCGTCTTCCAGCACCATGCGTGCCGAGTCGGAAGTTTTGCCTTGCACTTTGTAGCCGCCGATCTGATTGACTGATTGCGGCGTAAGGCCGACATGCCCGCACACGGGAATACCGCGCTTCACCAGGAATTCAATGGTGTGCAACATGACGCTGCCGCCTTCGAGCTTGACCATCTGCGCGCCGGCCGCCATCAGCCGCGCGGCGTTGCGTAACGCCTGCTCGGGCGACTCCTGATAGCTGCCGAACGGCATGTCGGCAAGCACCATTGCCTGCTGCGACCCGCGCGCGACGCAATTGACGTGATACTCCATGTCGCGCATGCTGACCGGCAAGGTTGAATCATGACCTTGTACCACCATGCCGAGCGAATCGCCGACCAGTAGTATCTCGACGCCGGCGGCATCAGAAATCTGCGCGAAGCTGGCGTCGTAGCTGGTGAGCATGACGATTTTTTCGCCTGCCTGCCTGAGCTTTTGAAAATGTGAAATGGTGTGGCGCATATTACCCCCGATTGAAATATTCGCGCCCGCCGCGCATATTGGTGATCTGTTGAAATAATAGTTCAAAATCCTGCGGGCTATCAACAAAGTTAATGCGCGCGCTGTTGACGATTAGCAAAGGCGATGCCGAATATTGATGAAAATAGCGCGTATAGCTCTCAGCGAGGCTGCGCAAATAATCCTCGGAAATGCCGCGCTCCATTTTATGCCCGCGGCGCTTGACGCGCTCAATCAGCAGCTCGGCCGGCGCCTGCAGGTAGATGACCAGGTCCGGCGTCGCCGCTTGCGGCTTGAGGTGGTTGAATATCTGACTGTACAAAGCATATTCGGTATCGTTCAGCGTGAGGCGTGCGAACAGCGGATCCTTGTCGAGCAAAAAATCGGAAACCGTCGCTTTATCAAATAGGGAATGCTGCTTGAGCTCAGCGACCTGATTGATACGCTGGAACAGAAAGAACAATTGCGTCGCCAACGCGTGCCGTTGCATGTCGCGATAAAACGCGGGTAAAAACGGATTTGCCTCCGGGTCTTCGAGTAAAGTCTCGGCGCGCATTTTTTGCGCGAGCAATTTCGCCAAGCTGGTTTTGCCGGCGCCAATCGGGCCTTCAACGACAATATAATGGTATTTATTCTTCAATTATTTAACTATTTGATTTAATTAATCTTTTCTATTTCCTGATTTTTGCATCTGGCAAGCAGATCTTTCACCGAGCCTTTGTCCGGTATGGTGGCGTCGGGGAAAATCTCCAGCAAGGGCATGAGCACGAATGCTCGTTCGTGCATGCGCGGGTGCGGCAGGATCAAGCCATGTTCATCATGCCGCAAATCGTCGAAAAGCAAAATGTCCAGATCGAGCGTGCGCGGACCGTTGACGATTTTACGTTCGCGGCCGTGTTGCTTCTCCAGCTTTTGCAATTCAGCCATCAATTGCCGTGCCGTCAGCCCTGTGGCGATTTTAACGCAGGCGTTGATGAAATCCGGCTGATCGGTGTAACCCATCGGCGCAGTTCGATACAGCGATGAGCGCTCGAGCACTTCGGTGTCGCGCAGGTCGCCGAGCAACTTGATCGCGTTGACGACGATTTTCTGCGGGTTGCCGAGGTTACTGCCGATGTTACTCCCCAGCGCGATGTAAGCGGTATGCTGCTTCATGTTGCATCCAAGCCGGGCAAATCCTGCTGTTGCGCGGAATCGTCTGCATTCTTTTCGCGCGCCGATTTGCGGCGACGGCGTTTTTTCTTCGGCGCGTCGTCCGGCAACTGCATGGCAGCACGTTCTTCGTCAGAGGCATCTTGAAAGCGTGTCCACCAATCGCCGAGTTCCATTTCCACTTCGCCGCTTTCACAACGCAGCAGGAAAAAATCATACGCGGCGCGAAAGCGCGGATGCGACAAAAGCCGATAAGGCTTGCCGCCGCCGCGCTGCAGAAAGCGCGGCTGCAATGTCCATAATTCCTTGGTGATAGTATCGAAGCGACGCGGAATCGCCAGTTCCTTGCGCTGCGCGTCGAGTACCTCGTCCATCGCCGCGTGCATGGCGGGAGCAGGGTTCATACCGGCGGCCTCATGCTGCTGTAATGCGGCGAGCACTTCATGCCACAACAGCGCTGCGAACAAAAAGCCGGGCGATACCGGTTTATCCTCGCGCACGCGCTGGTCGGTATTCGCCAGCGCGATATTGACCAATTTTTCGCCTAGCGGTTGTTCCAGAATAACGTCCAGCAACGGCAACAAACCGTGATGCAAGCCTTCGGCGCGCAACTGCCGGACACATTCGACCGAATGGCCGGACAGCAGCAGCTTGAGCATTTCATCGAACAGGCGCGCCGAGGGAACGTTTTGCAACAAATCGGCCATTTCGGCTATCGGCGCGCGTGTAGCGGCCTCGATGGTAAAGCCAAGTTTTGCGGCGAGGCGCGCTGCGCGCAACATCCGCACCGGATCTTCTCGATAACGCGTGGCCGGGTCTCCGATCATGCGCAATACCTTTTTGCGTATGTCCTCGAAGCCGTTCTGGTAATCCCATACTTCCTGTTTGGTCGGGTCGTAAAACAACGCGTTGACGGTGAAGTCGCGCCGGATCGCGTCGTCGGCCATATTGCCCCACACATTGTCGCGCAACAGCCTGCCGTGTTCGTCAGCGTGCTGGTCGTCATCGTCATCGCCGGCTTGCGGCGCGCGAAACGTTGACACTTCCACCGTCTCATTCCCGCAGATGACATGCACGATCCGAAAGCGGCGGCCGATAATGCGCGAGCGGCGGAAATACTGTCGCACCTCGTCCGGCGTAGCGTCGGTGGCAACGTCGAAGTCTTTTGGCTCTCGCCCCAGCAGCAAATCACGCACCGCGCCACCGACGACAAAAGCGGCAAAGCCGGCTTGCTGCAGGCCGTCGGTCACGCGCAGGGCGCACGAGCTCAGCTGCTCGCGTTTGATGCCGTGCTTGGACAGCGGAACAATGCGCGGCTGCGGTCCATTGCCCGTCCGGGTGTTTTTTCCAGCTTTGCCGAACATGCGGTTGATCAGTTTTTCGATCATATTTATTTGTGGTTCGGGTGGATTTTCATAGCATACCAAAACCGGCCAGCGCTTCCCTATCGCACGCATATAATTTTTGCAGGCGATCGACGCTCAGCAGCGCGGCCGCTTCGCCGGCCTGGAATGCGCCGTTTTCAAACAACAGCAGCGCGTGGGTGCAATAGCGCATCGTCCAAAGCGGTTCGTGCATCGCCATGATGACAGTTTTTGCCTGCTTCGTCGCCAGTTGACGCAGGCATTCCATTACGCCGTATTGGTGCGCGACATCAAGGTGCATCAACGGCTCGTCAAGGCAATATATTTCCGGATGCTGGCAAAGCAATTGTGCGATACGCGCGCGCTGAAATTCGCCGCCGGAAAGGCTTGGTATCCTGCGCCCTGCGAGCGTATCGATTTGCAACGCGGACATGGATTGCCGTGCCAGTGCGAGGTCGGCGTCGCGGTGCGGGTAGCGGCCAAGCAAAACATAATCCTCGACCAGCCCGGAAAAGGACGAATCCTCCTTTTGCATTAGCAGACCGATTTGTCTGGCGCGCTCGAGCGGCTTCAGGTCGCGCAATGGTCGCTGATTTAACTCTATTGTTCCCTTTTTCGCTGCGCTGATGCCGCTCAATGCAGCGAGCAGAGTGGTTTTGCCACTGCCGTTTTGGCCCAGCACCGCCCAGAATTCACCCGGCATGAAATCGATGTTCAGTTTATCCACCAGCGTTTTGCCGGGAACCGCGAGCGAAACATTTTTTGCGCTGAACATCATTTGCGCCGCATTACCAGAAACAGCATGGCTGGAACGCCGAGCAGCGCCATCAGCACGCCCACCGGCAATTGTTGGGGGGCAATAACGCTGCGCGCAAGCGTGTCGGCCAGACAGACCAGACTACCGCCGAGCAACATAGACACCAACGCAAGCCGCCGATGATCGCCGGCGCCGAGCATCCGTGCGCCATGCGGCGCGATAAGCCCGACAAAGCCCAGCGCACCTGCGGTGATGACTGCCGCGGCGCAGGCGGCGGCGGCGCAAAAATAAACCATGACTTGCAGCGAAGCGACATTTACGCCGAGCGATTTTGCTTTGCCGTCGCCGAGACTGAGCACGTCGAGGCTTGGCGCGACAAACAGCGTGACGGCGCCGCATAATGCGAGAACAATCGCCGCAAGGAAGGGCGACTGCGCATGCGACAAATCGCCCATCAGCCAGAACAACATTCCGCGCACGTCATTGGCCGGCGCGAGTGTGAGCAACAGAGTGATCAGGGCGCTGAATCCTGCCGAAATGATCACGCCGACCAACAGCAGGTTTTCCATACGCCAGCCGCCTGCGCGAAAGCTCAATACAAACACCAGCCCTATCGCGGCGACGGCGCCGATAAATGCCGCGCCTGTTACCACACTCCATGCCGCGCCAAACACCAGGGCAGTAAGACCCGCCAGCGACGCACCACCGGAGACACCTAGAATGTAAGGATCGGCCAACGGATTGCGCAGCAATACCTGCAACAACAGACCCGACAGTGCGAGCAGCGCGCCGCAAATAAAGGCGGCGGTGACGCGCGGCAAACGTAAACGAAAAACGATTTCCCTGTTGATGCCGGGTTCGGCGCCTAACACGGCGTCAAAAATCTCCGGCACTGAAATGGCCACGCTACCGACTGCAATGCCGATCGACAGACTGAAAAAGGCCAATAAAATCAATGGGAACCAAAGCCTGCTCGACATGATGCTGGACCCAACCTTGAACAAAGGCTGCCAGTTTAGCAGGCTGCGTCAGACGTTGGCGGTTTGCTTGGTCAAGCGCGATGACTGGTGCCGAGGCGATGACTTCGCCATGAGGAATAGCTCGACGGCGGGGTTTAAAACGATACGCAGTTACGCCCTTCGCGCTTGGCGGTAAACAGCGCCATGTCGGCATTGGCGATCAGACTGTCGAGTGTTTCGCCCGGTTTTACCTGCGACACGCCGAGGGAAATACTGACGGTGATCATTTTACGGTCGCCGTGTACCGGTATCGATGCGCTGGAAACTGCACTGCGCAAGCGTTCCGCCACCTGCACTGCCTGGCTGGCGCTGGTGCCCGGCAACAGCAACGAGAATTCATCGCCGCCGAAACGTGCCAGCAGATCGCCCGGGCGCAACTGGTGCGACACAATGCGCGCCACCGTGCAGAGAACCTGGTCGCCGGTGAGGTGGCCGTATTGATCATTCACCGACTTGAAATTATCCACGTCCATCATGATCAGCGACATATCGCGTCCGTCCTTCTGGCAGCGTGACAACTGGCGTGCGAAGGCGTCGTGCAGCCAGCGCCGGTTATGCATGCCGGTCAGACCGTCGACGCTGGCGGCATATTCGAACTCACGCATAAGGTTCATGCTTTCGATCAGCGCGCTGTTGTCGTTGCGCATGCGGCTGGATAAGACATAAAGAAAATTTCTCGCGACGGCATGGGACGAGTTGATCATCGACCAGACGATCATTTCCGGCATGGCAAGAAGCGTGGACGGCTTTCCGGCCACCACATACGCTGAGACTTTTTTACCGTCGATGATCGACATTTCGCCGGCGCATTCGCCTTTTTTCACAATCAGGTGCGCAGGATTGCTCAGATTGCCAAGGTGCACGCGCAGCTCCCCGTCGAGGACGACATAAATCTTGCCGCCGACTTCGCCCGGAGAAAGCAAAACTTCATTGGCCGGAATATTGCGAACCTCGCATTCTTCCAGCAGCGCCTCAACGGATTCGATGCTGACATTTTTGAAAATGCCGCATTCCGCGATTTGTACGAGTGCTTCCTTGCTGATATTCGACATTGCCTATCCAGTAAGTAACTTATTGATTATATTTAATAATTATCTCAACGAAATAACCGGCCAACCGCGCTCGCGTGCCGACTTCGACAAATACGCGTCCGGGTCAACTGCTACCGGATGCGTCACAATTTCCAGCAGCGGCACATCGTTTAGCGAATCGCTGTAAAAATAACTGGCCGAAAAATCCGACAATGTTTGTTGCCTTTGCGCCAGCCAGGCATACAGCCGGGTAATTTTTCCTTCGCGGAAACTCGGCGTGCCCATCACGCGTCCGGTAAATTCACCGCCGTTGATTTCCGGCTCGGTGGCAATCAGGTTTTCCACGCCGTACGCCTGTGCGATCGGCCCGGCGACAAAGCTGTTGGTTGCCGTCACAATGGCCATCACGTCACCCTTTTCCCGATGCTGCGCTACCAGTTCGCGCGATTTCTGCGTCATCATCGGCGTAATCTTTTCGCGCATGTATTGCATATGCCAATCATCCAGCACCGCACGTCTGTGGCGCGAAAGCGGCTTGAGCTGAAAATCCAGAAACGCGTGGATGTCGAGCAAGCCGGCCTTGTACTGCTCATAAAAATCGGCGTTGCGCGCCTCATATACTTCGCGGTCCAGCACGCCTTGCTCGATCAAGAACTGCGCCCATTCGAAATCGCTGTCGCCCGCAAGCAGCGTGTTGTCCAGATCGAACAATGCCAATCTCATGCGCCGTTACCGTCCAGCCCGTCCCGCTGCGCAAAATCCTTGACTGCCAATGCCTGCTTCAACAACGGCACCGACACGGGTCGCTTGGTCTCGAGCGAATACTCATCCAGTCTGTCCAAAGCCACGAGCAAGGACGGCAGATCCCGCTTCCAATGGCTGAACAGGTATTTGACGACTTCGTCGCTCAGGCTCATGCCGCGCGCATGCGCATGGCGTTTGAGTGCGCCAGCGGTTTCCTGCTCGTTCAATTCATGCAACTGATACGCCAGGCCCCAGGCAAGGCGTGTTTTCAAATCATCGCGCACGTTCAATTCCGCTGGCGCCGCATCTCCAGTCACGACCAGCATACCGCTACCTTCGCGAATGTCATTGTAAACATTAAACAACGAAACCTGACCATTGTCAGTGAGACTCTGCACATTGTCCACCAATAATAAGTCGCAATCGGGAACCGCGCCAAATCCCATGCCCACTTCACACAGCCGATAGACCGCCTTGCCGGCGGAAAATGTGCTGACCATGGCGCGCAGCAAATGGGTTTTGCCCGAGCCTTTTTCTCCCCATAGGTAGACGAACCTTTCCTCCAGGCTGCCGTCCAGCATCAGCCGCAGAATGTCGACCGCTTCGGCGTTGCGACCAACGACGAAATTGTCCAGCGTCGGCGTCACGCCCGGATTGATGTCTAGGACCAGCTGGCGCATGATATTCGAACGAAAAAAGATTAAGTTTCTGCTGAAAAACAATGAAATTAGTGTAGCACGAAGCGCGACAAATCCCCGCGCCCGCCGCGGCAAAATAGCTGTAGTTGGCGGTTTCTTTCCCTGCTTGCGTTTGCCGGGTTGCGCCCCAAATATGGGATAATCAAATGCAGATATCGAGGATATTTCAAATGAGGAATTCCGCATGAACGCCGTCGCTCCGATCAAAATCGTGTTCGACCACCCGGGTTTCACCACCGGCGAAGCATGGGCCAAAGTACCGCGCGAACCGCTGCCGCAGGACAAGCCGGCACTCAAGGAGCGCATCAAGAAAATGCTCAAGCAGCAGGATGCGGTGCTGGTCGCGCACTATTACGTGCACCCCGACATTCAGGATTTAGCGGAAGAAACCGGCGGTTGCGTATCCGATTCGCTCGAAATGGCGCGCTTCGGCGCGTCGCGACCGGAGAAAACCATTGTCGTCGCCGGCGTTCGTTTCATGGGCGAAACGGCAAAGATTCTGAATCCGGAAAAACGCGTCCTGATGCCGGACCTGGAGGCCGAATGTTCACTTGATCTGGGCTGCCCGCCAGGCGAATTCAATGCGTTCTGTGATGCGCACCCGGACCGCATTGTGGTCGTTTATGCCAATACCAGTGCTGCGGTTAAAGCGCGCGCCGACTGGATGGTTACGTCGAGCATCGGCCTGAAAATCGTCGAGCATCTGCATGCCCAGGGCAAGAAAATTCTCTGGGCGCCGGACCGCCATCTGGGAAATTATATTCAGCAACAAACCGGTGCCGACATGATCATGTGGCAGGGTTCGTGTCTGGTGCATGACGAATTCAAAGCATTTGAATTGGCTGAACTGAAAAAACTGCATCCCAGAGCAAAAGTGCTGGTGCACCCTGAATCGCCTGCGGCAGTGGTGCAGCTGGCCGATCTGGTCGGATCGACTACGCAAATCATCAAGGCCTCGCAGACGCTCGACGCCGAAGAGTTCATCGTCGCGACCGACAACGGCATTTTGCACAAAATGAAAACCCTGTCGCCGAACAAGAAATTTATTGAGGCGCCGACGGCAGGCAACTCGGCAACCTGTAAATCCTGCGCCCACTGCCCGTGGATGGCGATGAACGGCTTGCTGAATCTGGCGGAGACGCTGGAAAAAGGCAATAACGAAGTCCACGTCGATGGCGACATTGCCCGGCGGGCGAAAAATTCGATTCAACGCATGCTGGATTTCGCCAAGACCGTCAATCTCACTTCCGGCCAGTTACAGCACGGCAGCGCGTGGCAAAAAGGCATCGGCCCGGCCTGAAAAACTGTGATCCAGGTCACACTTTACAAATATCACCTGCTGTGTGACGTAGTCCATATTGTCCGCGCAAGCGTTGGCATATCCTGCAAGCGTACTTTCACGCTTAATGCGAGGGCAAAATGGCACAGCAAATAAAATCCAAGACGGCAAAAGCGGCAGATGATTCGCTGGTCAAACCACCGATCACCAACGCCCAGCCGAATTATTACGACACCCAAGTCATGTTCGCCGGTTACCCCGGCAGCAAGACCGCTTCCGGCTCGCTGCGCCGCAAAGGCCGGCCGGTCGACCCGATCCTCGATGATCTCGATGAGATCGACGAGCCAGCCGATATTTCGTCGCTGCTGCCATTCGAACCCGATCAGGATTAAGGATGGCAGGCATTCCGAATCATTACAGCGAGTCGTCGCTGACTAAAACCTTTGCCGTGTTCATGGCGCTGGATGCGCTGAGCCTCATGTGCCTGGTGATCGGACTCGGCTCTCTTTTCGGCAATGGCGCGATGCCATTCCATGCCGGCGAATCGGTTGCATGGACGCTGGTCGTCATCGGCACGCTGCTCATGACGGTTTCCATGGTCGGCATTTTCAAAGGACTGCGCCAAAGACGCCAGGATTACCTGCGCTGAAATTCTGCTGACGGAAAAAACAAAGGCGCTTAAAGCGCCTTTTTTGCGTACTTGTTCAAAAAATAAATAAATAAAATCAATTAGTTAATCGTTATAGACGCGACTGGTCAGGTAATCGCGCTGCGCATGCCGCAACCATACCAGTAACGCCGCGCTGGCCGGCAACGCCAGTAATACGCCGAAAAACCCGAACAATTGGCCGAATGCCAGCAACGCGAATATGACCGCGACCGGATGCAGGCCGATACGTTCACCCACCAGTTTCGGTGTAACCAGGATGCCTTCGATCGCCTGGCCCAGACCGATCACGACCCAGATCGGAATGACGCCGCCGATGGTCTGGAACTGCATGAATGCCGCCAGCGTCGCGAGTACCAACCCCACCATCACGCCCAAGTAAGGAATGAACACCAGCATGCCGGTGATGATGCCGATCGGCAGGGCGAATTCGAGGCCCGCCAGCCATAATCCGACGACGTAAAACGCCGCCATGATCAGCATCACGGCAACCTGCCCGCGCAAAAATTCTGCCAACACCTGATCAACTTCGCGCGCGAGCGTGGCGACGCGCTGATGGTAGCGGCGCGGAATAATGGCGTCGAGTTTCGCCATCAGAATATCCCAGTCGCGCAGCAGGTAAAACAGGACTACCGGAACCAGCAGCGCATTGACAAAGAACCCCACGACCGCGAGCCCGCCGACTTTCAACCCGGACAACACATACCCGGCGAATCCGCCGGCGCTTTTCCAGTTATCACTCAGGGTTTGCTTTAAGGTATCGAAGTCGACTTGCAGTTCAATGCCGAGTTTTGCTTTGAGCCATGGCGCGAGCTGGTCGCGCAACTGAATCAAATAGCCCGGCAGTTTTTCCGATAACTGGGTAATTTCCTTGTAAAAAAGCGGAATCAGCACCAATAACAGCGCGGCGAATACGGCGATCAATAACAGCAGAACCAACACCGTGGCGAGGCTGCGCGACACACGTTTGCGCTCGAGCCAATCGGCAATGGGATCGCAAATGTAGGCCAGAATCCCGGCAAACAAAAACGGCGCGAGTATCGGGCTGAGCAAATAGACCAAAATTGCTGCGACGCATGCGGCGCCGAGAATCCACAGGTAATGCAGGTCGTGGGAGCGTTGATTGTCCATTTGGAGTAAAATCCCCGTTTTGCGATGTCTCGCACTTTATCCGTAACTTCGCCACGACTCAACATGACGACTGATCGCTCCCCACTTTCCTATCGCGATGCCGGTGTCGATATCGACGCCGGCGACAACCTGGTTGAAAACATCAAGCCGTTCGCCAAGCGCACCATGCGCCCGGAGGTGTTGGCCGGCATCGGCGGCTTCGGCGCCATGGTGGAAATTTCGAAAAAATACCGGAACCCGGTGCTGGTTTCCGGCACGGATGGCGTCGGCACCAAACTCAAACTTGCGTTCATGCTGAATAAACACGATACCGTCGGGATCGATCTGGTGGCGATGAGCGTCAACGACATTCTGGTTCAGGGCGCCGAGCCATTATTCTTTCTCGATTATTTTGCCTGCGGCAAATTAGACGTTCCTACAGCGACGCAGGTGGTCAAAGGCATTGCGCAGGGTTGCGAAATATCCGGCTGCGCGCTGATTGGCGGCGAGACGGCGGAGATGCCGGGTATGTATCCTGACGGTGAATACGATTTGGCCGGCTTCGCCGTCGGCGTCGTGGAAAAAGCCGACATAATCGATTGCAAATCGATTCAGCCAGGTGATATCGTGATCGGTCTCGCGTCCAGCGGCCCGCATTCGAACGGCTATTCGCTGGTGCGCAAAATTATCGCGCGTGAAAATATCGATTTCACCAAATCGGAACATAAGAAACTCGCCGACGACCTGATTACGCCGACGCGGATTTACGTCAAACCGATGTTGCAGCTGATGCAGCAAATCAAGATTAAAGGCATGGCACACATTACCGGCGGCGGCTTGCTGGAAAACATTCCACGCATGCTGGAAGAAAATCTCACCGCCGTGCTTGACAAAAATTCCTGGCAATTGCCGCCGGTTTTCGCCTGGCTGCAACTGCATGGCAATGTCGAAGACAAAGAAATGCACCGCGTGTTCAACTGCGGCATCGGCATGGTCGTCGTGGTGGCAAAAGAAGATGCCAGCACGGCGATGAAACATCTGCTAGCTGCGGGCGAAACCGTCATGCAAATCGGCACGATACAAAAACGCACAGGCAATCAGCCGCAAACCGTAGTGGTGTAACGCGGTTGAAGTCGATAGTCATTTTGATTTCCGGCGCGGGCACCAATATGCGCGCACTGGCGCAAGCCGGTTTGAATTGCCGCATCGCAGCCGTCATCAGTAACAGGCCTGACGCGCCGGGCTTGAAAATGGCGGAACAGCTCGGCCTGACAACCCGCGTGATTGATCATACGAAATTCGTTTCGCGCGAAGATTTCGATAGCGCGCTGGCGCAAAGCATCAATGATTTCGCGCCGGATTATATTCTACTGGCAGGATTCATGCGCATCCTCGGTGACAATTTTATTAATAAATTCAATAACTTAATGATAAACATCCATCCTTCGCTGTTACCCGCATTCGGCGGCCTGCATACGCACCAAAAAGCGTTGGCGGAAGGCGTCAAGATCCACGGCTGTACCGTGCATTTTGTCACCGCTAAGCTGGACCACGGACCGATCATTGCGCAGGCCGCCGTACCGGTGCTCGAAACGGACGACGAAGCAACGCTGGCTGCACGCGTACGCGAAGCCGAGCACCGGATTTACCCGATGGCGATGAAATATTTGCTCGAAGGACGTGTCCTCGCGCAGGACGGGCGCTGCGTTATAGCTGGCAGCGGGGCCGAATCCCCGATGTTGCTTTCGCCAGGAGAACCGCAATGAGAATGAATGTAGTGGTGAAATATCTTTTGGTTGTGGCCGCTACGTTGGCTGGCGTGTCTGCCGTCGCTGCGCCGGGCGACATGAATCTCACTTACGCCTTGTCATACAAAGGATTCAACGTGGGTGAAACCAGAGAATCGTTCAAGCGCAATGGCAATAATTACAAGCTGGAAAGCGTATCCGAGGCGCATGGCATCTGGAGCGCATTTTTCAAAGAAAAAATCAGCTTTTACAGCAGCGGCACAGTGGCAGATGCTGGCCTGCGTCCAACACGCTTTGAACAGCGCCGCAGCAAGCACCCGAACAAGAACCGTGTTGCCTTGTTTGACTGGAGCGCGAACACGATTGAGATGCAGTTCGACGGAAAAAGCGAAAAAACCGAACTGAAGCCCGGCTCGCAGGATGCACTGTCGATTATTTACCAGTTCATGTTCGCCCCGCTGAAAGAAGGCACGTCGAAAGTTTTTATGACCAACGGCAAACAACTGGAAGCGTACGAGTTCCGCAAGGTGGAAGAAACCAGCATCGAAACGCCGGCGGGGACCTTTAACACGATTCACGTTGCGCGCGTATCGCAGCCTGGCGAGACCCGTACCGATGTGTGGCTGGCCAAAGATAAAAAATACATCCCGGTGCGCGTGGTGGTGGTCGAGCCCGAGGGCGACAAAACCGAACGCTTGTTATCAGGCATGAGCATCGAATAATTTACATGCCCATCACATCGACGCAACTCAGCCACTTATCGCACGCTCTCCATATTATTCTCCCCCTGCGGACGCCGGCAGACGTGGCGTTGAAATTTTTTTTCCGCGACCAGCCGGAGCTCGGCCAGGGCGACCGCGCATTTATTGCCGAGACGGTTTATGCAATTTTGCGTAAGCGTCGCTTGCTCGAATACCTGATTCCTGAAGGTATCCCGCGCCAGATGGCTTTGCTGGCGCTGGTGAAATTACAGGGCGTCGGCATGAAAGAGTTGGCCCCGCTGCTGCGCGAAGGCGAAGAAGCGTTTTTGCTTGAACAAAAAAGCCGCGTCATCGACGAATTACCATTCGCGGTGCAAGCAGATTTGCCTGATTGGATAGTGGAAAAACTGCGCGCGCAAATGTCCGATGAAGAAATAATCGCCATCGCGCGCAGTATGCAAAACCCGGCACCGCTGGATTTGCGCGTCAACACGCTGAAAACCAATCGACATGACGTGTTGCTGGCGCTGAAACTGGCAGGCATCGAAGCCACGCCTACGCCCTACTCGCCTGTCGGCATCCGCGTCAAAGGCAAACCGGCGCTGAATAAACACGAATTATTTCTCGATGGCAAAATCGAAATCCAGGACGAAGGCAGTCAACTGCTGGCGATTTTGCTCGAGCCGAAACGCACCGACATGGTGGCGGATTTCTGCGCGGGTGCGGGCGGAAAAACCCTGGCCATCGGCTCGATGATGCAAAGCCTCGGGCGTTTGTACGCGTTCGACACCTCGGAAAAACGCCTGACTAATCTCAAGCCGCGACTGAAACGCTCGGGACTGAGCAACGTCCACCCCGCGCGCATCGACAACGAAAACGATTTGCGCATCAAACGCCTTGCCGGGAAAATCGATCGCGTTCTGGTCGATGCGCCATGCAGCGGGCTCGGCACCTTGCGTCGCAATCCGGATTTGAAATGGCGCCAGACACCGCAAGCCATCGATGAGTTGATGCAAAAACAATCGGCCATCCTCACCGCTGCTGCGCGCCTGGTGAAAACCGGCGGACGTTTGGTCTATGCAACATGCAGTTTGCTCAAAGAAGAAAATGCAAATATCGCCGACAAGTTTTTGGCCGCGCATCCGCAGTTCGCCCAAATCAGCGTTGCCGAAATTTTAGCCCGACAAAAAATCGCGCTCGATACCGGCATGACTTTAAAATTATTCACCCATCTGCACAACACCGATGGATTTTTTGCCGCCGTATTCGAGCGTAAAGCGGCTAACCAATAATTTTATTTGACCAAAGCAAGCTATTGATTAATAATAAGTTTTTAGTAAATCTATTGCGGAAAAAATATGCGACAAGCAAAACTCCTTAGCCTGATTTTCATCCTCTTCGCGTCACTGTTCACCAACACAATTTTCGCCGCCGATACCTCACTCAAAGCCGCCGCCATCGCGCCGGTGGATGATGCCTGGCGCGCCGCTTTGCCAAAAGATCCCGTCGCCGCGACCGAAGCGTATATGGCGCGTTTTTCACCCGAAGCACGCGCGCGTTCGGATGCGTATTTTGAAGGCGGTTACTGGTTGCAGTTGTGGAATTTCCTTATCGGCATGTTGATTGCGTGGCTCTTGCTCGGCACACGCTGGTCGCAAAAAATGCGCGATTTTTCCGAGCGCTTCACGCGTTTCCGTTTTGTGCACAATATGACTTATGCCGCGCAATATTTATTGGCGGGCTGGGTCATTTCATTGCCGCTGACTATTTACCAAGGATTTTTTCGCGAACACCAATACGGCATGGCGACGCAAACTTTCGGCCCTTGGTTCGGCGAACAACTCATGGAGCTTGCCATTTCTATTGTAGCCGGCAGCCTGTTGCTGGCGGGCATTTATGCGTTTATCCGCCGCGCGCCCAATAGCTGGTGGGCGTGGGGATCGGCGGTATCCATAGGGTTTTTGATGATCATGCTGTTGATTCGGCCAGTGTATATCGACCCGCTATTCAACACCTATAAACCGATACCCGATGGGCCAATAAAAGAATCCGTGTTGTCGATGGCGCGCGCCAACGATGTGCCGGCCGACAATGTGTATGTGTTCGACGCCTCGCGGCAAACTACGCGCGTAAGCGCCAACGTCAGCGGGATATTCGGCACGGCGGCTGTGCGCCTCAACGACAACTTGCTCAACCGCACCTCACCGCCGGAAATCAAGGGCGTGATGGGACATGAGTTGGGACATTATGTGTTGAATCATATTTATAAAATGCTCATCGCGTTTACGTTGATCATCGTGGTGGGGTTTTTGTTTGTGAAAAATACTTTCGCTTGGGCGCAAGAGCGTTTCGGCGCGAACTGGGGCATCCGTGATGTGACCGACGCTGCAGGTATGCCGTTGTTCGCCGCTTTGTTTTCCGTTTACCTATTCGCCATGACACCCGTCGTCAACACGATGATACGTGTGAACGAAGTCGAAGCCGATATCTTTGGCTTGAATACGGCGCGCGAAGGCGACGGATTTGCTGAGGTGGGTTTGAAACTCACGGAATATCGCAAAGCCGATCCGAGCGATGTGGAAGAGTTTATTTTCTACGATCACCCCAGCCCGAAAAAACGCATACTCGCCGCAATGCGCTGGAAAGCTGAAAATCCGAAATAATGTAACTAATTGATTATATTCAATATATTATGACTCTTGTTTTCACCAAACTACGCCTGTTTCTCGTAATATTTGCATATTCAGCAGCGCTGGCTGCGTGCGCCGTTGATGCCAGCGCGAAAGAAGATACAAAAAGCACGGCGGTGAGCAACACTCATATTGAAGCGCTGTTCACCCCCGGCGATAAAATCGCGCGGCGCATAGTCGATTTAATCGACGGCGCAAAACAAGATGTCAAAGTGCAGGCCTATGGTTTCACCAACATTGCCATCACCAACGCGCTGAGCGCGGCGAAGCGGCGCGGCGTCGACGTGCAGATAATCGAAGATGACGGCGAATATCTGAACATTAACGGCTTCAGCAAAATCAAGCTCGACAGCCTGAAAGCAGCGGGAGCAAAAATCTATCTCGACGGCGCCCACGCCATCGCACACAACAAGATCATGATTATCGACGCCAACACTCCGCAACATGCTGTGATTACCGGCAGCTACAATTTTACCCAGGCGGCGGAAAAGAATAATGCAGAAAATGTCCTGCTGATCCGCAATAGCCCGCAGCTGGCGGCCGAATATCTGGCCAATTGGCGCAAGCATCTCGCCCATTCGGCCGCGCTCCCCTGAACGAGAAGCGGACCCGTGAACGAATTCGTCGACTATTACCAATTTGCCGTTACTGCGCTGAAGACCCAGCGCGCGCAGATTCAGTTGGGCGCGATTATCGCCTGTCTCGGCGCGGCATGGCTGCTGGCGCAGGTGATCAAACCGCGCCTGAGTTCGCCGACGCCCAACTGGAAATTCGGCGCGGGAAGCGCGCTACGCTTGCTGTTCCCGCTGCTCGCGTTGGCTTTTGTATGGGTGGTAAAGTTTTTCATGGCAAAGTCAGGCGCGGTCGAAATTTTGAAGATCGCCGTCGTCCTGCTGCTCTCCTTCGTCCTGATCCGTTTCACTATTTACGTATTGCGCCATGTGTTTCCACCAAGCGCGTTGCTCAAGTCCTGGGAGCGCGTGATCGCCTATACGACGTGGTCTGCCGTTGCGATGCACGTCATGGGGCTGGCGCAACCGTTGCTGGATTTGTTTAATGAGTTGACGTTCAAATTCGGCAAGCAGGAAATTTCCGTACTGGAAATTGTGCAGGCGGTGTTGATCATTGTCGCGACGGTGCTGGTCGCGCTGTGGCTGGCGCGCCTTGCGGAAAACCGCCTGATTCGCTCGCCGCATTTCGATCTCAGCCTGCGCGTGGTGATGAGCAAAGTCATGCGCGCAGTATTGCTGGTGCTGGCAATCCTGGTTGCCCTGTCAGTTGTCGGCATCGACATCACGCTACTGTCGGTATTCAGCGGCGCGCTCGGCGTCGGTGTCGGTATCGGCCTGCAGAAAATCGCCAGCAATTACATCAGCGGCTTCATTATCCTGCTTGACCGTTCGATCCGCATCGGCGACCTGATCACGCTCGACAACCGTCACGGCGTCGTGACGCAACTGCATACGCGTTATACGGTGGTAAAGACGCGCGAGGGCACCGAGGCGATAATTCCCAACGAATTTTTTATCACCAATACGGTTATCAACTATTCTTATTCCGATGCGAGAGTGCTGGTAACGTTGCCGTTCACGGTTAGCTACGATGAAGTACCGGAAACCGTGCTCCAAATCGCCCTGGATTGTGCCGCAAAACAAGCGCGGGTTTTGAAGGATCCGGCGCCCGCAGCAATGGTAAAAAGCCTCGGCAATAACAGTATCGAAATCGAATTGGGGTTCTGGGTAGAAGACGCGCAAAACGGCCTCGGACCGGTTCGCTCGGACATTTTTCTCGCTTTGTGGCATGAATTCCAGGCGCGCGGCATAAAGATGCCACCCGCAGCAAAAGAAGTTGTTAATAAACAATAGGTTGCAATTCAACAAAACTCCGATAATATTAGAACAAGTTCAATAAAAACTTGACAATAATTTCCTTGCGCCCCTAGGCGCTTCGCGTAAAATGGTTTGGTTATTTCCACTCTTCGGAGAACTACATGCAATTGGGCCTTGTTGAAATGCCTTGGTGGGGTTATGTCCTCGTTACGCTGGTGCTGACGCACATCACGATAGTTGGCGTAACCATATATTTACATCGCTGCCAGTCACATCGCGCACTCGAGCTACACCCTATCCCCAGCCACTTCTTTCGCTTCTGGCTGTGGCTCACCACCGGCATGGTCACCAAGGAATTCGCCGCAATTCACCGCAAGCATCACGCCAAGGTTGAAACGGTGGATGATCCGCACAGCCCGCAAATATTGGGCATCAAGAAACTGTTGCTCGAAGGCACCGAACTTTATCGCGCCGAGTCGAAAAATCAGGAGACCATGGACCGCTACGGCCACGGCACGCCGGACGACTGGATCGAGCGCAACCTTTACACCAAATACACCATGTACGGCGTCGCCATCATGATGATCATCGACCTGATTTTGTTCGGGCCGATCGGACTCACCATGTGGGCAGTGCAAATGTTATGGATCCCCGTCATGGCAACCGGCGTCATCAACGGCATCGGTCACTACTGGGGCTATCGCCATTTCGAATCCGCTGATGCAGCGAAAAACATCATCCCCTGGGGCATTATCATCGGCGGCGAAGAACTGCACAACAACCACCACGCTTACGCCACCTCGGCCAAGCTGTCGAACAAATGGTATGAGTTTGACATCGGCTGGATGTATATCCGCATTCTGGAAATCTTCGGGCTCGCCACGGTGAAACATCAGGCGCCCAAGCTGCAATTCAACACCGCCAAAGCGGAATGCGACGCGGACACGCTGCAGGCCGTCATTACCCATCGTTACGATGTGCTTGCCAAATACGCCAAGTCGATCAAGCAACTGTACGCTGACGAAACCGCGAGATTGAAACTCGCTGGCTCGGCTGGTGTTAAAGACCTGCAGGCGATGAAGACGGTGAAAAAGTGGCTTCATCTCGACGCCGCGGTCGTCCCGGAACAACATCGTGCCACCCTGAGCGAAGTATTAAGCAGCCGCAAAGAACTCTTCCTCGCCTACAATATGCGCCAGG
>JBAVXA010000128.1:0-15108 GCA_049698095.1 Burkholderiales bacterium
CCTCCTCGTCTCCACCAAAACCCCTGCCGATTCCCCCGCCCGCCGCGTCCGCACTTTATTTAATCGTGCGAAATGTAAGCGTTGGCTGTAATTTTGCCAATTCACAAACGGCGCAAATCGGCCATAACCAGACCGTGGAGTTATGGGATCCAACGTCGGCTTTAGTTTGCAAAGCAGACGCTGGATTTTTCCGCATAAGCACAAGCCTTCGTTTGCGTTTTGATCACTGGCATAGTAATTGGTTGTTGGTGGTGGGATAATATTATTAGTTGTTCCTGCTTTGGGGGAAATATGGGCACTCTCATCATTTCTGCTTTGGCTGCGTCCAATGATCTTTCTCATTGACGGCATTCTACTAGGCAGCACTTTCTTGGGTGGCGTGGTGGGCAACCTCGCCGCGTCGTTTCTTTGGGAAGGCAGCAAGTGGGTCTGCAAGCCGGTTCTCGACAAAATTCCCGACATTGCTAAGCTCTTTGCGCAAGGCGGTAGCCAGAGTAATCACGATTTGCTGCGGGCATTGCGCCGGGCGGAATGCCGGGTAGTCGTCTCGCTATGTGACCAGACTTTGCTAGATGACTTCGGCCTCCGGACTGGGAAAGGCCCTTTGGCGGAGCGCATCAAGGCCCGGCTAAGTGAGCGTCGCGAGCCGGATGTCGAAGCGCTGTGCCGAATCCGCCGATCGTTTGCGCGCACCTATGATGAGCTGCAAACGCTATCCGTCGACGATCTCGTGGGCATCCATGGCGCGGCGGTAAAGGATGTACCCAGCCTCGTGCAGGCTGGCAACGAATGCTTCGAAGCTGCTGACCTCGACGCCCTACGCGAGCGGGTTGTCTCCCGGCAAGTGGCTGCACTGGATCGTGCAGTGCGCATTGCGCCTTACCGCTCAGGACTGAGCGATCGCGACGAGAGGCCGCTGGCACCGGAAGGCTTGCCACAGGGACTAAAGACTCGCTTGGAGCAGCACCCGCTAGGGTGGTGGGATTTGCTTAGGTTGTCCTTTCGCGAAGAACTCAAAGACCCCGCCAACGAGCGCGCCCGCGTCGCCTGGCAACTCGACGTGCAAAGTCTGCTGCCGCAACAGCTTGGCGCGAACTACAAAGAGTTTGAGCAAAAATTCACCGAGTTGGACAAAAAAGTTTCCGCTGTCTGGGAGGGCCTGAAAGGCCTCAGGGCTGATTTTGATACCGCCATTGCCGATCTAACAGAGGTTCTAGATGAGTTGCTGACGGTCGCGCGCGAAACGAAAGACGCGGTTTTGAGCATCAACGTCAATATGAAAGTTGCAATAGATTTTTTCCAACGCCGACTCAAACAAACGGAAGCCGAGCTTGCCAAGGCCATCACGAAGGGCGAGCAAGTTGCCAACCTGGAAAAACAAGTGGCAGTCCTCGAGTCCAAGCTGGCCGACAAGGAAGGAGTTTTACGGGATTACAAAGAACTGCTGATGAACGCGGGCACGGGGCTGAATAACCTGGCACGCGGAGTGCCAACCGAGCAACTCGCTCAGGCGAAAGAAGCGCTTAGCAAGGGAAACACTGATGCGGCGAAGCGCGTGTTTGAGCAGGTACTGAAGACCCACAAAGAAGCCGAGCAACGTGCAGCAGAAGCAGCTTTTAGGCTAGGCGAATTAGCCTACGGAGAGATCAACTACACCGCAGCTTATCAGTATTATCTCGAAGCCGTACGGCTTCAACCTGAAAACGCCCTTTATCTCAACATGGCAGGTCGCATCACTTTCGATATGGGGCATTACCAAGAGGCATTGCCGTTCTTTGTGAAGGGGCTTGATATTCGTGAGAAGTCACTGGGTCCCGAGCATCCCAACGTGGCGACCAGCATCAACAACCTGGCGGCGCTCTACGACGCGCAAGGTGACTACGCCAAGGCAGAGCCCTTGCATCAGCGCGCGCTCACGATTCGGGAAATGGCCCTTGGCCCCGAGCATCCTGATGTCGCGGCCAGCCTCATCAATCTGGCGGCGCTCTACAAATCCCGGGACCAGTACGCCAAGGCTGAGCCCATGTATCAGCGCGCGCTCGCGATTCTTGAAAAGGCCCGCGGTCCCGAGCATCCCGCTGTCGCAATTAGCCTTAATAACCTGGCGATGTTCTACCAAGATCAAGGCGACTACGCCAAGGCCGTGCCCCTGCATCAGCGCGCGCTCGCGATTCGGGAAAAGGCCCTCGGTATCGAGCATCCCGCTGTCGCAATTAGCCTCAATAACTTGGCAGGGTTCTACCTCAATCAAGGCAACGACGCCAAGGCCGAGCCCTTTTATCAGCGGGCGCTCACGATTCTTGAAAAGGCCCTCGGTCCCGAGCATCCCGATGTCGCGACCAATCTCAACAACCTGGCGGGGCTCTACCACTCCCAAGGCGACTACGCCAAAGCCGCGCCCTTGTATCAGCGCGCGCTCGCGATTCGGGAAAAGGCCCTCGGTCCCGAGCATTCGACTGTGGCGACCATCTTGGACAAATATGCTGTGCTACTACGCAAGATGGAACGGAATAACGAGGCCTCACAACTGGCGAACCGTGCGTACGTGATTAGAGAAAAACTTGAACAACTGAACGCTGGCGGCAACGTGAAGAAATCACGGTAGAAGTATCTACAAATTGCTAATTTAGGCTTCGAAGATTCGCGGGCGAGGTCAAACGATGGGTTCAATTTCGTTACCATTGTTGATGGGAGAGCACGCCGTTGCGCGCTCAACCAAATTGTTGCTTGGTCTATGACTGCAATAGAGCTTACGGTGTAACCACGGACGAATATGGGTCGTGATCTCGTCATTCCTATCGTAATCACAACCGCCTTTCTCTTGACTTGGGCTGCATTTCCTGAGATCGGCGATGAGCATACGAGTGTCGCGCTAGGGCCATGGTTTTCGTACCTGTGGCCGATTGGGCTTGTTTGGTTCGCTGTCTTAGCCGTTCGAAACACGGAGACGGCACTGCAAGGCAAGTTGGACGGCCTGCCTTCCTTCGCATTCAACACGTTGCTGATTTTGCTTGGGGCGACATGGGGTTTCGGTGTCTGGCATGCACTCATAACATCGAAGTCACGTTTTTTTAGTGAGTTTCTTCCGTTCTTCGCGGTCGCTCTCGGAGGATTACCGGTGCTTGGCTGCTATTGGGGCGCCTCGATTACAACAATTCTCGTCTTCGGCGCATGCGTCAGTCGTTTCGCCCCGGGAATTCGTCCAAGGTTCGTACATGAACCAACCAGTACGATTGACTATTCTCACTCAAGTGATTTATCGACTGACCACTCGCTTGCGAGTGATCCACCATTGGAATTTACGGAATCAGTCGTGGAGAGCGAGGGCGACGAGAAACTAGACAACGAGGACCGCGATGAAAGACGAAGTAATGGGGCGGGGTACCTCTACCGAGGCTCGAGCACGTTAGGGTCGCCCATCGGGACGTACGAGGACGGGTACATCTACCGTGGTTCCGGCACAATATGGGCGCCCATTGGGATGTACGAGGACAGGTACATCTACCAGGGCGTGAGTTCGTTAGCGGCGCCCGTAGGCATTTACGAGGACGGGTACATCTATCGGGGTTACACCACACTAGGAGCGCCCATTGGGATTTACGAGGACGGATACATCTATCGGGGCTACAGCACATTAGGAGCGCCCGTTGGAACTTACGAGGGGAGCGATGAGGGAGCGGTGGCTGCGTCGGTGCTTCTTGGTCTGCTCGATTAGATGAAATTGATGTCGATAGCCAAGGACCTGCAATCGGGCACCGAGTTCAATACCTAAACAATACGTTCGATCCCCTCGCCGCATTCGATGATACTAACTTACCCGAATCGCATACCTGCCAGGATCGGAGCTTGGCATTATTATTTTGTCCGTTTATATGCGTTGCTCATAAATGCCCGCTTTGTGCTGGCGAACGGACATACGAAGAGTAACTATGATCGTCTGCATCGGGGCGTTAACCGTCGTTCGAGCGCTGAAATAGTTCTGGCGGTTTTTCAGACTAGTGAAAATCCCTGCTGCTGGTCGCCAGCCCGCCCAGCAAATTCGAATGATCCACCAGCCGTCCGGCTACTACATACACGGTCGTTGTATCGCGCTCAATGGTGCCGTACACCGTCAACAGCCTGGCTTGCGTGAGGGCTACGCGATAGCGCTCGGCCACGTTGCGCCATACCGTGATGTTGATCAAGCCATATTCGTCTTCCAGCGTGGCGAACACCACACCCGATGCGGTATCCGGTCGTTGCCGGTTGATCACGATCCCGGTGGTGCGCATCAACTGGCCGGGGCGCGATTGTTGGATGTCATCGGAAGAGCGCAGTTTCAGTTTGCGTAGCGCAGGACGCAGAAGTTTTAACGGATGACTCCTGAGAGTCAGGCCGACATGCGCATAGTCTGCCACCACATCCTCGCCTTCGCTCGGCGGCAACAGCCACGGTTGGCGCTCTTTGGCCTGTGTGCCGCGCAACATCGGCGTCATGTTATCGGTTCCCAGCGTGGTCCACATTGCGTCGCGCCGGTGCCCGGCCAGGTTGGCGAACGCATCGGCATCGGCCAGGGCGTTCATGTCTTTCATATTGAGCTGCGCGCGCTGCTTGAGGTCATGCAGATCGACAAACATGGCTTGATCTCGCGCCTGCACCAACCTCGACATGCCTTCATCGGAGAGTCCTTTGACGCTCTTCAACCCAAGCCGAATGGCTGGCTGCTGTTTGGCGTCGGACACCAGTTGGCAGTACGCGTCGCTCTTCAGCACATCGACCGGATACACCTCGACGCCGTGGCGTTGCGCGTCGTAAATGATTTGCGCGGGTGAATAAAATCCCAGCGGTTGGCTGTTCAGCAGGCCTGCGGCATAGGCGGCCGGTTCGTGGCACTTCAGCCAGGCGGACACATACACCAGCAAGGCGAAACTGGCCGCATGCGATTCGGGAAAGCCGTAATCGCCAAAGCCCTTTACCATTTCGAATATCTGCTCGGCATAGCTCTGCTCATAGCCGCGCGCCAGCATGCCCTTGATCAGTTTTTCCTTGAACGGCTCCAGGCCGCCTTTGCGTTTCCATGCCGCCATGGCGCGGCGCAATTGATCCGCCTCGCCCGGGGTAAAGCCCGCCGCAGCAATGGCGATGGCCATTACCTGTTCCTGAAAAATCGTCACGCCCAGCGTGCGTTCGAGTATGTGTTTGATTTCTTCCGACGGATAAGTCACCGGCTCGCGTCCTGCGCGGCGGTTGAGATACGGATGCACCATGCCGCCCTTGATCGGGCCGGGCCGCACGATGGCGACTTCAATTACCAGATCGTAAAAAGTGCGCGGCTTGAGCGTCGGCAGCCGCGCCATTTGCGCGCGGCTCTCCACTTGAAACAAACCGATGGTGTCGGCCTGGCATAGCATGTCATAGACTTTTGGATCTTCGGCCGGAATGTCCTGCATGCGCAACGTCGTACCGCGATAGCCGTTCACCAGATCGAGCGTCTTGCGGATACAGGTCATGATGCCTAAGCCCAGCACATCAACTTTCATCAAACCCAGGGCGTCGAGATCGTATTTGTCCCATTGGATAATAGTGCGGTTTTCCATGCGCGCCGGCTCCACCGGCACCAGACGTGTGAGCTTGCGGTTATCCAGCACGAAGCCGCCGGTATGCTGCGACTGATGCCGCGGAAACGACACAATCTCGGCGCCCAGCTCGACCAATAACTTTACTTTGTCGTTGTCTGCGCTTAAGCCTGCTTCGGCGAGGCGGTCGGCGGGAATGCCGGATTCATAGCGCAGCGTCATGGCCGCCGACAGCCGGTCCACCTGATCAAGCGAAAAACCTAACGCCTTGCCGACATCGCGCAGCGCACCTTTGGCGTGGTAAGTGGATACCGTGGCGGTGATGGCGGCGCGATCGCGGCCGTATTTGGCAAACAGATACTGAATCACTTCCTCGCGCCGCTCATGCTCAAAATCGACATCGATATCCGGCGGCTCGTTGCGCTCCTTGGAAATAAATCGCTCGAACAATACCGACATGCGGCCGGGGTCGACTTCGGTAATGCCCAGGCAATAACAAACGGCAGAATTCGCCGCCGAGCCGCGGCCCTGGCACAGGATGCCGCGCTCGCGCGCGAACTTGACAATGTCGTACACGGTCAAGAAATACGGCTCGTAACCCATTTCGCTGATCAGCGCGAGTTCGTATTCGATGATGTCGCGTACCTTGTCCGGCAAACCTTGGGGGTAACGAATCGTCACGCCTTCATAGGCAAGCCGGCGCAAATACGAGGCAGGAGATTCGCCGGCGGGGACGACTTCCTGCGGATATTCATATTTGATTTCCGTCAGAGAAAATCGGCAGCGCTCCGCCACCGCCAGGGTTTCAATCAGCAAATCGACGGGATAGAGTTTGGCCAGCCTGCCGATCGGGCGCAAATAGCGCTCGCCGTTCGGATACAAAGCCGTGCCGCATTGCGCGACGGTTTTGCCGAGGCGTATCGCGGTGACGACATTTTGCAGCCGCCTGCGCCGGCGCACATGCATATGCACGTCACCCGCAGCGACCAGCGGCAAGCCGGTTTGCGCAGACAGCGCGCGGCATTGCGCCAGCCACCAATCGTCATCGGCGCCGCGCAGCAATTCCACCACAATCCAGCATCTGCCTTCGAACTTTTGCGCAAGCCACGCCGCATCTTCGCGCATTGCAGCGGATGCCTGCACCGGGCACCACAGCAGCAGGCAATCGTCGACACGCTGATAGAGGTCTTCACGCGAAATGGCATACGTGCCTTTCTCGCAACGGCTACGCGCCAGAGTGATCAGCTCGCACAGATTGCCGTAGCCATTGAGGTTGGCGGCCAGCAGCAGAATCTTCAGTCCATCTTGCAAAATAAATTCGCTGCCGACGATGAGCTTGAGCCCCAGATGCATGGCTTCGCTGTGCGCGCGCACGACGCCGGCGAGCGAACATTCATCGGTTATGGCAAGCGATTGATAGCCCAGCTTCCACGCCTGCCGCACCAGTTCTTCCGGGTCCGACGCGCCGCGCAGAAAAGTGTAATTACTCAGGCAGTGCAGTTCGGCGTAAGCGGGTAGCATGATGAAGGTCAGGCGAAGTAGCCATGCAAATGCCAGCTGCCCGCTTCCCGCAGATCACGAAACAGCCACAAGGTTTCGCCATAAGGATTACGCCCGACGTAGTAATCGCGCATCACCGTCTGGCCGTCCCACCAGCCGGTTTCGATGCGCTCGGGCCCGGCGAGTAAATCAACTTTGCCGTGGCATAGCGGCAGCTCGTCATCAATCAATAATTTGCGCGGCGACGGCAACAAAAATAAAGGCCGCGGTCGGGTGGTTTGGGCGTAATGATTGTGCGACAGCGTCTTCCATGTGCCGCTCACGCCGACCGATTTCCATGCCTGTTCGGGTCGATGCTCATCTACTGGCTGCAGGCGATAGACGTTGTCGCTGCCCAGCCTCGCGCCGAGCTTGTCGAGCAGCTGATACCAGCCGTCGGCCTGCTCGCGCGGATCGGGCAACCAGCTCGCGCTGGATTCGACCAGCGGCAACAGGCGATCAACCTGAATGCCCAGCGCCAACACAGTGGCGGGCAACTGCGCCCGGCCCAGGTGCTCGCGCGCCAACGCGAGCAGGCGATCGGTATGCCGCTCGGGCTTCGCGACACGAATAGAAATGGTGGACGACTGCTTACCGGAATGTTCGAGCAGGATGCGACATTCGGCCACGCCGGCGCCACGACCGCGCAGGAAGCCTTCCATCTCCGACAGCAGCCGTCTCAAGGGAAACAGCAGCGCCATTGCGTCGTTCACTTCGAAACCGAACTCGGTACGCGCGCGATAGGTTTCCGGCAGCACAAAATAAGCGCGCGGATCGGGCAGCCGGCCCAACAGGCGCTGCAGGTCCAGCCACAGCGCCGGACCAAAACGTTTGCTGAAGCCGTCGGCAGGCAGCGCGAGGCAATCGGCAATCCGCGTAATGCCGAGCGCGGACAATTTGCGCAACGTTTCCGGCGGCCAGTCGAGCAAAATTAACGGCAAGGACGCCGTGCGCAGTTCCAATTCGTCGGGCTCGGTGCAGGCGCGGATACGCAGGCCTTGTTCGCGCGATCTGGCGAACAGCCATGCCGCCATCGGCGTCGGGGCGACGCCGCATGCGACGCGATAGCCCAACTGGTCCGTGCCCATGCGCAGTTTGTTGAGCAGCGTTCCCAAGCCGCCGTGCAGACGCAATGTGGACGCAACTTCGAGCAACAAGCCGTCGTCCTGTTTGAGTGAAACATACGGTGTGAATTGACTCGCCCAGCAGGCGAAATTATGTACCGCGTCGCGTTCATTCTCTGCTTGACGCTGCACCACGCGTAAATCGTTCGCCAGGGTGCGCGCGGAAGCGATGGCCATGCCGTGATGGATGCCGGCAAGCCGTGCGCTCTGGTTGGCGGCAAATACGATGGGTCGTGTGTCAGGCCCGCAGGCGATCACCAAAGGATGTGATGCCTCGCTGCTGCGCTCGGCAATCTGCAGAGACAATTCGGGTAGGGTTAACGCGATCCAGAGCATGACGGCAATCAGCGCGACGCATGTCGTTGCAACAAAGACGGCGTGCCGGTTATCGGCACGCGAGTAAATTTGGCCTGATGCACGATGGGTGGGCGACGCCGCGGTAATAGCGTTTCTGCGCTTTCATTACGACTGCGCGCCCAATGCGCGGGGAAAATGGGCAATGTTAATTCGGTCGACATCAGGGACGCGCGCCGCTTGATCAAACGCACCTGCAGATAGCCGTTATGTGCGCCGACCGCCATGCGCGTAGGCGCCGGCGAGGCTTCATCGGCGGCGCGCAACGGACGATATAACAGCAGCGCCGATGCGCCCGCAGCCGCGGCAACATGCAGGCGGCGCAATGCCTGGTAATTCACTGCATGCCGATGTGGATTGCCGGTCCAGCCGATGACCATGCCGCAGCAACCGGCGCGCGCCGCCTGCTCCATCGTCCATAGCTGGTCGGTCTCGCGTGCGCGGACTATCACGATCTGCTGCAGGTTGATGCCGTGCATGTCCCACGCAAGCGGAAACGGAATAAACGGCGGCGCTACCAGCACGATACCCTTGCCTGCCTGTGTCACTTGCCGCATCGCCGGCATGAGCAGGGAGAGTTCGCCGATGCCTTGCTCGTTACTCAGTAGCTCGCTGAGCGCGCCCTGCTCCCAACCGTGGTCGGGCAATGCCTGATCCAGCGCCGCAAAGCCGGTGCTGATGGCGGTGCGCGTACTGGAGGGCAACTGGCCGATGCGCCAGATATCGGGACGCTGCAGCAAAGTATTGAGGGAAGTATTCATTAAAATCCAATAGTCGGCAGCGGCTCAAAGCGGGTGGATGGCTTGTGTGACCACGCCCCAAATAGTGCAGTCGCTCTCCGCCGTGATGCGCATCGGTTCATAGGCGGGGTTTTCCGGGAATAGCCAGGACTCGCCCTTTTTGATCTTGAGGCGCTTCACGGTTACTTCGCCGAGTATCGCGGCCACCACGATGCGCCCGCTTTTGGCCGGCAGCGAGCGATCGACAATCAACATGTCGCCGTCCTGGATATTCGCCCCGGTCATCGAATCGCCTTTCACTTTCACCATGAATGTAGTGTCTTTGTTTTTTACCAGCGCCTTATTCAAATCCAACCGTTGTTCGATATGGTCATCGGCGGTTGCGGGAAAACCGGCCGGCACTTTCGACATATACAGCGGGAGTCGCAACACCAAGGGGTTGAGCGCGGGCAAATAACCGTCGACCGGGGCTTGTCGTTCCGACGCTTTCAGCTTATTTTGCAAAGACGCGCAAACACTGACCGGCAGCCGGATCGTGGTTGTGGGTTCTTTCCACTTGCTGCTGCCCGGTTTACGCCCCGCACCTGCACGCTTTCCGCCATGTTGTTGATTTGATTTCATAATTTTACAACTTGATTAATGTCACAATAATCAAGATAGCAGATCATTGAGAGTTTGTCATGCTGAATATTTCCCTGCCTAATAACGCCAACTCTGCTGTCCCGAGCAGCCATTGATGCATTTACCCTGAGGCCATCACATTATGTGTTCGAATTACGAAACGCCCAAGCGCGACCAATACCTCGACGAACTGGAATGGCCGATACCGACATTCGAATATCGGGCAGAGGCTTACCCTGGCTACCTCGCGCCGATCAGATTGCTGGCGCACGAAACGGGTGAGGCCGAATTGCGCGAGGCGATGTTCGGCCTGGTGCCGTTCTGGAGCAAAGACGACAAGATCAGCCGCCAGACCTACAACGCACGCAGCGAAACCGTCGCCAGCAAGCCCAGCTATCGCGAGCCGTGGAAGAAACGCCGTTATGCGCTGGTGCCGATGGCGGGATTTTATGAACCCGATTACGAAACCGGCAAACCGGTGCGCTGGAAAATCGAACGCAAGGACCGGCGTGCGTTCACCGTGGCGGCAATCTGGGACTATTGGAAAAAACCCACCGGCGAAGGATTGCACAGCTTTTCCATGCTGACGATTAACGCCGACGGACATCCGGTGATGGGGCGCTTTCACAAACCGGGGGATGAAAAACGCTCGCTGGTCATTGTTCCGCCTGAACGGCGCGAGGAATGGCTGCACGCAACTGCGGAGCAGGCAGGAAGTTTTTTACAGGATATGCCGCCGAAGGAATTTACCAGCTTTGCAGCGCCGTTGATTCGGACTAAGCTTTAGCAAGCAGTGATTCGACAAAACGCGGATCATGCACAAATGGTCTGTATCTGTTTTTTTCGCTATCCCCGGCTGCTGAAAAAGGCGACCAACATCAATATGGACGAAAGTGAGGCTGGTCATGAAGCTGATTAAACGAGCACCGCCGAAGGGCAAACTCGCGCCGACGACCAAACGTGCACCGATTGGAAAAATGACATCTGGTTCCGGGCTGGTTGGTTTTTCCATCGATTCGTCCGAAGCAACCAGCCGAAAAATGCTAGCTGCCATGGCGCGCGAGCGCCCTGCGGTTCGCGGCTTCGCCGCCGGCGCGGCACTCAAGCTCAAACATCTCGGCGCCGAGACTGCGGCGCTTAAACATCTCGACCAGGCCTTCGAAAGCGACACAATAAAAAAATTCGTTCGCCCAAAAATTGACACCGAAGAGAGTGATTTCAAAAGTCTCGGGAGCGAAGTCATGCCGCTGGTCGGCACCACCGTTGTCAAATTCACCCAGCGATTTAACAAGATTCCGGTGTATGGGTCGTTCGTCACGGTCGAGCTCGACAAAAACAACGAATGCCTTGCCATCAATTCCACCCTCGGCACGCCGAAAGGCGTGAAGCATCTGGCAAGCGTTTCGCCGGCGCAGGCCTTGCAGGTCGCAGCGAAAGAGTCCGGCCAACCACTGCGCTCGCTGAACCAGACGCCGCGCCTTTACTATTATTTCGATCAGGACCGCAGCAAATGGTGTCTGGCCTACATTATCGAAGACGTGCCGCTGCGCCGGCGCAAACCGAAAACGCAGGATGCAGGCGATGCGCCGCTCAAGGATTATGTTATCGACGCGCATACCGCCAAACTGATCGCGGCACTGCCACGCGTCGCAACCATGGCGGCGTTTCAGGAAACGGTAAAAGACGCGTTGAACCGGAACAGAAAAATTACCGTCGAGAAAGTTGCGGGCGGCATCAAGCAGATGCACGACAGCGTGTTGAACGTCACCACCTATGGTTTCAATTTCAAGGACCCCACGACGCAGTCGAGCCAATTGCCAGGCAAGCTCTACGTCAACCCGCCAAAGCCGTGGCCGCTGGAGGCGATAGGCGCCCACGCGAACGGCGAGACGGTCGCGTCATTTCTGCAAAATGTCGTGCAGCGAAATAATATCGACAACCGCGGCGGCGAAATGATTTCCACCGTCAATTGCTGGGACCAGGCGGAAGGCACCACGCCGGCAAAGCAATGGAAGAACGCCTACTGGAACGGCAAGCAGATGGTGTACGGCCAGATCAAATTCCCCGACGGATCGTTTTTTTCCGTGGCGTCGATGCTGGATGTGGTCGGCCACGAAATGTTTCATGGCGTGACCGACTACACCGCGCGTCTCGAATACCGCACCGAAGCGGGGGCGCTCAACGAATCGTATTCCGACATTTTCGGCATTATCGTCTCCAACTTCTCCAAACCGCTCGACAAATGGGAGTGGAAAATCGGAATCGGTTTTGACGGGCCCGGCACCGCGCTACGCAGCATGGCCGACCCGACGCTATATGACCAGCCCAAACACATGCGCGATTTCGTTACCGCCACGCCGCCATACACCTACGAGCGCAATGACTACGGCTGGGTGCATAGCAACAGTGGCATTCACAATTACGCCGCATACAAAATTATTACCGCCAGGCTGAACGGAAAATTCCTGTTCACGCGCGAGCAATTGGCAGCGCTGTTTTATATTACGCTGACAGTACAACTATCGCGAACCTCGCAATTCTCCGACAGCCGCCGCGCGATGGTCCAGGCAGCCCGCTCACTTTTCCGCAAGCAAAGCGAGGCCACGCTTGCGGCGAAGGTCAAGGCGGTTGAGGCGGGTTTTGATGCGGTGGGAATTGTCTAGCAACCATGTGCCGGGGACTTATGGGACAACTACAATTAGTTAAGAAGTGGAGAGTAATCTACGTCGCCGGCGGGTAGGCTAAAAGCTCTCAAGCCTGATCTCATCTATTTTTATTTTTGAATCAGCGTCGTAGATTCGCTTTGATGTCGAAAGACGATGGACCTTTTCCCGGTACGACCTGGCTAGAAAAAAGGTTTAATGTAGAAGCTTTCTTCTCCTTTGTTAATCTCGCTAAAGTTCCGCCATAGCGGCGGTTAAAACCAGAATAGTTACACCCAGATAATGTGACATCGATGTTGTAAAGTGATAATCCGATTGTCGGAGAAGCTAGCCCCAATAGATGACACCCATTCTCTGCACTGAGACCTTGTATCTTACCGTCAGGAGCTATTGTCAAGGTGAAGGTTGTGACCGAATGAGCATTGGTATCGGGAGAAGCCCCAACGGTAGCTTGAAATTGAGCCTGGCCCTTCCAATCACCATAGAGTGCTTCGTGGTCATTGGCATACCCGAGCATCGGAAAAAAAACGAAAATGAGTGGTATGGTTTTTTTCATGGACGTACTACTCCAAAAAAGAATTAAGTTTGCAGCCTACTAAATTTAATGCAGGGTATCTATGCATTGGCTAACAGAATAGCAACTTTAAATGACAAAGGGGTCACAAGTTGTTTTGTCAAATTCGACAGCAGGTGCAACCCATGATATGGAAACGTCGAAGGAAAACTGACAATTTGTTTTTTGAAGTACGCCAGCCTGCTCATAGCCATAAATAAACAGTCATATAAAGGTTCATTTATGTGTTGTTCAGCCGCGAATAAGCCAGCGACGCAGCAGCAATATCGGCCAACGCAGAACCAACCGATTTGAATAGCGTGATTTGTTTTTCGTCATTGCGACCTGCATGTTGGCCGCTGCAAAGTTTATCCAAAGTAGTAATCGCATCCGCTTCGATCAAACCCCACTTTAATGGGTGAATGAAATCACCTGCCTCAACCCACGCCATTTTGGTGTCGGCGAATAGCGTGGCGTTGGCGACGAGGGCATCGTCGGCTTCGCGCATGTTTTCGCGGAAACCACCGATTAAATCAATGTGGGTGCCCGGCTTGACCCATGCTCCTAAGATCAGCGGTTGCGTGGATAAAGTCGCGGCGCTGATCAAGTCGCTGTTTTCTACCGCCACTTTCAAATCATTAGTGACTGATGCGTTGAAACCTTTGGTGCGTAATTGCGCGACTAATTTTTCTGCTGCTTCAGGATGGCGGCTCCATACTTTTACCGATTGCAGTTTACGCACGGCGGAATAAGCGGCGGGTATCAAGCTGGCGACGCGGCCTGCGCCGACCACCAATAAATGCGCGGCATCCTTGCGCGCGAGAAAATCGGCGGCGGCGGCAGACGTCGCCGCCGTTCTGCGCGCGGTGAGCTGATTGCCGTCCACCGTCGCCAGCGATTGCCCGGTGGTGTTGGAATAGAGCAAGTAGGTGGAATTCAGCGCGGCGATTTTATCCTGCGCGTTACCGGGGAACACGTTGACGATTTTGACGCCGAGAAATTCCTCGTTCCAAGCGGGCATGAGCAGCAGCGTCGGCGTTTCGCGCATGCTCGCATTGCCGACGGAATAATGCAAACGCTCGGGCACGGTGGTGGCATCATCGAACATGGTTTTCATGCGCGTCACCAGTTCCGGCCACGGCAACAGGCGCGCAAGTTGTTCTGCGTCGATATTAATCATGACACGACAAAAAAACGCTGGCTCATTTCTTCCAGCCCGACGGTTTGCAGCACTTGATGCAAACGATCCGCCGGGCGCTTGCGCGGAAGATTCTGGTAGCTGGCGATGATGAGCTCGTTTTTCATCGAGTGTTCCCAGCCGACCAGCTCGGTGACGCTGACGTGATAGCCGTGGGCTTCAAGTTGCAGGCAGCGCAGCACGTTGGTCAGCTGGCTGCCGAATTCGCGCGTGTGCAAAGGATGGCGCCAGATTTCCGTCAGCGCATTTTTTGCCAGTTCCTTGCCTTTGTTTTTTTTCAGTACGGACGCGACCTCGGCCTGGCAGCACGGCACCAGCACAATGTGTTGCGCATGTTTTTTCAGCGCAAAGTTGATGGCGTCGTCGGTGGCGGTATCGCAGGCATGCAATGCGGTGACGATGTCGATCTTCTCCGGCAGTTTGTCCGATGCGATCGATTCGTCGACGGATAGATTGAGAAACGACATGCGCGGAAAATTCAGGCGCTGCGCCAGCTCAACGGATTTTTGCACCAGCTCATCGCGGCGTTCGATGCAGTAAATATGCGAAGCATTTTGCTGCGCTTTGAAAAATAAATCATAGACGATAAATCCTAGATAAGACTTACCCGCGCCATGATCGACGATGGTTATATCTTTTTGATTTAATTGAATATTTTTTATCAATGGCTGAATGAACTGGGTCAGGTGATAAACCTGCTTGAGCTTGCGCCGGCTGTCCTGATTCATCTTCCCGTCGCGCGTGAGGATATGCAGCTCTTT
>JBAVXA010000129.1:0-6688 GCA_049698095.1 Burkholderiales bacterium
ACGCCTTTAGCGGTGAGGTCGACGTCGGTCCAGCCGGTAAAACGGTTTTCCTGATTCCAGATACTTTCGCCATGGCGGAACAATACGATTTTTTTCATGTTGAACATTAATTCGGGTTAGAGAGGAACCGTTATTCTAAGCGATTTGTGGGGCATCGTGAGTATGCAGGGCCAATCTGATAAAATAGGCAATCAGGTAATTTGAAAAAAGGAAATTCCCGTGTTTCAGCAGTTTTTGATCGACAATATTTTCATGGTCGGCATTTTCGTCATAAGCGGTGGCATGCTGTTGTGGCCAATCATTTCTGGCGGAATCGGCTCCGGGCGCGACATCAGCACCATCGATGCGACCCACTTGATGAACCGCGAAAATGCCCTGGTTCTCGACGTGCGCGAGGATCACGAATACGCTTTGATGCACATCCCCAATTCGCGCCACATCCCGTTGTCGGTGCTGGAAAGCCGGTTGAACGAGCTGACAAAATTCAAGGATCGGCCGGTGATCGTCAGCTGCCAGTCGGGCAACCGTTCCGCCAAAGCGATTCAGATTCTTGAAAAAAACCAATTCAGCAAAGTCCATTCCCTGCGCGGCGGAATTACAGCCTGGGAACAAGCCAGTATGCCGCTTGAACGCTCGAAAGCCTGAACCATGGCCAAAGTAAAAATGTATTCGACCGCGGTTTGCCCGTATTGCGTGCGTGCCGAGCAATTGTTGAAATCGCGCGGCGTGCAGGAGATCGAAAAGATCCGCGTCGACCTTAATCACGCAGAACGTATTGCGATGGTGCAACAAACCGGCCGACGCACCGTGCCGCAGATATTTATTGGTGAACGGCATGTTGGCGGCTACGACGACCTGGCGAAACTCGATCACGCCGGAGAGCTGCTTCAGCTGCTCAAATGACGTAGAATTTTATTTAATATAATCAATAACTTAGGAAATAATCATGGCTGACGAAAACCAACCGCTTTTCTCGATTGAAAAGCTCTATACCAAAGACGCCTCGCTTGAAATTCCGCACGCGCCGCAGATCTTTCTCGAGCGCGACCCGCCGCAAATCGATGTCCAATTACATAATTCGTCCGCACCGATTAATGAAGGTTATTACGAAGCAGTGTTAACCGTGACGGTGACCGCGAAAATCGGCGACAAAACCTTGTTCCTGACCGAAGTCGCGCAAGCAGGCATTTTCCAGATCCGCAACGTGCCGGAATCCGACCTGCCGCAGATTCTAGGCATTGCGTGCCCGAATATTATTTTCCCCTATGCCCGCGAAACCATTTCCGACCTGGTGACTCGCGCCGGATTCCCGCCGGTGTTGCTCAACCCGGTGAACTTCGAGGCACTGTACCAGGCTCAGCTGCAACAGAATCAGGCGGGCCAGACGGCAACGCATTAAGCCATGCAACGCGTCGTTCATGCCGCATTGATTGTATTCGCGCTGGTCTGCGGCGGGAACGTCGTCGCGGCGGAATATATGTCGGTCGCGAACCCGACAATCATTTACGACGCGCAATCGCTCAAGGCCAACAGGATTTTCGTTGCCAGCCGTTATTACCCGTTTGAAGTAATGGTGAAGCTGAGCGGCTGGGTGAAAGTTCGCGATTTTGCCGGCGACATGGGGTGGGTAGAAAGCAAAAACCTCAGCGACAAGCGCACGGTGATTGTCACTGCCGCGCAGGCTGAGGTATATGCTGCCGCCGACGCCGCCAGCAGCGTGGTGCTGCTCGCCGAGCGCAGCGTGATTCTCGAACCCATCGAGGCGCCGGCGAAAAATTTCGTCAAGGTAAAACATCGCGACGGCCAGAGCGGTTATGTAAAAACCGACCAGATCTGGGGACACTAATGGTCGTCGCCACGCCCGCGATGTCACCCGCCGCATTCGGAAAAACCCGCCTGTGAATATTACCGTCCTCGGCTCGGGTGCGTGGGGCACTGCGCTGGCAATTAACCTCGCGCAGCGCCACACCGTCACTTTATGGGGACGTGACGCCGTTCAGCTGATGCAATTTGCCGTGACGCGTGAAAATCAGCGCTACCTGCCGGGCTGCAAACTGCCGGCCAATGTTCGCGTCGAAACAGATCTGGTCGCGGCGCTACGCGATTGCGAGCTGATTTTGTCGGTAGTGCCCACCAACGGACTGCGTGGGATGCTGCAGGCGCTGACGGCAACCGATTGCCATGCGCCCATCGTTTGGGCCTGCAAAGGGTTTGAAGCGGGGAGCAGCAAGCTACCGCACGAAATAATGAAGGAAGTTTGCGGTGCAGACAGGCGGTACGGCGTGCTGTCCGGCCCGAGTTTTGCGCTCGAGGTCGCGCAAGGCAAGCCAGCCGCTCTGACCCTTGCTTCGGACAATGCCGAGTTCGCGCGGGATCTGGCACAGCAACTTCACGGGCGGCGGTTACGTGTGTATTCGAGCACCGACGTTATCGGCGTCGAGCTTGGCGGTGCGTTGAAAAATGTGATGGCGATTGCAGCAGGCATCTGCGACGGCATGCGACTCGGCAACAATGCCCGCGCCGCGCTGATCACCCGCGGGCTGGCCGAAATCTCCCGCCTCGGCGCAAAGCTGGGTGGTCAAACCGAAACCTTCATGGGACTCACCGGGCTCGGCGACCTGGTGCTGACCTGTACTGGCGACTTGTCGCGCAACCGCAAGGTGGGCCTTGAGCTCGCGCAGGGAAAATCGCTGGAAAATATTCTGCACGACCTCGGTCATGTGGCCGAAGGCGTATCGACTGCGCGCGAAGCGGTGCGGCTCGCCGAAAAGTACCACATCGATATGCCCATCACCTCTGCAGTCAGTCTTGTGCTCGACGGGAAAGTTGCCCCCGCCGCCGCACTCGATGCGCTGCTTTCGCGCGACGCGAAGCCCGAAGCGCTGCGCTGAAACTGTCAACGGAACAGCTGGACGCCCGATTGCGCACTGCCGTGCAGCGGCAGTATTTGCCCTTCTGCTACCGACACGCCGGAAGGAATTGGCGGCTTTAACCCATTTCTTTCCGATTTAGTGCATTTGTTCATATCGAAATTGTCCTATGGCTGGTTAAATGCGTTCTGTAGCGAGTCTGAGCAGGTGGCACGATGATTGCATCTACCTCAAGGCGCGACAAATACAAATTACTTTTCTTAATTACTGGAGAATCAAAGATGGACAAAAAGAATGCCTGCAAAAAAGTTGCCGCCCTGGGCGTAGCCCTGTCGGCCCTTTTTATGTCCGCATCGGCCATGGCTGGGGGCAGCAATACGCTTACCGTCTCAGCCAATGTCGTCGGAACCTGTAAATTCGTCACAGCTACTTCCACCCTCGCTTTCGGCGCGTTGGATCCTAGCGTCGGCACCAATGCCTCTGCTGCCGGCACGACCAACTACTGGTGCACCAAAGGCGTGACCACAGCGGCCATTGCCGCTGACAATGGGGCAAATTTCTCGACTTCGCGCCGTATGAAGCATGCCACATCCGCGACTGATTTCATTCCCTACAGCTTAACGCTGACGCCATCCGCCGTTGCGCCTGCAGGGCCTGGCACGCCGCTGGTTCTGGGCTTGGCCGGTGCCGTACTCGGAACCGACTACACCGCAGTTGCCGCCGGTAACTACAGCGATACGGTGACCCTGACCATCACCCCCTGATCGGGCCTGGTATTGCATTTACCTTCTCACAGCATCGCCGGTCTTTTCCGGCGATGCTGGGTGGGGCACTCAATTTGCAGCGCCAATGAGAATTACAAGAAAGATTCCGGATTAATATGCCTGCTAACAGGATTGAAAAAATAGCGTCTTTCCCGGCATTCATGCTGGCGGCGTTGGCTTTTTTTTCCGCGTCAGCGCAAGCGGCCAACAACAGCCTCACGGTTTCCGCACAGGTTTTGAATAAGACCGGCTGCTTTTTCATCTCGCCAACTACGCCGATGAACTTCGGCAATCTCGATCCCTCGTTAAATGTCACCGCGACCGCGACCGCGGCCATCGTCATCCGTTGCAATGGCAACAAGGCGACGACGACCATGCAGATCGCGCGCGACGCCGGACAAAACGTCCTGGCAAATAATTTGCGCATGAAGCACGCCACGTCCGCGACCGAATACTTGCCCTATGCGCTGAATCTCGCCGGCGTGAATTGGGGTGCCGGCTTGTTTATTGTCGGCACCATCCCGAGCAACAGCAACTACAGCTTCAATCTGGGCGGTACGGTACTTCCGGCGAATTATCGCAATGCCTTGCTTGGCGGCTACACCGATAATGTCGTGTTAACCATCACTCCCTGAGTCAACGCGCCGACGCGCATGCCGTTTTCCGCGTGTTACAATTTCGCTGGTTTTCAGGAATCAACACGATGACTCCCTTACAGAAAATACTTTGGTCGTTAATGCTTGCTATGCTACTTTCCTGCGGCAACGTCACTGCGGGCAATTTTGCTGTATCGCCGATTCGGCTGGATTTCGACCGCGCGACCAAAACCGGCGTACTCACCGTCACCAATGACGACGACGACAAGCTTCAGTTGCAGATGAAAGCCTTCGAATGGACGCAGGATGCAGACGGCAAAGATAAATATGAGGAAACCGACGACCTGATTTTTTTCCCCAAAATCGCGACGGTGGAAAAAGGCGAGCAACGCCTGCTGCGCACCAGCTACAAGGTTCCGGCGACGGACAGACAAAAGACCTACCGGCTATTTATCGAAGAGATTCCCGCCCCGCAGAAAACACCCGCCAAGGGCGCGCAAATCGCCGTGGCAGTTCGTTTCGGCGTGCCGATTTTTCTCAAGCCGCTGAAAGAGGAAGTGAAAGGCGAAGTGGAAAGCGTAAATTACGCCGATGGCAAACTGAACATAAAAATCAAGAATGCCGGTAATACGCATTTTTTCATCAACAACATCCAGCTGAAATCGGGCGAGAAAATCGCGGAAGACCAGAAAGGCTGGTATTTGCTCAATGGCGCAACGCGTACCTATAGCTTCGCCATGACGCCGCAAGCCTGCAGCACAATGGGGAAATTCGACATAGTTGTCAAAACCGACATTGTCGAGTTCACCCGCCCGACTGATGCCGCTATCGCGTGTGCGCCGTAGTGGCTTTGCACATTTGCGCACGACCTGCCTCGCTTTTTTCCTGTTCTTAGCGCAGGGGGCGTTCGCGGCACCAGCCGCTTTACCCGGCGCATCCAACGCCGTTATATCCATCAACCGCAACAGCGAGCCGCAGGGCGAATATATAGCCTGGGTGTCGACGGATGGAAAATACTGGGTAAAAATCAGCGACCTGGTAGGTATCGGCATCAAAAATCCGACGGGCGAAAAAATGGACATTGACGGGGAAGCCTACCTGTCGTTGCAATCGCTGCAAAAAGCCACGATAAAACTGGACGAAAAGACGCAGCAATTCGACATCCTTTCGGCTCCGGAAACTCTGGGCAAGCAAAGCATCAATCTTTTGCCGAAAAATCATCCGAACACAGTTATTCCCAAAAACGATAGCCTGTTTTTGAATTACCGCGCAGGCTTCAGCGGCGGCAGCCAGGCAGAAAAAACTTTTTCCTTGCTGCACGAGTTCGGCATGTGGCGCGGCGATTATCTGTTTCTCACCGATGGCATTTACAGCGCCGCCAGCAGCAAAAAGCAATTCGTGCGCAACATGAGCAGCCTGGTGTACGACAAACGCGAAGCATTCCAGCGCAATGTCGTCGGAGATTTCTTCACCACTACCGGCGAATTCGGCAGCGTGTTGAATCTTGGCGGCCTGAATATCGCCAAGCTTTACTCTCAGCAGCCGAACTTCGTGAAACACCCGATGGCCAATTTTTCCGGCAGCACGGCGCTGCCGGCGGAAGCGGATATTTATCTCAATGGCAATCGAATTCGCACACAGAAAATATCGCCAGGAGAATTCGAATTACAGAACCTCAACTACTTCGGTGGCGCGCGCGATGTTCAGGTTGTTGTGAAGGATAAATTAGGTAAAACACAAGTATTTGATTATAAATACTATTTTACCGATGACCTATTACAGAAAGGCTTGCACGAATACAATTACGGCCTGGGTTTATCGCGTAAGGATTACGGCGTGAAGAGCTTCGCATACAAAAATTTCGGCGCTTCCGCCTTTCATCGATATGGCTACAGTGACAATCTTACCGTTGGCGCGCGAGGAGAAATATTGTCGAAGAACCTTAACTTCGGGCCGTTCGCGAACTATCGCATCGGCCAGGCGGGAGTCGTTTCCGCCAGTTTCGCGTTAAGCCGCGCGCAGGATTCCGATTCCGTGTCGGCGTCCGGTAATGCAATGTCTGTTCGCTATGGATATCAAGCGGGCAACTTTATCAGCAGCGTGGGACTCCGCCGCTTCAGTAGACGCTATAGCCCGACTTCCGGATTTACCACGCAGGACCGGCCGCAAACGGAAAGCGAACTCAGTCTCGGTTATGGCTCGGCTGAGTTGGGCAGCGTCGGTATCGCGCGCAACGGCCTTAAAAAATATATCGGCGACGACAAATCCGTTACCACATTGAATTACACCCGTGCGATTTCCGGCAAAGCCAATTTCTTCGCTACCTTCAGCAGCGCCGCGGAAAACACAACGGGCGCCGCATTTTTTATCGGCGTCGCCTGGTATCCGAACATCGACTACAGTGCAAGCCTGTCGGCGCAAAAGCGGTCCGACGCCGGCGCGTCAACGGTGATCGACG
>JBAVXA010000130.1:0-18633 GCA_049698095.1 Burkholderiales bacterium
TGCCCGATTTCGCGCGTAATGCGCATGGAAATATAGCGGAACAAAATCGAATCATCGGTGTAGCGATCGGTGCGGACACAACCAGGCCGGCGCCGACCACTTTGCAACCAAAGCCGGCAGCAAAGTCGCCTGCATCCCAGGAGGCGAAAGTGGCTGCCGTTACCGACGCCAAAGCGTTGCCCTCCGTCGGGCCGGCCGCTTCCACGGTCGCCGCAACCGGCTCCGCGGTAAAACCGGCAGCAACGGCTGCGCCGGCCAAGCCTGCCGCGCCCGCGCCGAAGCCCGTCGATGTCAGCGTATTACTGAAAGCCAACAGTTGCACTGCCTGCCACGGAATGACAAACAAGATCGTCGGCCCGGGTTTTAACGAAGTCGCGACAAAATATAAAGGCAAAAGCGATGTCGAAAGCTATTTGGCCGGCAAGATCAAAAGCGGCGGATCAGGCACGTGGGGCGCGATCCCGATGCCTGCGCAGGCACAATTGAGTGACGCCGACGCCAAAGCGATCGCGCGATGGATTGCAGCAGGCGCGAAATAATTTATTGGCATTGTCAGCGCTAAGCAAATAGAATCGTTTCAGATAGTGTGAATGCAGCAATAGTGCAGCAAAAATGGTGGCAGTGTTTTATCAGAAAATAATTTACTTAGGAGATAGCAATGAACAATGCACGACGTTCCGTCATCAAGGCAACCAGCGCCTTGGGTCTGTTATTCGCGACGGGGATGCTGACCTCGAAGCAGGTGCTCGCCGCCGCTGATAATCGCGCCGCGTTTGAAGCTAAAACGCTTGCCGATGCGTTAGCTGCGCTCGGCGCGACTGGCGTCGATAGTAAGGAAATTACCATTACCGCGCCCGACATTGCCGAAAACGGCGCCGTGGTCCCGGTCAGCGTCAGCACGACGATCCCGAACGTGCAGGAAATCTATATTCTGGTTGAAAAAAATCCCAATCCGCTTGCCGCTACGTTCATCATTCCTGCAGGCACGGAGTCATCCATCCAGACGCGCCTGAAGATGGGCCAGAGCACCAACGTCGTGGCGGTGGTCAAAGCCGACGGAAAATTTTTCACGGCCAGCAAGGAAACCAAAGTGACTCTGGGCGGCTGTGGCGGCTGATCGTCGACGCGCAAAATTTTACAGAACCGAATTCAGGAGAATAGACCATGGCAGATCCAATGAAAATCCGCGCCAGTAACAACAACGGCGTAACCGAAGTAAAAGTATTGATGTCGCACCCTATGGAAGGCGGCCTGCGTAAAGACGCAGAAGGAAAAGTCGTTCCGGCCCACTTCATCACCGAAGTTACCGCCACGTCGGGCGGGAAAACCGTGCTCCAGTGCTATTGGGGACAGTCGGTATCGCAGAATCCCTATCTGTCGTTCAAATTCAAGGGCGGTGCAAAAGGCGAAAAAGTCCAGGTCAACTGGGTGGACAACAAAGGCGATAAACGCAGCGACGAGGCCACCATCTCGTAATTGAAATCACAGCAGGCCGGCCACAGAATGCCGGCCTGGTTTTTTATACTAAAAATGACCGGAGGTAGGTATGAAAATATTCCTGTTCATGTTTGGCGCGTTCGCAATTCTGGCTGCACACCACGCACAGGCGCAAAGCGCCGCAGATGAAATTGCGCGTTACCGTGAAATGCTGGCCGACGGCAACCCGGCCGAGCTGACCGAAGCACAAGGCGAAGCGTTGTGGAAACAAAAACGCGGACCGAAAAACGTCTCGCTGGAACAATGCGACATCGGTAAAGGTCCCGGCGTAATCAAGGGTGCGTATGCGGAATTGCCGCGTTATTTTGCAGACGCCGATGCCACCCTGGATTTTGAATCGCGCCTGGTGCATTGCATGGTGAATCTGCAGGGCTTCACGCGCGAAGACGTAATCAAGAAACCCTTTTCCAGCCAAGGCGATCGTGCCACGGATCTCGAAGCATTGACGGCTTATGTCGTCGGCCAGTCGCGCGGCAGCAAGATCAATATCCCGCAAGCACATCCGAAAGAAAAAGCGGCTTACGCGCGCGGCGAGAAAACGTTTTTCTACCGCGGCGGCCCGTTTGATTTCAATTGCGCGTCCTGCCATTCAGCCGACAACCAGCGGATACGCCTGCAGGATTTACCCAATCTGCAGAACCCCGCCGCCGCGCAAAAAGCCTTCGCCACCTGGCCAGCCTATCGCGTCAGCCAGGGCGCGCTGCGAACCATGCAATGGCGCCTGAACGATTGCTTCCGTCAACAGCGCTTTCCGGACCTCAAATACACGTCGCAGACTTCGATTGATTTGATCACCTATCTCGGTGTCAAGGCCAACGGCGGCACGATGGATTCTCCCGCGATCAAGCGCTAATTGAGAGGAACACGGACATGAACCTGAAAAAAATAGTCGTTACAACATCGGCTCTCGGTTTTCTCGCTGCCTGCGCCGCGATGGTTCGCGGACCCTCCACTCAAGAAGTAAGCGAAACCATTAAAGCCTCCTTCGCGGAAAAAGGCATTGCCAGACTCGACCGATTGAATCAAACCGAAGCGCAGAAAACCTGCTCGGAATACGCGCAGACTGCCCTGCCCGCCGACAAACGCGCGCTGCTGGAAAAATCCGCGCTCGATAGTGTGAAATACCCCGCCGACGGAAAATTTCTCGGCGACTGGAAAGAAGGTGAAAAAATTGCGCAGAATGGCCGCGGCCTGCAATGGTCCGATGACAACAAGACCGTCAACGGCGGCAACTGCTACGCCTGCCATCAAATCCAGAAAGCGGAAATTTCTTTTGGCAACATCGGCCCCAGCCTGACGCAGTACGGCAAATTGCGCGGCAATTCCGAACCGATTGTGAAATACACCTGGGCGAAGATTTTCAACTCGCATTCCTACAACGCATGTTCCAACATGCCGCGCTACGGGGCGGCGGGAATTCTTTCGGAAGCGCAAATCAAGGACGTAATGGCGCTGCTGCTGGACCCGCAATCGCCCGTTAACAAATAGGCGTCGAGCGGGATTGATGCGCCTGACCGTGTTGCATCTATGCCGTAATCATTCTATCAATTATTCCATTTAATCAATAGGTTACATAATGTCTCTGGACCGCCGCGAATTTCTTCAAATGCTCGCCGTTGCCGCTGCCGGCGGAATGGTTTTGGAAGGATGCGCAGCGACCGCCGCGAATAAAAGCGGCACAAGCATGTATGACCTGCCGCGTTTCGGCAACGTGAGTTTCCTGCATTTCACCGATTGCCATGCACAGCTGCAACCGATTTATTTTCGCGAACCGAATGTAAATCTGGGCTTGGGTTCGAGCAGCGGCAGACCGCCTCATCTGGTGGGCGAGCAATTGCTGAAATACTTCAACATCACCCCCGGCACGCCGGAAGCACATGCGTTCACCTATCTTAATTTCTCCGAAGCCGCGAAAACCTACGGCAAAGTCGGCGGCTTTGCGCATCTGTCCACGCTGGTCAAACAACTGCGCGCATCGCGCCCGAATTCTCTGCTGCTCGACGGCGGCGACACCTGGCAGGGTTCGGCAACCTCACTCTGGACCAACGGCCAGGACATGGTGGATGCCTGCAAAATGCTCGGCGTCGATGTCATGACTGGCCACTGGGAATTCACCCTCGGTGCCAAGCGGGTCAAAGAAATTGTCGATAAGGATTTCAAAGGCAGGATCGATTTCGTCGCGCAGAATATCAAGACCAATGATTTCGGCGACCAGGTTTTTGCCCCTTATACCATCAAACAAATGAACGGAATCCCGGTCGCCGTCATCGGCCAGGCGTTTCCCTACACGCCTATCGCCAATCCGCGCCACATGGTCGCGGATTGGGGTTTCGGCATCCAGGAGGAGAGTTTACAAAAGATGGTCGACGAAGTACGCGGCAAAGGCGTTGCGGCGGTCATCCTGCTGTCGCATAACGGCATGGACGTCGACATCAAACTCGCCTCGCGCGTTCGCGGCATCGATGCGATCATGGGCGGACATACCCACGACGGCGTGCCGGCTCCGGTCATTATCAAGAATGCCGGCGGCCAAACACTGGTTACCAATGCCGGCTCAAACAGCAAATTCCTCGGCGTGCTCGATCTTGATGTCAAAGGCGGCAAGGTTGCGGATTTCCGCTACAAGCTGCTACCGGTTTTTTCCAATCTGCTCACGCCAGACTCGGCGATGCAGGCGCATATCGACAAAGTACGCGCGCCTTACAAGGCCAAACTGGAGCAAAAACTTGCCACTACCGAAGGCCTGCTTTACCGCCGGGGAAATTTCAACGGCACTTTCGATCAACTGATTCTTGACGCGCTGATGGAAGTGAAAGGCACCGAGATCGCTTTCTCGCCCGGTTTCCGCTGGGGCACCTCGATTCTCGCCGGGCAGGAAATTACGCGTGAACACCTGATGGACCAGACTGCGATTACCTATCCGGCTACCACGGTGAACGATTTAAGCGGCGAGATGATCAAAACCATTCTGGAAGATATCGCCGACAATTTATTCAACCCGGATCCGTATTATCAGCAGGGCGGCGACATGGTACGCGTCGGCGGCCTCGCCTACACCTGCGACCCGAACGGCAAGGCCGGTAACCGCATCAGCGACATGACGCTGAACGGCAAAGCGCTCGAGGCCGGCAAAACGTACAAAGTTGCCGGCTGGGCGCCAGTCGGCGAAGGCGTAACCGGCGTACCGATCTGGGACGTGGTCGAGACCTACCTAAAGGCCAATCCGATTATCAAAGCGCGCAAACTTAACCTTCCGACGCTCAAGGGCGTCGATGGCAACCCGGGGATGGCATCGTGAAAAATATCTGCATGGTTTTGTATTTGTTCTGCATGGCGTTCGCGGCGCAGGCCGCCGAGCCGAAGGCGCTGAGCAGAGTCTCCACCCTGACCACCGAAGCGGCATTGATTGCTGCTGACGCTGCGCTGAAAGACTGTCGCAAGCGCGGCGCAGTGGTGGCGGTCGCGGTGGTCGATCGCTCTGGTGTAGCGTTGGCCATGCTGCGCGACGCGCTCTCCGGCATGCACACGCCCGAGACAGCCACGCGCAAAGCCTGGACCGCCGTCAGCTTCAAGTCGAGCACGGTCGACATGGAAAAAGTGACTGCCTATAATCAGCCCAGCAGCGGCATTCGCCAATTGCCTAATGTGGTGATGATCGGCGGCGGGCTGCCGATTCAAGCGGCGGGAAGCCTGGTCGGCGGGATTGGTGTATCCGGCGCGCCAGGCGGCGAGATGGACGATGAATGCGCAAAGGCAGGCGTTAAAGCCATCCGCGACGCGCTCGATCTGGAATGATTCACTCGCAACATGGATAAGCCAGGCAGCGATCGGAAAGCGGGCTCTTTGGTTGGGGCGGTGCCATTATTGCTCGACGTGCCCGCTGATACCCAGACTGCTGCCAAATTGCGCGTCCCGCTGATCGTGCTTTTTTCACTCTCGACCTGCGGCTTTTGCCACGAGGTGCGCCGAAATTATCTGGCATCGCTGTTGCGCGAACCGGGCGACGGTATCGTGATCCGCGAAGTCGTATCGGACGAGCCGCATAAAGCTGTCGGGCTCGGCGGCGAATTGCTCACCCACGAGCAGCTGGCCGCCAGAAGCGGCATCAAGTTTTATCCGACCGTGCATTTCTTCGACGCGCAGTTCAGGCCGCTGACCGAGCCGCTGCTGGGCGCGAATGCCGCCGGGTTCTACAACGCTTATTTGATTCAACGCATCGAACTGGCGACGCAGATTCTCCGGCGCCCGCCGCCGAAAGCGGCGAGCTGACATGGCTTTTTTGATGAAAGAAAAGAAGCTGTTTTTTCTCTGCCTGGGTTTTCTTGCCTGCGCCGGTGCGCTCGCGGCCAACGACGAAGCGGTAAAAAATAAACCTGTTCCGGTGAAGGTCAGCGAACATGTTTACTACGTGCAAGGCTTGCCCGGTATCGCGAGCGAGCAGAACGAAGGCTACAACTCGAACGCCGGATTCATCGTCACAAACGACGGAGTAATCGTCGTCGATGCTCTCGGCACGGTGCCGCTTGGGAAGGAATTTATCAAAGCCATCCGCAGCGTCAGCGACAAACCGATCAAGCGCGTCCTTGTCACGCATTACCATGCAGACCACGTCTACGGCTTGCAGGCGTTCAAGGAAGCCGGCGCGGAAGTATGGGCGCACCGCGCCGGGATGCAATACGTCGACGGCAGCGAAGGTCCGGCGCGTCTGGAACAACGGAGACGGGATTTGTTTCCGTGGGTGAATGAGCAGACCCGTATCGTCAGGGCCGATCGCTGGCTCGACGGCGACGAAAAATTCGAGTTCGGCGGTTTACATTTTGAGTTGATTTACATGGGGCCGGCGCATGCGCCGGACGACATGGTGATCGTGGTGCGAGAGGATCAGGTCTTTTTTTCCGGCGATATCATTTTCACCGGCCGCATTCCGTTCGTCGGCGAAGCCGACAGCAAACGCTGGTTGCAGACCATGAGCAAATTACTCGATCTGAAGCCGAAACTGATGGTGACAGGCCACGGCAAAGTTTCGACCGACCCGGCCAGCGATTTGAAATTGACGCGGGATTATCTGACTTACCTGCGTCAGGTTATGGGCAAGGCAGTGGAAGATTTTGTGCCGTTCGAGGAAGCCTATGCCAGGACCAATTGGAGCCAATTTGCCACGGTACCAGCATTCGATGCGGCGAATCGCATTAACGCGTACGGCACCTATCTGCTGATGGAAAAGGAATCCCTGAACAGATAACAGCAATTAATTATTTGCTGTAACCATTTGATTTTATTATATTTTTATTTGTTGTATTGTAACCGAACAAAAAACTGGGAATTTCCGATAATCACTTCGAGGGGGACTGACATGAAAAATTTATCAATAAAATTGAGCGTGGTGGCGCTAGGGTTCATGCTGCCCGCGGCCGCGCATGCGACTGACGGCTATTTTTCGCACGGCTACGGCTTAAAAGCCAAGGGCATGGGCGGCGCCGCAACGGCGACGACACTGGATACCATGGGCGGCGCGAACAATCCCGCCAGTATGGTGTGGGTGGGCAACCGCATTGATCTGGGCGTTGACTGGTTCAGGCCGGTGCGTGATGCAGAACGTAGCGGCTCAACCGCGCCCCTGCCTCCGCCGGGACTCAACGGCAAAGTGGACAGTGGGAGCGAGAATTTTTTCATTCCTGAGTTTGGCTACAATTACATGGTGAGCCCGGATTCATCCTTGGGCCTGACCGTTTATGGCAACGGCGGCATGAACACCGATTATCCGCAGGGACCATTTCAATGTCCGAACAGTCCGACCACCGCAGCGCCCGCGAACATGTTGTGCGGCAGCGGCAAGCTGGGTGTCGATCTGACTCAGCTTATTGTCGCCCCGACCATGGCGTACAAAATGAACCCCGATCACGCCATCGGCGCGGCGCTGTTGCTTGGCTATCAGCGCTTCAAGGTGGACGGATTGCAGGCGTTCGAGCAGTTTACCGGCGCGCCTGGCAGCGTCAGCAATAACGGCTACGACTCGTCGACCGGCTACGGCATCCGCGTCGGCTACCTTGGCAAAGTCAGCAACGCTGTCAGCATCGGGGCGACCTATGCCAGTAAAATGAAAATGGGCAAATTCGATAAATACAAAGGCCTGTTTGCAGAAAACGGCGGATTCGATATCCCGGAAAACTATAGCCTGGGTGTTGCGTTTGCGGCAATGCCCGCAATGACGGTTGCGCTGGATTATCAGCGTATCAATTACAGCAAGATTGCTTCCATCGGCAATCCGAGTTCGAATCAGGCACCGCTCGGCGCATCCAACGGCCCCGGCTTCGGCTGGCAGGACGTCGATGTGGTCAAACTGGGGATCGAATACAAAATGGACAGCGAGCTTACCTGGCGCGCAGGTTACAACCACACAAAGAACCCGATTCGCTCGCAGGATGTGTCGTTTAACATTATTGCGCCGGGTGTCGTGCAAAGCCATTACACGCTTGGCATGACGTATGCGTCGAGCAAAGACAGTGAAATTACCGCCGCATTCATGTACGCGCCAAGAGAAACTGTTTCCGGACCGTCCTTTTTCAATTCGCCGGCGCTGTTTAACGGTACCGGCGGAAATGAAACCATCGGTATGAGCCAGACGTCATTCGGCGTGGCGTGGGGCAAAAGGCTTTAACCGGATCCGGCCAATGGACAAGCCAATTGTCCGTTGGCCGAATTCCCGATCATTTACCACGCCACAGGAGTGCAAATCATGAAATCGATAATCGGTGCAATTATGCTTGCCGCAAGTTTGGCGCTTAGCAGTTTCGGCGTCGCGGCACAGGAACGTGAAGAGAAAGTGGTGTATCACATCAACGACAGCACCAATGCGCGTGCCGCGTTGGCCAATGTGCGCAACCATCTCGATGCCAGCCCGAAAGCAAAAATTATCGTTGTCACGCATGGCCCGGGCATAGATTTTTTGCTTGAAGGAGCGAAGGATGCGAAAGGCAATGGCTATGACGCCAGCGTAGCGGACCTGGCAAATCGCAAAGTCGATTTTCGCGTGTGTAATAACACCCTAATTGCACGCAATATCGACAAATCCAAGGTCATCCAGGAAGCCTCCATCGTGCCATCCGGCGTGGCCGAGATTGCGCGACTGCAGGCAAAAGAAGGATACGTTTACATCAAGCCATGAAGTCAGCAGGAATCGGCCCGAACGTTGCTGAACCCGTGCTCGAATCGAGGCTGACGTGCCCGCACTGCGGTCATGCGAAAACCGAAATCATGCCGACAGACGCATGCCAGTGGTATTACGAATGCGAGCGTTGCAAAACCTTGCTCAAGCCTGAAGCGGGCGATTGCTGTGTGTTTTGTTCGTACGGAACGGTAGCTTGTCCGCCGATACAAACCGAAGGCAAGAGTTGTTGTAAATAACGCACTGCAGATCCGTCACTTCGGACAGGCTGATAGAAGTTCGTCGTTCTGAGTGGCAGCGTAGATCCTGCTTAGATTTTTCTATGCCAGAATAAAAAACGGACGCGCATCGCGTCCGTTTTTTTGTCTTGCCCATGCCTCGGGATCAAGTCAGCATATCGGCCCAGATATTCTGCGCCCACGCCTGTCCGTAGCTGCCTTCCAGCTCGCTACGCTCGGCCGAGACGCCGCCGCTGCCTTCGACAGCCACCATGGTCTTTTTCGCCGTATCGTATTTGTGTACCGACGCGACGTGCACGACCTGCTTGTCTGAAACAAAACTGTAGCACGTGTTGATCAGCGTCGGCGCCGGATTCACCGGATGCTCCGCCAGCATATCCAGCACCGCTGCCGCGCACGCTTTCGCGTGGGAGTTCGCCATATGACCGGATTTCGGCATCGCCGGTGCGGCCAATACGGCATCGCCTAGCATGTGGATATTTTTGTGCGCCTTGGATTCATAGGTCAGCCAGTCGATTTCACACCAGCGATTGTTCGCTGTAATCAAGCCGGTCTTTTTCGCAATCTCGCCCGCGCGCATCGGCGGCAAGACGTTAAGTACATCCGCTTTTACATCGCCGAAGGCAAGCTTGGCTGTATTGGTCGCTGCATCGACATCAACAAGCTCGCTGTTATTGCGATATTCGATCATGTCCGGATAAAGCTCCTTCCACGCTTTGGTGAACAGGCCTTTTTTCGACACAACGTCTTCGTTGGCATCGAGGATCAACACTTTGGACTTCGGTTTTGCCTGCTTGAAATAATTCGCAACCTGACAGGCACGCTCGTATGGGCCGGGCGGACAGCGATACGGCGCTTTGGGAATATGCATCGCATACACACCGCCGTCGCTCATGGCTTCGAGCTGTTTGCGTAGCGCAACGGTCTGCACGCCGGCTTTCCATGCGTGCAGCACTTTGTCCTGCGCTGCGGTGCTAGCCATACCCGGAATGGTCTCGTACATGAAGTCGATACCCGGCGCGACAATCAGCCGGTCGTAGGTCAGCGCGGTGCCTTTCGCCAGGGTTACCAAACGCTTGGCTGGATCGATCGTCGTGACTTCGTCGTGCACGACTTTCACGCCCGCCTTGGCGAGGCCGTCGTAGCCGCGCGTAATGTCGGCCATGGTTTTGCTACCGCCAAGCACCAGATTGGAGATCGGGCAGGAAATGAACTGCGCGCTGCGCTCGACCATCACCACCTCAATGTCGCCGCCCCACAACTTCAAATATTTCGCCGCAGTCGCGCCGCCGAAACCGCCCCCGATAACGACCACTCGCGATTTGCCCAGCCCGCTCATGCTCGCGCAACCTGCCATCGCCAATGTGGCAGCGCCTGCGCCCGCCACTTTGAAAAATTCACGCCGATTGATTGTCATTTTATGTTCCCTTTATTTTTGCGCGGCGAAGTATTCAGCCAATTGGGCAATTTGCTGGTCATCAAATCCCTTGGCGATCTGGTGCATCAGCGTCGCCTGGCGTTTGCCGGACTTAAAACTCTGCATTTGCTCGACAAAATAATCCTTGCCAAGACCAGCGAGACGCGGCATGCCAGCTTTTGCATTGCCATTGGTGCCGTGGCAAGAAGCGCAATTGGCTGCAAGAGAGCGCGCAGTCAAGCTTTCGTGGCCTTCGTGGGCAAACGCGGGCATGGAAAAAAGTGTCGCCAACGAGGCGCTGCTTAGTATGAAACGAGTCAGGTACGGCATCATCTCTCCTCAATTATTCGAATGGGTATCGGCATGCATTTTATTGATTTGATCATAGACGATTTGGCTTACATTGGCATTTTATTGCATAAAACCAATGTCATTGAATAATTTTTAACTGATTGATTATATTAAATAAAAAAGGCAGCCTAAGCTGCCTTCAGAATGTTCCAGTAAAGAACGGTTAACTTACGCTTTCCGGCTGCGCTTCTTCAAAGGTCAGCTGAATTTTTTCGTCCTTGTCCATATCAACGGTGACTTTTCCACCATTGGCCAATCTGCCGAACAGCAATTCATCGGCCAGCGCACGGCGTATGGTGTCCTGAATCAGGCGTGCCATTGGGCGCGCACCCATGAGCGGGTCGAAACCTTTTTTAGCCAGATATTTTTTCAACGCATCGGTGAAAATGGCATCGACTTTTTTCTCGTGCAATTGTCCTTCCAATTGCATGAGGAATTTCTCCACCACTTTCAGGATGATATTTTCATCCAATGCACCGAAGGAAATAATGGCATCCAGACGGTTGCGGAATTCCGGCGTGAACAGGCGTTTGATCTCGACCATTTCGTCACCGGCTTTCTTATCCTGCAGAAAGCCCATGCTGGTCTTTGTCAACGCTTCAGCGCCAGCGTTGGTCGTCATGATTATGACCACATTGCGGAAATCTGCCTTGCGACCGTTATTGTCTGTCAGCGTGCCGTGATCCATCACCTGCAACAGAATATTGAATATGTCCGGATGGGCCTTTTCGATCTCGTCCAGCAAAAGCACCGAATACGGTTGCTTGGAAATCGCTTCCGTAAGCAAGCCGCCCTGATCGAAGCCGACGTAGCCGGGCGGTGCGCCGATCAAGCGCGATACCGCATGACGCTCCATGTATTCCGACATGTCGAAACGCAGCAATTCGACGCCGAGAACGTACGCCAACTGGCGCGCCACCTCAGTTTTACCGACGCCCGTCGGGCCGGAAAACAGGAATGAACCGATCGGTTTTTGTGGGTTGCCAAGACCGCTACGCGTCATTTTGATCGCCGAGGTCAAGGCTTCAATCGCCTTGTCCTGGCCGAATACGACGGATTTCAGATCGCGATCCAGCGTTTTCAGCGCGTTGCGATCATCGGTGTTGATAGTCTTTGCCGGGATGCGCGCAATCTTGGCGATTATTTCCTCAATCTCCTGCTTGCCGATAGTTTTGCGTTGCTTGGATTTGGGCAGAATACGCTGGGCCGCGCCGGCTTCATCAATTACATCGATGGCCTTATCCGGCAAATGCCGATCGTTGATATAGCGCGCGGACAATTCCGCGGCAGACGTCAACGCCGACGCGCTGTATTTCACGCCATGGTGATCTTCGAAACGCGTCTTCAACCCGCGCAAAATTTCGATGGTTTCCCCGATTGACGGCTCGTTCACATCGATTTTCTGGAAGCGGCGCGACAGCGCGGCATCCTTTTCGAATATTCCGCGATATTCGGTATACGTTGTCGCGCCGATGCATTTCAGCTGACCCGAGCTCAATGCGGGCTTGAGCAAATTGGATGCGTCGAGCGTCCCGCCCGATGCGGCACCTGCTCCGATCAGCGTATGAATTTCGTCAATGAAAAGTATGTTGTTCGGGCTGTCGGCCAGCTGCTTCAATACGGCTTTGAGGCGCTGCTCGAAATCACCACGATATTTGGTACCCGCAAGCAGCGCGCCCATATCCAGCGAATATACACGGCTGTCCGCAAGAATGTCCGGCACTTCGCCGTCGACAATGCGCTTCGCTAAACCTTCGGCAATCGCGGTTTTACCGACGCCGGCCTCGCCAACCAGCAAGGGGTTATTCTTGCGCCGGCGGCAAAGAATCTGGATTACGCGCTCGAGTTCTTTATCGCGGCCGATCAGCGGATCGATTTTTCCCGATTGCGCCAGCGCGTTGAGGTTCTGGGTAAAGTTTTCCAGCGCGCCGCCGGGCGATGCTTCCTGCTCGGCTTCCTGTTCGCTTTCCTCGCGACCGCCGCTTTGCGGCACCTTGCTGATACCGTGCGAAATGAAATTTACCACGTCGAGGCGAGCAATTCCCTGCTGCTGCAGGAAATACACGGCATGCGAGTCTTTCTCGCCATAAATCGCCACCAGCACGTTCGCGCCCGTCACTTCTTTCTTGCCGGAGGATTGCACATGCAAAATCGCACGCTGAATGACGCGTTGAAAGCCCAAGGTCGGCTGGGTGTCGACATCCTCGGTGCCGGCGACGGTCGGCGTATGTTGCGTGACGAATTCGGCAAGCGCTTTGCGCAAGTCGTCGATTTTAGCAGCGCAGGCGCGCAGCACCTCTGATGCGGAGGGATTGTCGAGCAAGGCGAGCAGCAAATGCTCCACCGTGATGAATTCGTGGCGCTTTTGTCGTGCATCGACAAACGCCATATGTAAGCTGACTTCGAGTTCTTGCGCGATCATAAATTTCCTTTAATACAAAACAATCATACTCCAAACAACGCCAATCAGTTTTCTTCCATCCCACAACGCAGCGGATGCTGATGCTGGCGGGAAAAAGCTGAAACCTGTTCAACTTTGGTGGCGGCCATATCTTTGGGAAACAGACCGCATACCCCTACTCCCTCCTTATGAACTTTGAGCATTATTTGAGTCGCTTGTTCTCGCGTCAAAGGAAAAAACTTTTGTAACACCAATACAACAAACTCCATCGGCGTGAAATCGTCGTTATACAACACCACCTTGTACATCGGCGGCGGCTTGGTCTTGCTGCGCTGTTTCTCGAGTACTAAACCGTCTTTTTGCCTGGTCGCCATAAGCCTAAATCTTCATTCCGGTCCTTACAATCACTATTTTGAGCCAGTGGAGGATTTTTTCAAGCCCCCGCGATGCAACATGAATACTATAACCTACCTCTTGACGAACTTGGTTTAACAGGCGTAAAAAGCCTTTTGGAGTTTGGCTTCAAGTTGTCTGCAAAGGGGGATACCTGTCCGCGGTCCTTGAAACTCAAACAAGGTTCGGGTTTCCAGCCCGGTTTTTTATCAAGGAAGCAATATGGCAACAGGTACAGTGAAGTGGTTCAATGATTCAAAAGGTTATGGTTTTATCACCCCGGACGATGGCAGCGAAGATCTTTTTGCGCACTTTTCCGCAATTCAGATGGCCGGATTCAAAACGTTGAAAGAAGGTCAAAAAGTCCAGTTTGAAATCACCCAAGGCCCAAAAGGCAAACAGGCGTCCAACATTCAAGCGGCATAATTGTCCCAAGGCTCAGGCCCAAATCGATTACCCCTGCAATCCGGCCGGACCAATGTTCGGCTGTATTCGCAGGGGTAATTTTTTCCCGCACCCTAAAATGAAAATGGGCGGTTACCCGCCCATCGAATCGGTTCACCAGCGCTGGGTTACATATTCTTGATCATTTCGTCGCCGAAAGCGGAACACGAGAGCTGCGTCGAGCCCGGCATCAAACGCGCGAAATCATAGGTCACTTTTTTCCCGTCTATTGATTTGCTCATTGAGTTGATAATCAAATCAGCCGCTTCGATCCAGCCCATGTGCCGCAACATCATTTCCGCGGACAAAATCAACGAGCCGGGATTGACGTAATCCTTCCCCGCATACTTCGGCGCGGTGCCATGCGTCGCCTCGAACATGGCGATGGAGTCGCTTAAATTCGCGCCCGGCGCAATACCGATGCCGCCCACTTGCGCCGCCAGTGCATCGGAGATGTAATCACCGTTCAAGTTCAGCGTCGCGATTACATCATATTCTTCCGGACGCAACAGAATCTGCTGCAGGAATGCATCGGCGATCGCGTCTTTGATCACGATACCGTTGGGCATTTTCATCCACGGGCCGCCGTCGAGCAACTGGGCGCCGAATTCCTTTTGTGCCAGCGCGTAAGCCCAATCACGGAATCCACCCTCGGTGTATTTCATGATATTCCCCTTATGCACTATGGTCACCGACTTGCGCTTGTTGTCGATGGCATATTGGAACGCCTTGCGCGCAAGGCGCTCGGTGCCTTCCCTGGATACCGGCTTGATGCCGATGCCGGAAGTGTTGGGAAAACGAATCTTCGTCACATGCATTTCCTTGAGCAGAAAGTCGATGACTTTTTTCGCGCCCTCGCTGCCTTCCTGCCATTCGATACCGGCATAAATGTCTTCCGAGTTTTCGCGGAAAATCACCATCTCGGTTTTTTCCGGCTGCTTCAACGGACTCGGGACGCCGGTAAAATAACGAATTGGCCGCAGGCAAACGTATAAATCCAGTTCCTGGCGCAATGCGACGTTGATCGAACGAATGCCGCCGCCCACTGGCGTGGTCAAAGGACCTTTGATCGACACCACGTATTCTTTCGACGCCTGCAAAGTCTCCTCCGGCAACCACACATTCTCGCCATACACGCGCGTGGATTTTTCACCGGCGTATATTTCCATCCATGAAATCTGTTTTTTTCCGCCGTACGCTTTTTTCACTGCAGCATCGACGACCTTGATCATCACCGGCGTAATGTCGACGCCCGTACCATCGCCCTCGATGAACGGGATGATCGGGTGATTGGGCACCTTGAGGGAAAAATCTTTATTGACGGTAATTTTTTCTCCCGTGGCCGGGACTTTTATGTGCTTGTACATAGTAGGTTTTTCTCCGGGTATGATCGCCGCGCAGCTCAACACCGCCAGCATATCTGAACAATGACTTATTAATCCACCGCAGATTGTCGCAGATTTTAGGCGTGATTTCCATCACAAGTGTCATAATGCGTCTACCCATTTGCTTGCGAAAGCTCCTCGCGTATGACCATTATTCTTCTGAATAAACCGCTCGGTGTCATCTGCCAGTTCACGCCCGAAGGTAGCTACAGAACATTGAAGGATTTTATCCGGGTTCCCAACGTCTATCCTGCCGGACGGCTCGACACCGACAGTGAAGGCCTGGTCGTGCTCACCGACGACGGCGCGCTGCAAAAACAAATCAGCCACCCGCAACACAAAATGGTCAAATCCTATTGGGTGCAGGTCGAAGGCGTACCGACCAAAGAGCAATTGCATATGCTCGCACGCGGCGTCGAACTCGACGATTTCACCACCCAACCGGCCAAAGTAAAAGTCATCGAAGAACCGGCCAAACTATGGGAACGCAATCCGCCGATTCGCTTCCGCAAAAACATTCCCACCAGCTGGCTCGAATTAAAAATCAACGAAGGCAAAAACCGTCAGGTGCGCCGCATGACCGCGAAAATCGGATTGCCGACTTTGCGTTTGATTCGCTATGCGATTGGGGATTGGACTGTGGAGGGATTGGCGCCGGGGGAATCGAAGGCAGTTACCGTCTGACCAGTGACGAGTTTGCGACCCTGGATTTCTTTATCAATTTGAGCGATCGGACTGGATCTGCTTTCTCTCTGAAAGACCAAATATCCGAAAGCAGAGACTTCGCTTTCGCTTAGGATGGCAGCGGGCAATCGATGCACCATCCTCGCGCGTTGCAATATTCAACCGACTGCCCAGCGAATCAAGCTCGTTACACGTACGCACGACGCATCCCCGGGTTGATTACACCTTGAACGGCAAGATGCTCACATTGAATGCGCGTTCGATTAGCCATGTTCCTGCCAGCGCAACAATAATCAGTGATCCCGCGATGAAAATCACACGCTGATAAACCCACGTTCTGCGCGCCGCATAGGCTACCGGTAAGAACACGCCGACGATGGCGAGTTGTCCGATTTCCACGCCGAGATTAAATCCGACCAAGGCTAATATCAGCGCGCCTTGCGGCAAGCCCAAGTCCGCCAGCACGCTGGCGAAACCGAAGCCGTGTATCAGGCCAAAGAAAAACGCGACCATCCAGCGTTTGCCCTGAAACACCGGCCAGACGTTATTCGCCGCCGCGAGTATTATCGACGCTGCAATCGTGGATTCGACAAATCGGCTCGGCAAGCTGACAAAGCCAAGCGTCGCCAGGGTGAGGGTGATCGAGTGCGCGAGGGTGAAGGCAGTGACGATTTTCAATACGTCGATAAATGCCGCACGCACGCTGGTGGTCGGCTGCCATTTTTTGTCGACGAGCACCAGCACTGCAGGCAATAGCAACGAAAGCAAAAACAAAATGTGATCAAAGCCTTTCCAGATGTGATGCATGCCGTGCACCACATAGTCGCTGAATTGCTGCCACTTGCTCGCGACTTTCAAATCGAAAATTTGCGTCGCTTTGTCCGGGCTGAAAATCGCGGTGCGCGTTTCGCCTTGCACGATGAAATTGAGCAGGCCTTTGTGTTGCGGGTCGATCTCGGCGAACAGGCTGTAGCTGATTTCGATATTGCCGCTTTTATTCGGGCAATCGGCGGCAAAACGCATCACGGTATACGCACCGTCGCTGTGGTTGTCGACGAGATGTTCCTCGACTTTGTTTTCACAGGCGACACCATCGCGCTTGATTTGCAGGCGCGGCAGGGCATAAGCGACGATGGCGTTGTGCCGGGCTTTCACTTCCCCCCAGGTGATTTCGCCGTCATTGTTGGCATCGAGGCCGATGGCATAATCGAGATCGCGCAGCGCGATGTCCCACTGGCCGCTGATCACCGCCTCATCGACTTTGAGCGTGAGATAACTGTCGCTGGGCTTGTGCGCCCAGACGGATACACTTGCAAAACTTAATAAAATCAATATGTTATATAATTTTTTCATTGACAAGGGTTGTGTATTATTTGTGTGTTAACCGCGCTGCCAACGCGCGCAGGTCGGCTTCTTCGTATCCGGTTGTACGCATCCATTGCAATACCGGATGCGCGGCCTCGAAATTGTTCAGTGCTGCGGCAGCTTCGAGCAATGCGCGTGCATCGCGCGGCTCTCTCTGCACCTGCCAGTTTTCCTGCGCCAGCCGGATAGCCTCGCCCAGATTGTTCAACACCTGTAGATTGAAACGCGATTCCTCGGTCTGGTGCACTTTATCGCCGCGCATGCGCGCGGCCTCAAATCGCGCAATCAACGCGTCGCGATGCGACGCGAATTCTGGTCGACCGAGTTGCTGCTCGGCGATGGTCAAACGCAACAAAAGCAAATCGGACCGGGTTTTGTCCTTCAGCAGTGCGACGACTTCAGCCGGACGCTTTTGCTGTAACAATAGATCGGCGTACGCAGCTTGCAGGTAGCCGTCGCTGATGCCGAGCGCCAGCGCGCCGCGGAAATGTTTTTCCCCCATGACGGCATCTCCCGTGCGCTGCGCCATTTCGCCCAAGCGGGTCTGTATCCACAATTTTTGTTCAACTGAAGGGCCATTCTGCGGCCGCGATTCCGCTTCCTGCAATTCTTTCAGCAAGCTGGTGTACGCCTCCGCGGATTTTCCGTTGATGGAATCGACCGAGAGCGAACATCCCCGGGCGATTAGTCTCGAGGTCAGCGCGAGCAGTTTATCGCAATGTTTGCGCGCCTCGTCGTAGCGCGCCTGAACGGTATGGATCGCAGCGGACGTTGTCCATGCCGGTGCATACGCCGGATTGCGCGCCTGCGCGCGAGACAGATCGGCCAGCGCCTCGGCAAATTCGTGGCGATATTGTTTTATCGATGCACGCAACACCAGCACATCAACCGGCGCGTCCGGCGCGCTCCACCAAGGGGCAAGCGCAGCTTCGGCGTAGCCGATAAAACGTGGATCGCCCTCCTCGGCCACCTGGCTGTAATACGCCTGCGCCAGCTTGAGCGCCCGCGCGAGATCTTTCGGCTGCCGCGATAATTGCGCGCGCAGGTCGCGCAGCAAGGCTGCGCGCGGGTCGCCGGGTCGCACCGGCAGGCTTTCCAGCACGGTATTTTCGTTGGCGGGGACCATTGGCGCGGCATAGCCATGCGTCGGCATGGCCAGCAGAACAGCCGGAAGCCACCATTTGCGGCGCAGGCAAAACGTAAACAGGGGGGAGATCATTTTTTCAAAAGGGGGTATCAGAGACGGGGATTGTTTGCTATCCTGCGCGCTGGGACGGACGGGGGGTCTTATT
>JBAVXA010000131.1:0-13310 GCA_049698095.1 Burkholderiales bacterium
GCGCGCATCATCGCTGTGCTCGAGCCGCGCTCCAACACCATGAAACTCGGCGTCATGAAAGCCGCGCTGCCCGGCAGCCTGCAGCACGCCGACCTGGTTTTCTGCTACGGCAACAACCTCGGCTGGGACCCCGCCGAAGCGCTTGCGCCCCTAGGCGCGAAAGCAAAAACGTATAATGACCTCACGCAAATGACGGGCGCCATCGTAGGCACGGCAAAGCCTGGCGACCACATTCTGATCATGAGCAACGGCGGCTTCGGCGGCATCCACGAAAAAATCCTCAGCAAACTGAAATAAAGGAAAACCAGCATGGCCAACTACGCTTACCGCCTCGTCAATGTCTTCTGCCAGAAAAAATACATGTTTTCCGGCAACCCGCTTTGCGTTTTCGAGGACGCGCGCGGCATGGACGAAGCCGTGATGCAAGTCATCGCACAGCAATTCAATCTGTCCGAAACCACCTTCGTTTTGCCCACCACGCAGGCCGACGCCCGCGTGCGCATTTTCACGCCGTCGTTCGAAATGCCGTTTGCCGGCCACCCTACCCTCGGCACCGCGCATGTCATCCGCGCGATGCGTAACAGCGGCGACGAACTCGCGCTGGAAATGCAGGCGGGCGTGATTTCCGTCGCGGCGATCGGCGACGACTGGACGCTGGAGGCAAACGCACCGAAGTTTCGCGACGTGACCGCCAGCCGCGCCGATCTGGCAAAAATGCTCGGCGTCGAAGAAAAAGACATTGCCGATATGCCGCGCTGGGTCAACACCGGCAGCGAACAATTGCTGATTCCGCTCACCTCGGTCGATGCCGTGCGCCGCTGCATGCCGCACAGCGCGCTGATGAAGCAATTCGCCATGAATCCTTCCGGCGAATACAAGGTCTATGTGTGGGTCGAAGCCGCGCCGGGCGTGATCGAAGCGCGGTTCTTTTTCCCCAACCTCGGCGGCACCATCGCGGAAGACTTCGGCACTGGCTCCGCAGCGGCGAATTTAGGCGGCTGGATGATGGCGCAGAATATCCCATTACCGATTTCGCGCACCATACGCCAGGGCGACATGCTCGGCCGTCCGTCGGTTATCGGGCTGACGGTGGACAATGAAAAGCGGATTTTCGTGTCCGGCCACGTGATCGAAATCGGCCGCGGCGTCGTATCGATTTGATCGCGCCGGGCGCAGCCGGTCAGCGCCGTATTGGTCCATGCTGATTTATCTGCACGGCTTCAATAGCTCGCCCGCGTCGCATAAAGCGACCATGTTGCGCGACTTCATGATGTCGCTCGGCCGGGCGGGTGAATTCGTTTGCCCGAAATTGTCGCACTGGCCGAATGAGGCAATCGCGCAGGCTGAAGAAATCATCGACGAACACGCGGGCGAAAACATAACGCTCGTCGGCAGCTCACTCGGCGGGTTTTACGCCATTTATCTCGCTGAAAAACACCATCTGAAAGCCGTGCTGGTCAATCCGGCGGTGAAGCCGTTTGCCTCACTCGATGCGTATCTCGGCGCGCAGAAAAATATCTACAGCGGCGAAACCTACGAATTCACGCGCACGCATATCGCGCAGCTGCTTGCGCTGGACGTTGCCGCGATTACCCGTCCGGAGCGCTATCTTTTGTTGACGCAAACCGGCGATGAAGTATTGGATTACCGCGAGGGGGTGAGAAAACTGGCGGGCGCGCGACAGATCGTCATTCAGGGCGGCGACCACGGATTCCGGAACTTCGACGCGTATCTTGATACAATCCTGTCTTTCTCGCTTTCGACGTAATTCCCCATGTTTGTTTTTTATGAAGACGACGGCGCGTTCAAGCTCGGCACGGTCGTGGCCGACAATAGCGCGACGCTGCAGGTCGATACGCAGCATGGCAAACGCGTCAAGATCAAAAGCTCGAATGTGCTGCTGAGCTTTAACGCGCCCGGGCTGGCGGAATTTTCCGCGCAAACGCAAAAACTCGCCGACGAAATCGACACGGATTTTCTATGGCAATGCTGCGGCGAGAGCGAATTCGGTTTCGAGGACCTGGCGAAGGACTATTACGGTCATGCGCCGAGCGCAGTGGAATCGGCCGCAGTCGCGACGCGCGTTCACGCGGCGCCGATGTATTTTTATAAAAAAGGCAAAGGCCGCTACAAAGCCGCTCCGGAAGAATCGCTCAAGTCCGCACTCGCCAGCGTGGAGAAAAAACGCCTGCAGGCGGAACTCGCGGCGCGCTATGTCGGACAACTCTGCGCGCACCAGCTCCCCGCTGAATTCATTAATATAATCAATGACTTATTATACAAACCGGATCGCAATACGATCGAGGTAAAAGCGCTCGAAGCGGCCTGCGCGCAAACCCATCTGGGTGCCGGGCAGTTGCTCACCCTGTGCGGCGGCTTGCGCTCGCATCATGATTATCTTTTCAATCGATTCCTGTTCGAATATTTTCCCAAAGGCGTTGCGCTGCCGCCATTGACCGCGCCGGCGCCGACGCTGGATTTACCGCTGGCCGATGTGCATGCGTTCAGCATCGACGACGCCAGCACAACGGAAATCGACGATGCGTTTTCGCTCGTGGTATTGCCGGGCGGAAACCTGCGCATCGGCATACACATCGCCGCGCCGGCGCTGGGAATCACGCCGGACACGCCGCTCGATGCGATCGCGGTGGAGCGTTTATCGACCGTGTATTTTCCCGACGACAAAATTACCATGCTGCCGGACAGCGCGATCGACCAGTATTCGCTGCATCAGGGCCGCACGCATCCGGTGCTGTCGATGTATTTGGAAGTGAACGCGACGGATTACCAGGTCGTGTCGAACGTCAGCCGCGCCGAGCGTGTAACTATCGCTGCCAATGTGCGCATCGACGCGCTGGAGCGCGCGTTCAATGAGGACACGCTGGCGCAGGGCCTGGGCGAATTCGATTTCAAAAACGAAGTCGTGCACCTGCACAAGTTCGCGCTCGCACTCGAAGCGTCGCGCGGCAAGTCGAATAACGGCGGCGACAAAATCGATTACAACTTCGATATCGTCGATGAGCGCATCGACATCACGCCGCGCCGGCGCGGCAGTCCGGTTGACAAGCTGGTTTCGGAGCTGATGATTTTCGTCAACAGCGCATGGGGCAAACTGCTCGCGGACAATCAATTCGCCGCGATTTACCGCGCGCAGTCGAACGGCAAGACGCGCATGACCGACCAGCCGGCGCCGCATCAGGGGCTCGGCGTCGCGCAATATACCTGGGCCAGCTCGCCGCTGCGGCGCTATGTGGATCTGGTTAATCAACGGCAGTTACTTGCGCTGATCAGTAACGAAGCGCCAGTCTACCGGCAGGGCGACGACCGCCTGCTCAGCGCCATGCGCGAATTCGACGTCACCTATGACGCTTACGCGGAATTCCAGCGCAATATGGAACGTTATTGGTGTTTGCGCTACCTCGAGCAGGAGAATATCCGCGAGGCCAATGCGACGGTATTGCGCGACAACCTGGTCCGCTTCGACTCGCTGCCGCTGGTGGCCAAGGTCGCCGACCTTCCCGCTTCGGTGCCCGGCTCGCCTGTGCGCGTGGCGATTCAGTCGATTAACCTGTGGGATGTGGATTTGCGCTGCACGACCGTGGCGACGACTGCGCCGGTTTAACGGTTTTTTGCATGACAGTCGTGAATAATCTGCCTACAATGCCTGCATGAAAATTCCTCTTGAGCGGATGCGCATGGCTTCCGCCGCCCGCGCAGCAACGGCGAATTCATCCGACTTCTGGCAACAACAGGCCAATCAGGCGCTGCGCAACGCGGTAATCGTGTCGTTGCTGGTGCATGCCGCCATCATCTTCGGGCTCAAATTCAAAATGCCCGATGTCAAAGAAATCAAAATGCCGCCCAAGGCGATCGAGGTGGTATTGGTCAACAGCAAATCCAAGATCAAACCGACAAAAGCCGATACGCTGGCGCAGGCGAATCTCGACGGAGGCGGCAATACCGACGCAAAAGTTCGCGCCAAATCCAACCTACCCTCGACCAAAGACAGTATGGAAGTGATCGCGCAGGATGAGTCGCAGGCGCAGCAGCGTGTGCGGGAACTGGAAGCGCAGACCAAAACCTTGATGACTCAGCTCCGCTCGAAAAAGGCGATTACGCAGAACGACGAGCTGAAGCCGGATAAAAAAGCACAAACGGATATTTCCGGCGTGCTGGCGACCACGCTGAAAACCAGCCAGCTGGAAGCGCAGCTGGAAGCGCAAATTGCGAAGGAACTCAAAGCCTATCAGCAGCGGCCGAAGCGTACCTTTATCGGCGCGCGCGCGCAGGAATATCGCTTTGCCGCCTATGTGGAAGACTGGCGCGAGAAGATCGAAAAAGTCGGCACGGAAAATTTTCCCGACGCGGCGAAGCAGAGAAAGCTCTACGGACAATTGCAAATGACGGTGGGCATCAAGTCAGACGGCTCTATCGAGAGCATTGAGATGAATAAGTCGAGCGGCCATCGCATTCTCGACGCGGCAGCCGAGCGGATTCTGCAACTCGCCTCGCCGTTCAAACCTTTTCCGCCGGAGATCCGCAAGGACACCGACGTGCTGCATATCACACGCACGTGGACGTTTACGCGCGCCGATCAACTGATCAGCGAGTGAGCGCAACGACTAATTCGCGCGCGCGCTTTGCCGATATGTCATCCTGAGCGAGAGCGAAGGATCTGCTTTTCGACGTTGACTAAAGGCGCGCAACAGCAATTTCTTCGCAAGCGCTCGGAATGGCAAACGATGTTTTTCGTATGCATTAGCGTTATCGCTGATTGCCAAATACTTAATATAATCAAATAGTTACGGAACTACTGCGTCAGAGCTTCTGCATGTAGTCCACCATACGCGCGCGCATTTTCTGATCCGGCAAGCGTCCATGCAACGCGCCCATATTGTCTTCCAGGTGTTTCACATTACGCGTCGCGGGGATGACGCAGGTCACCGCTTCGTGTCCCAGAATATACTTGAGGAAGAATTGCGCCCAGCTTCGGCAATCAAATTCAGCCGCCCAGTCGGGCAGATCTTTACCGCGTACTTTGTTAAATAAACTCGATTGGGCAAAAGGCCGGTTGATGATGACGGCGGTTTGATTGTCGGCGGCGCTTTGCAATAAACGGGCGTCGGCTTCACGCTCGGCGATGGAATAATTCACCTGCACGAAATCCACCGCGCCGGTCCTGATGATTTTTTCCAGCGCGGCGTGGCCGCCCTGGTTGTAATGGGTGATGCCGAGATAACGCACGCGTCCGTCTTTTTTCCATTCGCGCAAGGTAGCAAGATGGGTGTCGGTATCGAGCAGGTTATGCACCTGCATCAGATCGAGTTTTTCGACGCGCAGTTTTTTCATCGATTCCTGCATTTGCCGGATACCCGCGTCGCGCCCTGCAATCCACACTTTGGTCGCGACGAATAATTGCTGCCGGATATTCAGTTGCGCGGAAAGGTCACCGAGCACCGTTTCCGACGCGCCGTACATGGGCGAGCTGTCGATGACGCGGCCGCCGAGTTCGGCAAAACGCTTCAATACTTCCTTCGCCTTGGCCAGCTCGGCCGCGTCGTCGCTGATATCGAAGCTTTGCCACGAGCCCAGGCCTATCGCCGGCAACCCTTCGCCGCTTTTCGGGATTTTGCGCAGTAGCATTTTTTCCTCCGCGTGGATTTTTGCGCTGGGAAGGCCGATGATGCTGGCGGCGCCCAAGGCAGTCAGGTGTTTCATCAATTCACGACGATCGGTTTTCATGTGGCGTCTCCTCATTGGCCGGCGCCTCGCGCGCCATTTGCTCCTGCCTGCGTCCCAACCAGTAAGCCAGCACCGCCCAGACCGCGGCGAGCGGCATCGCCAGTAATGCGATATGCGACGTCGACGCGCCGAGCGATTTTACGGCATCGCTCATCCATGAAGACATGGCGTCGCCGCCGCGAATGACCACAGTATCAATGACATTTTTCGCCTTGTAACGTTCCTCGCGGCTGACCACGGTAAATAGCACCTCGCGCGACGGGCGCGTGATGGCATATTCCATCACTCGGCGCAGCATGCCGAGCGCAATAATCACGGCCAGGGTCGGCACCAGCGCGACCGCACCGAAAGCGCCGAAGCTCAGCAACGGCATCAGCATCAGGCAGAATGTAACGCCGAAACGCAACACCAGCTGCGCGGTGACGAAAAACTGCACGAACAGGGTCAGCACATTGACGCCCATATCAACGCGCGCGAATAACTGGGTGCGCTCGACCGGCGAAGCGATGGTCGCGGAAATAATACGCATTTGCTCGAGATACAGAAACGTGCCGAGCGCGGACAGCAGCAGGATGTAAGCGCAGATGCCGAGCAGGTAGCGCGAGGTGAACGCCAGCCGGATGCCGGCGAGCAGGCTGCCGCCAAGCGCGTCGCCGCGCTGTTCCGCCGCACTGTGGCGAGGCGCGCGCAGAGCCCAGCGATTGAGCTTGACTATGCAGACCAGCGCCAGCGCCAAGAACAGGCATGCAAGCAATAACAGGTTCGCGACGCCGATATGCGCAACCAGCACGGCAGTCAGCGTCGGACCTGAAATTGCACCGAGGCTGCCGCCAGCGGCGATCACGCCATACAGGCGCCTTGCCTGGTCGTTGCGGAAAATATCCGACATGAAGCTCCAGAACACCGACACGACGAAAACGTTGAAGACCGACAGCCAGACGAAAAATACCTGCGCCGTAAGTGGCGGATTTACCTGCAAAGTGAAGAGAAAATAGAATCCGATAATGTGCGAAATAAAAAATGCGTAAACGATCGGCAGCAGGCGCGCGCGCGGCCAGCGCGCCGACGCCCAGCCGAACAGCGGCACCACGGCGAGCATGGAAACAAACGTCGCCGAGAAAAGATACTTCAAATTATTCACGCCGCCCTGAATACCCATTTCCTCGCGCACCGGTCGCAGCACATAGTAGGCGCAAAGCAGGCAAAAGAAATACGTGAACGACCAGGCGAGTGCAGGAAATTCGCCTGGCTGCAATACCGGTTTGAATCGCGTAAACGCGCGGGTGGCCGGCACTTGCAAGCTAGGCCGCCGATTTTTTTCCGGAACGGGTGAAACGGGTAAAGGCATTCACTGCCAGCAGGACCGCGGCGCCGACGAGCATGCCGACCAGCAGATCGACTATTGTGGCTGCGGCGGTGTTGAACCATGCGCCGTGCGCCGCGGAAAAATGATGCAGCGCGCCGTCGAGCCAATGATGCAGCGCCGGCAGGCCATGCGTAATGATGCCGCCGCCGACGAGAAACATGGCCGCGGTGCCGACAAAGGACAGGGTCTTCATCAAATACGGCGCTGCTTTGAGGATGGCGTTGCCGAAACCGCGCTGCAATTTTCCGATTACGCCGGCGCCGGTCCTGCGGCTCAGATACAGCCCGCCGTCATCGAGTTTTACGATGCCCGCGACGATGCCATACACGCCGACCGTCATCAGCATCGCTATACCGACCAGCACCGCGACTTGCTTGCCAAACGCGGCGTCGGCGACGGTTCCCAAAGTGATGACGATAATTTCCGCAGACAGAATAAAGTCGGTACGAATCGCGCCTTTTATTTTTTCTTTTTCCACCGCAACCATGTCGACTTCCGGTTTTGCGAAGGCTCCCAGCAATTCGGCGCGCTGCACCTCGTCGTCCGCTTTGCTGTGCAGAAATTTATGCGCGACTTTTTCGATCCCCTCGTAGCAAAGATAGGCGCCGCCGAGCATCAGCAATGGCGTCACTGCCCAGGGGATGAACGCGCTGATCGCCAGCGCTGCGGGAACGAGAATGGCCTTATTCTTCAGCGAACCTTTTGCCACCGCCCAAACCACCGGCAATTCGCGCACCGCGCTGACGCCGGACACCTGCTGCGCATTCAGCGCCAGGTCATCGCCCAATACGCCGGCGGTTTTTTTCGCGGCGACTTTGCTCATGACCGCTACGTCGTCAAGGATTGTGGTGATGTCATCGAGTAGTGCGAACAGGCTGCTCGCCATGGCATGCTCCGTTATTATTGATGCGCTTAGTTTAAACGATATGGGCGCGCACGCGCTGCTCCCGTGAATGGGAATTCGCGGCGCAGAAAAGAAGTTGTAACTATGTAATTATATTAAATTATTCTACCGTCACCGATTTTGCCAGATTGCGCGGCTTGTCGACATCGGTGCCTTTTTGTAAAGCGGCATGATAAGACAATAGTTGCAGCGGGATGGTGTGAACGATCGGGCTTAACACGCCCTCGTATTCCGGCAGCTTGATCACATGCACGCCTTCGCTGGCGTGGAAATGGGTATCAGCGTCGGCAAATACGTACAACTCGCCGCCGCGCGCTTTCACTTCCTGCAGGTTGGATTTCAGCTTTTCCAGCAATGCATCGTTCGGCGCGATGGCGACAATCGGCATGTCGGCGTCGACCAGCGCGAGCGGCCCGTGCTTGAGTTCGCCGGCGGCATACGCCTCGGCATGTATATAGGAAATTTCTTTTAGCTTCAATGCGCCTTCCATGGCGATCGGATAATGCACGCCGCGGCCGAGGAATAACGCATGTTGCTTGTTGGCGAATTTTTCCGCCCAGATAATGATCTGCGGTTCGAGATTCAACACATGCTGTACTTTGTTCGGCAGGCGGCGCAAATCGTCGAGATATTTTTTTTCGTCCTTTTCGCCCAATTTGCCGCGAACTTTGGCCAGCGTGACGGTGAGCACAAACAACGCGGCGAGCTGCGTGGTGAACGCCTTGGTCGATGCGACACCGATTTCCGCGCCGGCGCGAGTGAGATAGCGCAGGGTCGAGGCACGCACCAAACCCGATTCCGGCACATTGCAAATCGACAGCGAATGGTGATGGCCTTGCGCCTGCGCGTGCTTCAGCGCTGCGAGCGTGTCGGCAGTTTCGCCGGACTGCGAAATGGTGATAATCAGCGTGTCGGGATTGGGCACGGTTTCGCGGTATCGGTATTCCGACGCGATTTCCGCCGAGCATGGAATTTTGGCAATGGCTTCAAGCCAGTATTTCGCCACGATGGCCGAGTGGTAGCTGGTGCCGCAGGCGATGATGCTGACGCTGTCGACGGCGGAAAAAATTTTCGCCGCCGCCTGCCCGAACAGATCGGGGTCGAAGCCTTGCGCCAATACGCCTTCAATCGTATCGGTGATGGCGCGCGGCTGTTCGTAAATTTCTTTTTGCATGTAATGCCGATACGGGCCAAGCTCGACCGAATCGGCGGACAGCTCGCTGGTGTGAATTTTGCGCTCGGCCTTGTTGCCCTTGCGGTCGAAAATCGCGACGTTTTTCAGATGAATGTCAGCGACGTCACCTTCTTCGAGGTAAATCACCCTTTGCGTGACCGGCAGCAGGGCGGACACGTCGGAGGCGATGAAATTTTCCTCGATGCCGATGCCGATCAGCAAGGGGCTGCCTTCGCGCGCGCAAATCATGCGCATCGGATTGTCTTCGCTCACTACGCCTATTGCATAGGCGCCGTGCAATTCCGCCACAGTCTTTTGCACCGCCTTCAGCAGGTCGCCGGCGCTGGCGAGATGCATATGCACCAGATGGGCGATGACTTCGGTGTCGGTGTCGGAGGTGAATTCATACCCCTTGGCCTTCAATTGGGTTCGCAGGGTTTCGTAATTTTCGATAATACCGTTATGCACGACGGCAATGCCGTTTTTGCTGATATGCGGGTGCGCGTTGCGTTCTGACGGCGCGCCGTGCGTCGCCCAGCGCGTGTGGCCGATACCGAGGTGGCCTTCGACCTTTTGCGTCTTCGCGTCTTCGGCCAGTTGCGCCACACGGCCCACGCTGCGCACGCGCCTCAGTTCGCCGTTGATGATCGCGATGCCTGCCGAATCGTAGCCGCGGTACTCAAGCCGACGCAAACCTTCGATCAAAATCGGGACTACGTTTCGTTGCGCCACGGCGCCGACTATTCCACACATGATAACGATCCTTAACTGTTACGTATAATATAACTATCTGATTTATTTAATTTTTTTAACCGGCTTTTTCCACGAGGGGAGACTGATCTGTTTGCTGCGCGAAATTGTGAGCGTATCGGCCGGCGCTTCATGCGTGAGCGTGGTGCCGGCGCCTAGCGTCGCACCGCGGCGCACGGTAACCGGCGCGACAAGTTGCGTGTCGGAGCCGATGAACACGTCATCTTCAATGATGGTCTGAAATTTATTCACGCCATCGTAATTGCAGGTAATGGTGCCGGCGCCGATATTGACGTTGTTGCCGACGGTCGCATCGCCGATGTATGACAGATGATTCGCTTTCGAGCCGACGCCCAGTGAAGATTTTTTGATCTCAACAAAATTGCCGACATGCGCGCGCTCGGCCAGCACCGTGCCGGGGCGGATGCGCGCGTATGGGCCGACACGGCAATCGGCCCCGATAACGGCGTCTTCGATATGGCTGAACGGTTCGATTTGCGTGCCCGCGGCGATGCTGACATTTTTCAGCACGCAGTTCGCGCCGATGCGCACATTGTCCGCCAGCGCGACCTTGCCTTCGAACAAACAATTAATGTCGATGCTCACATCACGGCCGCATTTGAGTTCGCCGCGTATATCGATGCGCCATGGGTCGGCCAGCGTCACGCCTTGCTCGAGCAAGGCTTCCGCCTGCGTCTCCTGCACAATGCGCTCAAGCTCGACCAGCTGTGCCTTGCTGTTGACGCCGTTGGTTTCCCACTCGTCGGCAGGGTTGAACGTCTCGACCGCCATGCCTTCGTCCACCGCCATTTTCAGAATATCGGTGAGGTAATATTCTTTTTGCGAATTATTATTCTGCAACCGCGACAGCCAGCCGGATAATTTTTGCGTCGGCACGCACATGATGCCGGTGTTGATTTCGTGGATATGGCGCTGCGCATCGCCGGCATCCTTGTGCTCGACGATGCCGGTCACCTTGTCGTGTTCATTGCGCACGATGCGGCCGTAACCGGTCGGATCATCCAGCTCGACCGTGAGCAAAGCAAACTTCCCTGCATTGGCCGCCTCGACCATGGGCTGCAAGGTTGCCGCTTTGGTCAGCGGCACATCGCCGTACAAAATCATCGTCACGCCGGCTTGATCAAGGTGTGGAATCGCCTGCATCACCGCGTGTCCGGTGCCGAGTTGCGGCTCCTGTTTTGCCCAGGCGATATTGTCGCGGCCGATTTTGTCCGGCACCGATTCGCCGCCATGGCCGTACACCACGCAGATTTTTGTCGGCTGCAGGCTGCGCGCGGTGTCGAGCACATGCTGCACCAGCGGTTTGCCGGCAATCGAATGCAAAACCTTGGGCAGCGCAGAGCGCATGCGCGTCCCCTGGCCGGCTGCGAGAATGACAATATTCATAGAGAGATGATGAGCTTTACTACGTAGAAAAGGAATAAGGTTTAACCCTCATTTTAGCACGGGGCCTATGCCCAGTTTTACGCCAGACGAACACAGCCTGAAGCATTATCCAGAAAAAACAAACTCAACATATTGAATACATTGATTTTTTTAATAAGTCGCCTATGATAAGTTTTCTCCGATCGCGTCACCGCCGTCCACGCCCGCGCGCCGACGCCACCATCGGAGTAGTCAGCGTTACGCACCTCGCGCGTTCTCAATACAGTCAGTTTGCTCTCAACAGCGGCGCGATAAAAGCAAAAAATCCGCCAAGTGCGAACAGGGCTAGCGAAAACAGGTATATCCGCCACGAGGTCCGCCGTGTAGTCATGCATGCGCGCGCAAACACGGGATCCACTGGACAGGGAGCGCTACGATTGCGGTATTGAAAATAGCCGGCCAGCGACAGCATGGCGCCTGCGGAGACGAATACCAGCGACTTGTTTTCTGAAAACCAGATCAGTTGCGGCACGTTGCCGAGCAGCGACGCCAGCGACGCGCCCGCGCCGAATGCCACCAGCAACGCGGGCAGGGCGCAGCAGATCAAGGTGCCGCTGCTGGTGAAAATCGACAGCCAGGACAGCGTCTTTGCCCTGTCCTGGATTTGCGAAATATCGTCGCTCATTTTTTCTTCATCGATTGGCGGATCGCGTCGACGCTTTCTTCGCTGCGGCTGATCGCTGTGACGGCATACCCGGCGTCGCTGATGATCTGTTTCATCGCGTCGTCGTTGATGTCCTGCCCCGGCTTCAATTCCACCGCGACGACTTTATTTTCCAGGCTGACGTACAAATCTTTTGTCGCCGCCTGGGCGCGCAATTTTTTCTCGATTCCCTGCGCACAGAATGCGCACACCATGCCGTTGACTTTGGCATTGATGGTGGTCGCGAACGCACTGCCGCCGGAAAGCGCGATGACGATAAACGTTGCAGTATAAAAAGTCTTCATGTTGATCTCCTGATTAGAATATGTACATTAAATTGATACGAAATTGGCGGCTATTGTTGACGCCGGCTTCGATAAAATAGTTTTTGTTGATCAGACGCAGCATCGGCGTGACTTCCAGCTTGTCGGACAAGTCCCGCATTCGCCGAGCTTCGACAATCAACCAAGGTTGCGTCTGCTCGTATTCCGCCTGGTAAAACGAAAAACCGGCACGCACGGAATGGAAATCATGCTTGATCGCGTCCGCGCGATTCAAACGCGAGGTCGCCGCGAAATACACGCGCGTGGTTTCGTAATCCAGCTGCATGCCGGGCGCGTAGGCGGTTTTGCTGCCGCTGAAATCATTGCCGGTCATTTTACCTACGCTGCCGAACAGCCAGATGTTGGCTTGCGCGTCGGGCATATTCCACCGATGCAGTAAGCGCGTGTAGTTTACTTCGGCGAATTTACGCTGCCTGGTTTTATCGTCGGCGCGCATGAAAACATAGCCGGCGCCAACCGCGTCGCGCGGCGTCAGCGCATAATTCGTCCACGCTTCACGCCAGTTTTCCGAAATATCGGTCATTGCCATCCAGCTGCCCTCGAAGCCCATCGGCGCCGCGCGCGCCAACGCGGCGGGCGCAAGCAGGCAAAATGCGGTCGCTATTTTCACCCAATTTTTTTTCATGCTGTTGTCTCCAGTCGTGCAAACGGCATCGGCGCGCTGTTGATAGGCGCGCGGAATTATCAGCGTCTGAATTAAACCGCGGGAGGTCGAAGGGCGGGAGGATGAATGACGGAAGTAAAATCGGCACGCAAAAAATCCGCGCCGACGGGGAGGGATAGCGGCGCCTGCTTGATCGGCCCGGCAGTCAAAACACACAGGTTGGCAAAATCACACACTGAGGCGAATGGGCAGTTATGCACATTCTTTTTCGCGCAATGGTCGCCTGCCATCGGTGCATCGGGCTGCGCGGAGGCGGCCGTTTGATGTTCGGCAGACA